>JAUNUR010000112.1 GCA_030538085.1 Pseudomonadota bacterium | reverse complement strand
GCCAGCACGTCGCCCGTGGGCGGGCGGCTGAACTTGTAGGCGCCGTGGCTGGTGCCAATGGCAATGGCCAGCGCGTCGAGCTGCGTGGCCTTGACGAACTGCGCGGCTTCCTCGGGGTCGGTCAGCAGTTGGTCGTGCGTCAGCTTGCCAACGGCGCCCACGCCATCTTCCTCGCCCGCCTCGCCGGTTTCCAGGCTGCCCAGGCAGCCCAATTCGCCCTCGACGGTGGCGCCGATCTTGTGCGCCATGGCGACGACCTGCTGGGTCACGTCGACGTTGTAGTCGAAGTCGGCGGGGGTCTTGCCGTCTTCACGCAGGCTGCCGTCCATCATGACGGAGCCGAAGCCCAGGTCGAGCGCGCCCTTGCAGATGGCGGGGCTGGTGCCGTGGTCCTGGTGCATCACCATGGGGATGTGCGGATAGGCTTCGGACGCCGCCTGGATCAGGTACTTGATGAAGTGCTCTCCCGCGTACTTGCGCGCACCGGCGCTGGCCTGCAGGATGACCGGTGCGCCCACCTCGTCGGCGGCGGCCATCACGGCTTGCACCTGCTCCAGGTTGTTGACGTTGAAGGCGGGGATGCCGTAGTTGTTGGCCGCTGCGTGGTCGAGCAGCTCGCGCATGGAAACGAGTGGCATGGTGCAAAATCCTCCGGAAGTCAATGAGAAGCGGCGCGGGGCACTTCAAGCGCCCGTGAATCCGTGCAATTTTACCCGGCCACCCCCTTGACGGCGACCTGGGCTTAAGCCCGCGCTCAGCCCTGCTCATTAACGTGGCGCACCTTCGGCGCCCATGCGGCACACGCCCTGCACATGCACCACCCACGCCCCCTCACGTTCACCAGCTTCCTCGGCTGGACCGCCGCCGCCCTGGCACTGGCGCTGGCCTGGGACGCCAGCGCGCTTGATCTGCCACTGTCTCGCTGGTTCGGCTCCGCGCAGGGCTTCGCGCTGACCCACGACTGGTGGTTGCAGAACGTGCTGCACACCGGCGCGCGCCAGGCCGCATGGGCGTTGCTGCTGGCCCTCATCGTCATGATCTGGCGACCGATGGGGCCGCTGCGCGCATTGCCGCGCGCCGATCGCGTGTATCTGGTGGCCGGCATTCTGCTGGCTGCGCTGGTGGTGCAGGTGCTCAAGCGCGTCAGCCTGACCAGTTGCCCCTGGGACCTGCAAGCCTTCGGCGGCACCGCGCAATACGTGTCGCATTGGCGCTGGGGCATGGCCGATGGTGGTGGCGGACATTGTTTTCCGGCGGGGCATGCCTCGACGGCCTTCGCGTTCCTGGCGGCGTTCTTCTGGCTGCGCCCCTGGGCACCGCGCACGGCCAGCGTGGCGCTGGGACTGACCTTGCTGGCGGGCCTGGGTTTTGGCGCGGTGCAGATCGTGCGCGGCGCGCATTACCTGAGCCACGTGCTGTGGGCTGGCTGGTTCTGCTGGCTGGCGGGCGGCCTGTTCTGGTTCGCGGTACGGGCGTGGCGCGCGCGGCGTACCGCCGCCCCACGATGAGCGGCGGCGCTCAAGCCCCGCCGCGGATACGCCACCACCGTCAGCCGACGCGGCAGATTTTCAGCATGTTGGTGCCGCCCGGCGCGCCCATGGGTTCGCCGCAGGTGATGGCGTAGACGTCACCCGTGTGCACCACGCCCTGGCGCTTGAGGTAGGCCTCGGCCTGGGCCAGCGCGGCATCGCGCTCGGCGGCGGTGTCCATCAGCATCGGGCGCACGTTGCGGTACAGCGCCATCTTGCGCTGCGTGCCGACCTTGGGCGTGAGCGCGTAGATGGGAATGCGCACGCGGTGGCGGCTCATCCACAGCGCGGTGGAGCCCGAGTCGGTCAGTGCCACGATGGCCTTGGCGCCCAGGTGGAAAGCAGTGAACAGCGCGCCCATGGCGATCGACTGGTCGATGCGGTGGAACGTGGCGCCGGAAAAATCGGCGTCCAGTTCCACCGGATCATGCTCCTCGGCGGCTTCGCAGATGGCGGCCATCTCGCGCACCGTCTCCAGCGGATACTTGCCGGCGGCGGTTTCGGCGCTCAGCATCACGGCGTCGGTGCCGTCGAGCACGGCGTTGGCCACGTCGCTCACCTCGGCGCGCGTGGGCACCGGATTGGTGATCATGCTTTCCATCATCTGCGTGGCGGTGATCACCAGCTTGTCGGCGGCGCGCGCCATGGCGATCATTTTCTTCTGCAGCGCGGGCACCGCCGCGTTGCCCACTTCCACCGCCAGGTCACCGCGCGCCACCATGATGCCGTCGCTGGCGGCCAGGATCTCGGTCAGGCGCGGGATGGCCTCGGCACGCTCTATTTTCGCGATCAGGTACGGCTTGTGCCCCCACTCGGCACCGGCCACGTTGCAAAGCTGGCGCGCCATTTCCATGTCGGTGGCGCTTTTCGGGAAGCTCACCGCCACGTAGTCGGCGCGCAGGCCCATGGCGGTCTTGATGTCCTCCATGTCCTTGCCCGTCAGCGCCGGCGCCGTCAGGCCGCCGCCCTGCTTGTTGATGCCCTTGTTGTTGCTCAGCTCGCCGCCGATCTTCACGGTGGTGTGCACGGCCTCGCCGCGCACATCGGTCACGGTGAGCACGATCAGGCCGTCGTTCAGCAGCAACGTGTCGCCCGGCTTCACGTCGCGCGGCAGTTCCTTGTAGTCCAGGCCCACGCCGGCCACGTCGCCCGGCTCTTTGCGCGCGGCATCCAGCACGAAAGGCGCGCCCGGTACCAACTGCACCTTGCCGTCAGCGAACTTGCCGACACGGATCTTGGGGCCTTGCAGGTCGGCCATGATGGCCACTTCCCTGCCCGCGCGTTCGGCTGCCTCGCGCACCAGGCGGGCGCGTTCGATGTGGTCTTCGGCCTTGCCGTGGCTGAAGTTCAGCCGTACCACGTTCACGCCGGCGCGGAGCATCTCTTCCAGCAGCGCGGGCTCGCTGGACGCGGGGCCGAGGGTGGCGACGATTTTGGTGGCGCGGTGGGTCATGGCTTCAGGAATCCGGTACATGCAGACAGTGCAGCCGGACATTCTGGCACGCCAGCGTGACGTTTCATGACGCATGCCGTGAACGTCGGCCTCGGCGCTGGATCAGCATCAGTGGCCGCCGCCGGGCATCAGCCTAGAACCACCACGAATTGAATCTATTGAAAGTTTCGTAATTCATGACACGCCGCTTGCCCTCACCCCAACCCTCTCCCAGAGGGAGAGGGAGATTTCTTTCTGATGGCCCGCGCTGTCGTGATTATTGAAAATCTCAATAGGTTGAAGAGCCTTCAACCCCAGCGCCGCAGCACCAGGCTGGCGTTGGTGCCGCCGAAGCCGAAGCTGTTGGACAGCACGGTGCGCAGCTCGGCGTCGCGCGTGGCCGTGACCAGCGGCATGTCGCCCAGCGCCTCGTCGGGCGTCTCGACGTTGACCGAACCGGCGATGAAGCCCTTGTTCATCATGATGAGGCAGTAGATCGCCTCCTGCACGCCGGTGGCGCCCAGCGAGTGGCCGGTGAGCGATTTGGTGGACGAGAACGGCGGCACCTGGTCGCCGAACAGCGCCCGCATGGCGCGCACTTCCTGCATGTCGCCCACTGGCGTGGACGTGCCGTGGGTGTTGATGTAGTCCACGCCACCCTCGATGCCTTCCAGGGCTTGCCGCATGCAGGCGATGGCACCGTCGCCCGAGGGCGCGACCATGTCCTCGCCGTCGCTGGTGGCGCCAAAGCCCACCACCTCGGCCAGGATGGTGGCGCCGCGCTTCTCGGCATGCGCCAGCGACTCCAGCACCACCGCGCCACCGCCGCCAGCGATGACGAAACCGTCGCGATTGGCGTCGTAGGCGCGCGAGGCTTTCTCGGGCTGGTCGTTGTACTTGGCGGACATGGCGCCCATGCCGTCGAACAGCAGCGACATGCCCCAGCTCAGCTCTTCGCCGCCGCCGGCGAACATCACGTCCTGCAACCCGAAGGCGATCTGCTGCGCGGCGGCGCCGATGCAGTGCGCCGAGGTGGAGCAGGCCGAGGTAATGGAGTAGTTGATGCCCTTGACCTTGAAGTTGGTCGCCAGGCACGCCGACACCGTGCTGCTCATGCAGCGCGTGACCTGGTACGGGCCGACGCGGCGAATGCCTTTTTCGCGCAGCGTGTCGGCGGCCTCGATCTGGTTGGCGGGCGAGCCGCCGCCCGAACCCATGATGAGGCCGGTGCGCGGGTGGCTGACCTGCTCCGGCGTCAAGCCGGCCTGCTTGATCGCGTCTTCCAGCGCGATTTGCGCGTAGGCCGCCGCATCGCCCATGAAACGCAGCTGCTTGCGGTCGATGCGCGCCTCAATATCGATTTGAGGTACGCCGCCAACCTGGCTGCGCAGCCCCAGTTCGGTGAACCTGGGCACCGCCTGGATGCCACTTTTGCCCTCGCGCAACGATTGCTCCACCGTGACCAGATCGTTGCCGATGCACGAGACGATGCCCGCGCCGGTGATGACCACCCGTTGCTTGCTCATGCCGCTTCCTTCACCTGGTTGCCCTCGCGCAGGAACAGGCCCACGCGCAAGTCGTTGGCCACGTAGATCTCCTTGCCATCGGCCAGCAGGCGCGCGTCGCCAATGGCCATGTTCAGCTTGCGCTTGATGACCCGCTTGATATCAATCTGGTATGTCACCCGCTTGACATCGGGGCCGACCTCGCCGGTGAACTTGACCTCGCCCGCGCCCAGCGCGCGTCCGCGCCCCGGCAGGCGCAGCCAGGTCAGGTAGAAGCCGATCAACTGCCACATGGCGTCCAGCCCCAGGCAGCCGGGCATCACCGGGTCGCCCTGGAAATGGCAGACGAAGAACCACAGGTCGGGCTTGACGTCCAGCTCGGCCTCGATGCGGCCCAGACCGTGGGCGCCGCCATCGGCGTCGATGTGGGTGATGCGGTCGAACATCAGCATCGGCGGCAGCGGCAGGCGGCCCGCGTCGGGGCCAAACAGGCGGCCTTCGCCCGATGCGATGAGTTGGTCGTAGGAAAAAGATTCGGCCATGATCCGCGATTGTGCCTGACCGCCACGCCAAGAAGGCGGCCCCATGGATGGCGGCTTTCGCCGCAATGACGAGGGCTCGAAAGGGGCAGTTCTTGTGCTATTGGCAAGGAATGCAACGCCGCAGGGCGCCCGAGACCGGGGACAAGCGCGGCGCGAGGAGTTTGAAGACAGCCTCTCAGCGCGCCGACAAGCGGCGCAGCGCGGCCAGCAGCACCAGCGCGCCGCAGAAGATCCACAGCGGCCACAGTCCGGCCTGGGCCGCCCAGCGCGCGAACGGGGTGATGGCCGTGCGGCCCTCGAAACTGCCCAGCAGCACGCCGCGCGTGAGGCGTGGCAGCCGGTGCGTGACCTGGCCGCGGTGGTCGATGATGGCGGTGGCGCCGGTGTTGGTGGCGCGCAGCATGGGGCGCTCGAACTCCAGCGCGCGCATGCGGCTGATGTGCAGGTGCTGGTCGATCGCCACGCTGTCGCCAAACCAGGCAATGTTGCTGACGTTGACGAAAGCCGTGGGCGCGGTGGCCGGGTTGGCGAAGCGCGCGGCCAGCTCCTCGCCGAACAAGTCCTCATAGCAGATGTTGGGCGCCAGCCGCTGGCCCCGCCAATCGAACGAGGGCTGGCCCACGGCGCCACGCTCGAAGTCGCCCAGCGGGATATTCATCATCCGCGTGAACCACTTGAAGAAGGGTGGAATGAATTCACCGAACGGCACCAGATGGTGCTTGTTGTAACGGTAAGGCTCGGCCTGGCCGGCCTTCAGGCCCACCACTGAATTGGTGTAGCCCGCCTCCATGTCGCCCAGCGGCACGCCCAGCAGCGCGGCCTGGCCTTCGCCGCTGTAACGCGCCAGCAAGGCATCCCAGTAGCCCTCGGGCAACTGGCGTGGCAGCAGCGGGACGGCGGTTTCGGGGGTCACGATCAGCGGCGCGCGGTTGGCCTGCAACTGCTCGCCGTACCAGCGCAGCGAATCGGCCACGCCGGTGCCGGGAATGAACTTCTGATCCTGCGGAATGTTGCCCTGCATCAGGGCTACTTCCGTCACCAGCCCCGACTTGCCTTCGGTGACGTCTACAGAATCGATTTCAATGTCGAAATAGCGCCAACCCCACAGTGCGCTGCCGATCAGCAACGCCAACACGACCGTTACCTGCATCCGAACCGATCGCCAGCGCACATGCCCGCCAAGCGCCAGCAGCGCCGCCAGCGCCGCCGCGACAAGGCCGGTGCCATACACGCCCACGTAGCGCGGCAGAAAAGCCAGCGGCCCATCAACGTGCGCATAGCCGCCCGCGCCCCAGGGAAAGCCGGTGAACCAGTTGCCGCGCGCCAGCTCGGCCAGCGTCCACAGCGCGGCGAACAGCAGGGCCGACCAAGCGGGGGACTGGCCCAGCATCTTGCCGGGTGCCAGCCTGACGAAGGCCGCGCCCGCCAGCGCGTAGTACAGCGCCAGCAAGCCCGCCAGCGCCGCCACGGCGCCCACGGCCAGTGCCGCGTTCAGCCCGCCATAGGTGTGCATCGAGATGAACAGCCACCAGAACGTGCCGGCCAGCCAGCCCAGGCCAAACAGCCAGCCCAGCCACAGCGCGCGCCGCCACGGAACGCCGGTTTCGGGGCGGGCCCAGGTGCTGGCGCTCCATGACATCCGGCGCTCGGCGTGATGCGCCAGTTGCCAGGCCAGCCAGGCCAGGCTCAGGATCTGCAACCACCAGTGCGACTGGCCCGTCCACGGATCGGCAACGGACAAGGCCTGCCCCACGCCGGCCGCCAACGCCATGGGTGAGGAGGCCAGCAGCCGGGTGAATCGCATCCGCGAACTCTAATGCACGTTGATGATGTGGCCGTCAAGAAACGGCTTCAGAGACTGTCCGTCATCAAACTCATCGCTAAAAGCCCCTAAGAGGCGCCTCTAACTTTGATGAATAACGAAATGACTTCGCCGCTACAGCGGCGTCATGGCGGCGCAGCCGCCGTCATCCAAGCGCAGCGAGGTCATTTCGTCATCGCATCGCGCGCGAGCAGTTGTCTTTTTTTTTGAGCGCGAAACCGTATCAGTTTGCATGGCGCATTGCGCCCCCCGCGACGCATGAAACGGGTGTTCA
>JAUNUR010000016.1 GCA_030538085.1 Pseudomonadota bacterium | reverse complement strand
TGCGGCGAAGGCCGCAATCCACACGGTGTCCGCGGGTCAACACCGTGTCAAGGTGGCGCCCCATGGATTGCGGCCTTCGCCGCAATGACGAGGGAATGTGAGGGGATTTTTCTGATGGCCCGCGCTGTCGTGATTTTTGAAAGCGTCATTAGAACCTGTTCAACCTAGAAACGGCAGTTGGATGCGCCCGAGCGTGCCGTGGTGGGCGTGCCAGGCAAGACGCGAGGATGCGGCAGGCTCGTGCCTGCAAGGACGAGCAACGCCGCTTGGGCAGCGAGCCAGCGCGGTGCGATCGGGTGCATAGCGCGCTCACCCAACAGGTGAATGTGATCGAAGCTGTGGAAGTCAGTGCTCATGCCAGTTGCTCAAGGATGGCGAGCGGTCAACTGCCGTTTCTAGGTTCAATGTCTCGGCACGAGGAGACTTTGAACAGGCTCTTACAGCGCCGCCTTGGCGTCGACGATGCGCTTGACGTGCTGCCGCAATTCACGCTTGCCCACCGCGTTGCTGGCACGCCAGGCGGCCAGCGCCAGCGCCAGAAAAGCCTGCTCCGCCGCGCTGGGCTGCTCATGGGCGCGTTCTTCATCCAGCCAGCCCACGGGCTGGCCGGCCAGCGCCTCAATCTGGCGCGCCAGCTTGTCGCCAACGGGCCGCGCCGATTTGATCTGGCTCCACATGCTGGGCGATATCTGCAGCGTGGCGGCGAAAGCCTGCTCCAGCCCCTTGGGCGGGGTGCCGGCTGCCAGCTGCTTTTCGGCAAAGGACTGGAACAGCGCCAACACGTTCTGACGGCGGGTGACGGTGAGGTTGGACACGGGCAAGAGGTTGTGCAACGGCAACAACAAACGAAAAAAAGATTGTCGCCGCGCTTGACCGGAGAGTAAAGAGTCTTTACAGTCCAGCCTCATCGCTCCATCTTGAGCTTATTTTTCATTCAAGGACTGACCTCGTGAACACCGGCATTTTTTCCATAGCGCGCACCGCCTTTGGCGGGTTGGCGGCGTTTGCGCGTGCCGGCGTGCCGTGTGCAGGCTTTGGCAAGCCCAGTCGTTCGACCAGCCATTGGTGCGCCAAGCAGCGGGGCAGCATGGGCCTGGCCCAGGGCTATCTGCAGCTTGATCCACGCGAGAACACCATCCTTCCGGGGGAGGGCCACGCCTAGACACGCGCCCTCCACGCCAGGCACCTGACGCAGGTGCCCCGCGACGGCCCGGAATCGACAAGGTTCCGGGCCGTTTTTGTTTTTCAAGCTCTTTCACGGGCGGTGATCGCACCGCGCGGGTCGTGCCCTTCGCATGGCCACGGGTTCATTAACAAACCGCCGCAAGGCTGTCCCGTACTGGCGGGAAACACACAGCCTTGCATCGAAAAGGCGAGCGCCGCCGGGTGCACCCATGCACCCACGCGCGCCCTCGCCCCACTTCGGGTGTGCCCGTGCACGCCGTTGCCGCAACCGCTGGTGAGGGTGGCGGCGGCGATGTGCGCGGTGTCCGGCCGGCGCCACGTGCAGCGAAACACCAAGCCCCTTGTGGCTGTTCGCGCACGGGCACAGCCGAAGTGGTTTTTTCATCGCCCCGGTGACGGAACAGGTATACGTCCCTGTCTCAGAAACAGGGGCCTGAGAGGCTGTCCTCAAACTCCTCGCGCCGCGCTTGTCCCCGGTCTCGGGCGCCCTGCGGCGTTGCATTCCTTGCCAATAGCACAAGCTATTGGCTGCGAAATGCGCCTTGCAGGACACCCGATCCGGGGCAATCGCTTACCGCGATGAGTTTGAGGACAGCCTCTGAGGGTTCGAATCCCTCCTGGGGCACCAACTACATCCAGGAGCGTTGGCCGAGTGGCCCAAAGCAGCGGCTTGCTAAGCCGTGGTCGCGCAAGCGGCCCGCTGGTTCGAATCCAGCACGCTCCGCCAGATTTTCTTCACGGTTTAGCTCAGTTGGCAGAGCGCGTGCTTTGGGAGCATGAGGCCGAGGGTTCGAGACCTTCAACCGTGACCATTTTTCAAGCGTCGCGTTCGTCGGTGTCGTGTCGCGCTCGAAATGGCCGATGGTCGCGCCGGGTTCTGAGCGCAGCGCAAGGCGCGGTCGGCCGCCAAGGCTGGATGCCTTGGCAACGAGTGCAACGCCGCGATGCGTTTCGAGACCAAGCGAACACGGTCGTTTCGGGCGCGACACGACACCTGGGCTTAGGACAGCGTGTTTTCAACTCGCCGACAGGGGTTCGAATCCCCTACGCGACGCCAAGTGTTGTTCCGTTAACTCAGTGGCCAGAGTGCCGGCCTGTCTAGCCGGAAGCCGCGGGTTCGAATCCCGCACGGAGCGCCATGAGATCTTGCCGACGTAGCTCATCCGGTAGAGCGCCTCGCTGAAGACGAGGGCGTGGGAGGTTCGAGTCCTTCCGTCGGCACCAGTTTTCATGCCCCGCTGGCGCAATGGATCAGCGCACCGGCCTACGAAGCCGGGGGTTGCAGGTTCGAGTCCTGCGCGGGGCGCCAATTTCTCGGGTCGTGCGCAGCACTGGCGACTGCACCGGACTGTAAATCCGGCCTCCTTCGGGACACCACGGGGTTCGACTCCCTGACGACCCACCATTTTTCATCGGTGCGGTAGCCAAGTGGTCGAAGGCAACGGATTGCAAATCCGTCTATCACCGCGAGTTCGAATCTGGCCCGCACCTCCATTTCATTCAGCTTTCTTTTCAAGGAGAAGCAGCATGCGCAAGCAAGCTCAAGCCGTGCCGGCGGCGCAACCCGGCGCCCGCAGCCTGCGCGATGCCGCACAACGCGTGTTGCGCCTGACCGCGCGTGCGTGGCTGCCCGCTGCGCTGCTGCGCGCACGGCACGATCCGCTTCGCCCGGACGAGCGCGTGCGCCTGCACGGCGAGTGGTGATTTTTCTTGCCCGATAGCTCAGTCGGTAGAGCGCCTGGCTGTTAACCAGGAGCGCGGAGGTTCGAAGCCTCCTCGGGCAGCCATCTTTCCACGGTGTCCATGGCGCAGCAGGTCAGCGCATCGGAATGTGAATCCGAGGGTCGCCGGTTCGAAGCCGGCTGGACACCCCAACCCTTACTGTCCGATAGCTCAGCGGTAGAGCACCGCCCTCATAAGGCGGCGTGCGGTGGTTCGAATCCACCTCGGACAACCACACATCGATTGCGCGCTTAGCTCAGCAGGTCAGAGTATCCGGCTTGGAGGCTGCCCTCAGATTGATCGCGGGAAGCGATGGTCTCGGATCGGGTGGTCTGCAAGGCGCAAGCTGCCGCCGATAGCTTGTGCTATCGGCAAGGTTTGCAACGCCGCAGGGCACTCGAGCCCTGGGCCAGCGCGACGCGAGGAATCCGAGGGCAGCCTCCCGACCGGAGGGTCCGAGGTTCGAATCCTCGAGCGCGCACCAGTGCTTTTTTTGATGGGGCGTCGTCGAGCGGTTCAGACAGCCGGCTTTGACCCGGCGCACGCAGGTTCGAATCCTGCCGCCCCTGCCATTTTTGTTCTTTCAACGGCCACAGAAAGGAGGCCCCATGCATCACCGTTCCTACAGCCAAGTGCTGCAACTCGACATCCAGGGCACGCCGCAGGCGTGGATCACGCTGGAGCAGGCCGCAACGCACGTGGCCAGCGACGCCGTGGCCTGGACCGAGGGCCGCGCGCCGCTGGCGGTGCTGCGCGGCGGCTTCAACGTGGCGCTTGGCCGGCAGTCGATCATCGAGGTGCCGCCCATCATCGCGCTGCATGGCGCGGCGCGGGTGAACCTGTTCGACATCACGCCCGGCGTGACCAAGCCCAAGCTACTGCGCCGCGACCGCCACACCTGCGCCTATTGCGGGCAGGTGCACGCCGAGTGGGACCTGCAGTGCGAGCACATCGTGCCCGCCTCGCGCGGCGGTGCCTGGAGCTGGATGAACCTGGTCACCGCCTGCGCGGCGTGCAACGGCCGCAAGGCCGCGCGCACGCCGGATGAGGCGGGCATGCCGCTGCTGTACCTGCCGTATGTGCCCAGCCGCTTCGAGAGCTTTTTGCTCGAAGGGCGGCGCATCCGCGCCGACGTGCACGACTGGCTGGCCGCGCGCCTGCCAAGGAATTCGCGCCTGAACTGATCCCAACGATTCAGCCGCGTCAATGAATCTGCTGCCCAAGGCGGAACGCTCACAGGTCAGGGGTTCGGGTGCAAGCCCGCCCCACCGGTGCGTGGCGCTCCGTGGTGAACGGATCGCTGCCGCGCATGCCGCACCGCTGAAAGCAGCCGATGGAACTCGCCGTGGGGCATCTTCTTGATTTGGGTTCGACTCCCAAGAGATCCGCCAGTGTGGATAGCTCACCGGTAGAGCAGCGAATCTGGAATTCGTCGGTCGCGGGTTCGACTCCCGCTCCATACACCATGAAACGGTCGCAAGACCACCCGCCGAACGCGGGCGCGCAGTGCGGGGGCATGCAACGGCTGTCGATGGCTTCGGCCAGCGACCAGCCCGCTCATGCCCCGCGCCAGCGGTCCGTCAGCGGTGGCGGCTTCGCGCCGGGGAGACGAACCCGCGGCACACACGGCCAGCGCGGGCGTTCGGCTTGCCTGCAAAGGGCAGCCGCACACCCGCGCCCGCCGCGTGATCCCGCCGGTCACGACCACGGACCGCCGCCACCCCTGTAACGGCACCCAGACACTATCAAATCAATAGCTACTCGCGCTTGCTCTTATTACGCAAAACGGCGATTTGGCTTGAAACCACGCAACACACCAAGGAGAACAAGATGAAACTCAAGCGTGTCACCGTCAAGAAAAACGAACGCGGCCTGCTGCTGCGCAATGGCGATTTCGATCGCGTGCTGCCGCCCGGCCGCCACACCCTGTTCAGCGCCTTCGACGACCTGCGCGTCGACACCTTTGCGTTGGAACAACCCGCCTTCACCCACGAGCTGACCGACTACCTGCTGGCCAAGGAGCCCGAGGTGGTCGCACGCGAGTTCGTGCGCGTGGAGCTGAGCGAAACGCAGGCTGGCCTGCTGTTCGAGGACGGCGTGCTGGTCGAACTGCTGCCGCCCGCCACGCGCCGCCTGTACTGGAAGGGGCTGCGCGAGGTGCGCGTGGACGTGGTCGACGTGGCCACCACCGCCGAGCTGCCGCCTGAACTGGTGCAGCGCCTGACGCAGACCCAGCTGCGCCCGCGCGCGGTGCAAGGTCTGGCCGGCGTGCTGAGCGTGCAGGTGCCCGAGCACGGCGCCGGCGTGCTGTCGATCGACGGCCGCGTCGAGCGCGTGCTGCCGCCCGGCAACCATGCGTTCTGGAAGTTCGGCCGCACCGTGGCCGTGGAGCTGGTGGACCTGCGCCTGCAGTCGCTCGAAGTCACGGGCCAGGAAATCCTGACCCGCGACAAGGTCGCGCTGCGCCTGAACCTGGCCGCCACCTGGCGTTACGCCAACGTGCTGGCCGCCTTCACCCAGCTGCAAAAACCCGCGGAACACCTGTACCGCGAACTGCAACTGGGCCTGCGCGCCGCCGTGGGCACGCGCTCGCTCGACGAACTGCTGGAGAACAAGGCCGTCATCGACGAAGTCGTGACCGCGCACGTGCGCCAAAAGCTGGCCACCTACGGCCTGCTGCTGGACGGCGTGGGCGTGAAGGACATCGTGCTGCCCGGCGACATGAAGGCGCTGCTGGCGCAGGTGGTCGAGGCCGAGAAGGCCGCGCAGGCCAACGTGATCCGCCGCCGCGAGGAAACGGCGGCCACGCGCTCGCTGCTCAACACCGCCAAGGTGATGGAGGGCTCGCCCTTAGCCCTGCGCATGAAGGAGCTGGAGACGCTGGAGCGCGTGGCCGAACGCATCGACAAGATCTCCGTCGTCGGAGGTCTGGACCAGGTGCTCGACGGATTGGTGAAAATCCGCTGAGCACGGGGCCCGCACTGGCGGGCGCCTATTTTCTGGAGAAAAAAATGGACAACCAAGAATCTCAAGTCAACATCAAGATCAAGCAGCCACCGGTGCTGTTCAACCAGACGCAGTCCGTCATCGCCGAGCTGTGCCAGCACCTGGGCGGCCCGGTGATCAGCTACTGGAACGGCTCGCGGGGCTCGGTCTGCGGCAGCGACGTGCTGGCCCTGCACGAGTTGCTGTGCCAGCTGGGCCAGCACGACACCATCTACCTGTTCCTGAAATCGGGTGGCGGCAGCGGCCAGGTGTCGCTGCGCATCGCCAACCTGCTGCGCCAGCACTGCCAGCGCCTGGTGGTGCTGGTGCCGCTGGAATGCGCGTCGGCGGCGACGATGATCGCCATCGGCGCCGACCTGATCCTGATGGGGCCGACCGCTTATCTGACGGCGGTGGACACCTCGCTCAACCACGCGCTGTCTCCGGTGGACCGCGACAACGACCGCGTGAGCGTGAGCCTGGACGAGCTGCAGCGCGTGATCCGCCTGTGGCGCGGGCAGAACGGCGCCGACCCCGACAACGCTTACAAATCGCTGTTCCAGTACGTGCACCCGCTGGTCATCGGCGCCGTCGATCGGGCGGAATCGCTGTCGATCATGCTGTGCAAGGAACTGCTGGCGCACCACATCCGCGACGAAGCGCAGGCCGAGCAGATCGCCACCACGCTGAACTCCAAGTACCCGTCGCACAGCTACCCCATCCTGCTGGACGAGGCGGTGAAGATCGGCCTGCGCGCCGAGCGGCTGCCGTCCGAGGTGAACCAGTTGCTGCTCAAGCTCAACGGCTTCTACAGCGAGATGGGCCAGAAGGCCACCACCGACTTCGACGAACTGCGTGCCCACAGCAACGAGATCGCCAACATCTGGGAAGCCACCGGCGTGCAGATTTACTACCAACAGGATCAGGACTGGTTCTACCGCGCGGAAGAGCGCCGCTGGATCACGATGAACGACAACAGCGGCTGGCGCCGCATCGAGAGGCAAGGCAAGCGCATCAAGCGCAGCGAGGTGCACTTCTCGTGAGAGGCCGTCCGCAAATTCATCGCGGTAAAGCGATTGCCCCGGATCGGGTGTGCTGCAAGGCGCATTTCGCCGCCAATAGCTTGTGCTGTTGGCAACGGATACAACGCCGCAGGGCGCCCGAGACCGGGGACAAGCGCGGCGCGAGGAGTTTTGGTGACAGCCTCCGAGATCTTGTCAGCAGGAGGCGGCCACGCTCAGTGGCGGCGCGGCCGCGCTCAGTGGCGGCGCGGCCGCGCTGGCCCGCGCGGGCCGCTGCGCTCCAGGTGGCGGAAGGTGATGCGCCCCTTGTTGAGGTCGTAGGGCGACATTTCCAGCGTGACCTTGTCGCCCGCCAGGATGCGGATGCGGTGCTTGCGCATCTTGCCGCCGGTGTAGGCCACCAGTTGGTGGCCGTTCTCCAGCGTGATGCGGTAGCGCGAATCGGGCAGCATCTCGTCAACGGTGCCACGCATCTCAATCAAGTCTTCCTTGGCCATGGATCTCCTTTATCAAAAAAGCAAGTGAATTCAGCCGAAAGCTCGCGGGTTGGCGAGCCAGGCACGCGCTTGTGCGGCGGCGTAGCGCAGGGCGCTGTCGGCGCTCGCGAAGCGGCGCGCGAAGGTGTAGACGCGGTCGTGCGTCTGCATGCCACGGCCCCGGCGAATGGACAGGCATGCGGTGAAAGCCCCATCGGGCGCCACGCGGCTCCACGGGGTGAAATGAAACTTGCCGCTGGCAAACGCAGCGGCCACGGAAACGGTCATGAATGGAACAACAACAGGAAGCGGGCAGGTAAGGCCCGAAGCGCGTGTCCCTGTCAGCCCTTGAAGTTAAAGGCAGGACACGCATGAATGCCGCCGCCGGGGCACCAGGCCCGACGGGAAAAAATTCGCTAATTGAAAAGCGTGACCACCAAAAAAACCTCGGCCAACGAGGCGGGTGGCGCGGGTGCGCGGTGTCTGGAGGGAGGCTGTTGCGGCCTCCGTCAAACTCGGCTGTCGCGCAGTACAGCGAACATCTACAAGCAGAGAATTTTAACCTCTATCGCGGAACCTTGCCGCGAGCTTGGCACAAAGTCCCGCCACCACGGCGCTTACTGCCCAGCCACATGAAGCTGCGGCATTGCCGTGCCGATGAGGGCGGTGCCTCAAACAAGCGATGTGCGCGAGGCGATCGGTGCAATCCAATAAAACAAACGCCCGTCGAAAAACGGGCGTTTGCATTGTGGCGCGTCAAATGCGAGCTTATTCCTCCGGCACCGAGAACGACGAGCCGCAGCCACAGGTGGTCTGCGCGTTCGGATTCTTGATGACGAATTGCGCGCCCTGCAGGTCTTCCTTGTAGTCGATCTCGGCTCCCACCAAGTATTGGAAGCTCATGGCGTCGATCAGCAGCGACACACCGTTCTTGGTCATCGTGGTGTCGTCGTCGTTGGCTATTTCATCGAAGGTGAAACCGTACTGAAAGCCCGAGCAGCCCCCGCCCTGCACGAACACGCGCAGCTTCAGATCAGGGTTGCCCTCCTCGGCGATCAGATCGGCCACCTTGGCGGCGGCGCTGTCGGTGAAAACGATGGGATCGGGCATCGCGGTGGGCGATTGGACTTCTTGTGCAACGGCACTCATGGCGGTTCCTGCGGTCAAAAATTTACTGACGAATAGTATATCGAATTAGTCGGGATTTCGCATCAGTCCAGCGTGGGCTCGGTGGGTTCCCGGCGCTCGGCAGCCGGCGCGGGTTCCGTCGGCAGGGGTGGAGGCGTGAGCTGCGGCTGCAACTGGCCCGCGATGACCGCGCCTTGCTGCATTTCCAGCGACTTGTAGCGCACGTCGCCCTGCACGCGGGCCTTGGCCTGCAGTTCCAGCAACTCGCGCGCCAGCACCGAGCCGATCACGGTGCCGCCGATCACCACATGATCGGCGCTGATCGCTCCCTCCACGCTGGCGCCCTCGCCAATCACCAGCATGGTGGGTTGGCCGCCCTCGGCGGTGACGTCGCCCAACACGGCACCATCGATCTGCAGGCTGTCCTGAAAGCTGCACGGCCCCTGCACACGCATGCCGGCCCCGATGGTGCTGCGAACCGACAATTTCGACTTCATGCCCAGCATGTACTGAAACTCCTTGACTCGTTGGCCCGCTTTTACCACGCGGCACCGCCCATCAGCGGCTTGGTCATGAAAAAACCGCGCGGCCTGGCGGCGGCGCGGTTCTTGAGAGCATCGGCAGTGAAAATCAGCGCTTGCTGAACTGCTTGCGGCGGCGCGCGGAATGCAGGCCGACCTTCTTGCGCTCGACTTCGCGGGCATCGCGCGTCACGTAACCGGCGGCCGACAGCTGGGGCTTCAGGTTCGCGTCGTAGTCGATCAGCGCGCGGGTGATGCCATGACGCACCGCGCCAGCCTGGCCGGATTCGCCACCACCGTGCACGTTGATCTGCACGTCGAAGGTCTCGACGTTGTCGGTCAGCACCAGGGGCTGCTTGGCAATCATGATCGAGGTCTGGCGGCCGAAGAACTCCTCGATCGGCTTGCCGTTGACCGTCATCTTGCCGCTGCCTTTTTTCAGGAACACGCGGGCGACGCTGGTCTTGCGGCGGCCGGTGCCATTGTTCCAATCACCAATCATTGCATCGGCTCCTTAAACTTCCAGCGCCTTGGGCTGCTGGGCGCTGTGCGGGTGCTCGGCGCCGCCGTACACCTTCAGCTTCTTGATCATGGCGTAACCCAGCGGGCCCTTGGGCAGCATGCCCTTGACGGCCTTCTCCAGCGCACGGCCGGGGTGCCTGGCCTGCAGGTCGCGGAAGTTGGTTTCACGCAGGCCACCCGGATAGCCGGTGTGGCGGTAGTATTTCTTGTCCAGTTCCTTGGCGCCGGTAACGCGGAGCTTGGAGGCGTTGACGACCACGATGTAGTCGCCGGTATCGACGTGAGGCGTGTAAATGGCCTTGTGCTTGCCGCGCAGACGGAGGGCAACTTCGCTGGCTACCCGTCCGAGCACCTTGTCGGTGGCGTCAATCACAAACCACTCGTGCGTCACGTCAGCGGGTTTCGCGCTAAACGTTTTCATGAGTTTTCCAAAAAGGATGGTTTGAGAGGGCCCTTTTCCACGGTCGGTGCTCCTCTTGTACCGGGAGCCTCTTAGGTGGCGAAAATCTAGCTTTTGCCGCGGGGCCGCTATTAAAGCGCTGCAAAGCCCACCATTATAGCCCGTGATGGGCTAAACAGCAATCACGCATCCGGCCCCTCGCGCGGACATCGTGAACATCCTCTCAGACCCGGGGAGCGGCTGACGGGGAGCCGCGCCCACGCAGCAGTTGCCGCTCGGCGATGCGCTTGGCCGTTTCACGCGCAAAGGCCCGCGCCATCGCCAGGGCCAGCGGCTCGCGCGACTCGGCGCGATGGGTCCATCGGTCCAGCAAAACAGCCAGTTCGCTGTCGGAACAGGGGGGCACTTCCAACTCCATCCCTTGCCTCATGATCAGTAAATCCGGTGACTCCTCGACGGATACAAAATTCTAAATTCTTGCGCGTGCTTGGCATCCCCCCATACGGGTGACGGTGTCGGCGCGCCAAAACAGCGAGCCCGGCCACGGGTACGATGCCATTATGTTCAGCTATCGCCACGCCTTTCACGCCGGCAACCATGCCGACGTGATCAAACACCTGACACTGCTGGCGACACTGCGGCACCTGATGCGCAAGGACTCGCCGCTGCTGCTGGTCGACACCCATGCCGGCGCGGGCATCTACCGGCTGGATGACGACGCGGCGCACACTTCGGGCGAGGCGGCGGCCGGCATCGCGCGCTTGCAATCACTGCTCACCAACGCCAAGCCGCCTTCAACCTCGGCGCCCAATCCCAATGCAAAAGCACTCGCCGACTACCTGGCCCTGATCGCCAGCTTCAACCGCGATGGGCGCGATGGCTGGCGCGTCTACCCCGGCTCGCCCTTGCTGATGCACGCGTTGATGGCCGAGCCCGCGCGCGCGCCGGTGCACGACCGGTTGAAGCTGTTCGAGCTGCACCCCACCGACGCCCAGGCGCTTCAAGCGCACATCGAGCAACTGGATGCCGGACGCCAGGTCACGATGGCGCGGCAGGACGGCTTCGATGGCCTCAAGGCCCTGCTGCCGCCGCCACCAACCGCAGGGGGCTCGCGCCGGGCACTGGTGCTGATCGACCCGAGCTACGAAATCAAGAGCGATTACGCCAAGGTGGCCGCCGCCATTCAGGATGCGCTGAAGCGCTTTGCCACCGGTGTCTATCTGGTCTGGTACCCCATCATCCCGCGGCCCGAGGCACACGGCTTGCCGCGCCGGCTGAAAACACTGGCCCAGCAAGCAGGACGCGCCTGGCTGCACGCCACGCTGAACGTGGGCACGGCCCCCAGCGGCACCGGCCTGTCGGCCAGCGGCATGTTCGTCGTCAACCCACCGCACACCCTGAAAGCCGCGCTGGATACGGCGCTGCCCCAGGTGCTGCACGCACTGGGCGATGGCCGGGGTCGCGGGCAGACCTGGTCGGTGGAAGCCGGTGGCGCCGGTTGACGGCGCGGGTAAACCCTCAACTCCTGCCGACAAATTAACCGACCGCTTGGTCGGTTAATTTTCTATACTTTGATTTCGCGCTTTCGGTGGCGCGCGACACGCACAGGCCGCGCCCAGCCATCCACGACAGGAGACGCCCATGTACACCCAATCTTTCTCCGTTCCCGACGACGCCGACGCCAAGTCCGGGCTCAAGGCCGTGCCCAAGGCCACTTCCGAGAACGAAGCCGCGCTGATGGCGCAATTCGACGCGCGCATCGCCGCCGACGGCCGCATCGAGCCGCGCGACTGGATGCCCGACGCCTACCGCAAGACGCTGGTGCGCCAGATCAGCCAGCACGCCCATTCCGAGATCGTCGGCATGCTGCCCGAGGGCAACTGGATCAGCCGCGCGCCCAGCCTGAAGCGCAAGTGCATCCTGATCGCCAAGGTGCAGGACGAGGGCGGCCACGGCCTGTACCTGTACAGCGCCGCCGAAACGCTGGGCACCAGTCGCGACGACATGCTGGAGGCGCTGCACTCGGGCCGCGCCAAGTACAGCAGCATCTTCAACTACCCCACGCTGAACTGGGCCGACGTCGGCGTGATCGGCTGGCTGGTGGACGGCGCGGCGATCATGAACCAGATACCGCTGTGCCGCTGCAGCTACGGCCCCTACGCCCGCGCCATGGTGCGCGTGTGCAAGGAAGAATCGTTCCACCAGCGCCAGGGCTACGAGGCCCTGCTGGTGATGATGAAGGGCAGCCAGGCGCAGCGCGACATGGTGCAGGACGCCGTCAACCGCACCTGGTGGAAGTGCCTGGCCATGTTCGGCCCTTCCGACAAGGACAGCCTGCACTCCAGCCAGGGCATGAAGTGGGGCATCAAGCGCATCAGCAACGACGACCTGCGCCAGAAGTTCATCGACGCCACCGTGCCGCAGGCCGAGGTGCTGGGCGTGACCCTGCCCGACCCCGACCTGAAGTGGAACGCCGAGCGCGGCCACTACGACCACGGCGAGATCGACTGGGACGAGTTCTGGCAAACCGTCAACGGCAACGGCCCGATGAACCGCGAGCGCCTCGCCACGCGCGTGAAGGCGCACGACGACGGCGCCTGGGTGCGCGAAGCCGCCCTGGCGCATGCCGAGAAACAGAGACAACGTGCCATGAAGGAGGCTGCGTAATGAACACCACCGCAACCCAAACTGACGGAAAGCCCTCCCCTGGAGAGGGGAGGGTTGGGGAGGGGTCGAGCGTCAAGCCCGACCCTCAGGCCAACGCGAAGGCACTTCGCGATTGGCCCCTGTGGGAAGTCTTCGTCCGCAGCAAACAAGGCCTGGAGCACAAGCACTGCGGCAGCCTGCACGCCAGCGACGCGCAGCACGCGCTGCAGATGGCGCGCGACGTGTACACGCGCCGGCAGGAAGGCGTGTCGATCTGGGTCGTGCCCTCGCACCTCATCGCGGCCAGCGACCCGAGCGAGAAAGACCAGCTGTTCGAGCCGGCCAGCGACAAGATCTACCGCCACCCCACGTTCTACGAGATTCCTGAAGAAGTGGGGCACATGTGATGGACGCGCGAGTGAAGGCCCACGCGCCCATCGACTACCTGCTGCACCTGGCCGACAACGCCGTGGTGCTGGGCCAGCGCAATGCCGAATGGTGCGGCCACGCGCCGGTGCTGGAAGAAGACCTGGCCATGGCCAACAACAGCCTCGATTTGATCGGCCAGGCCCGCCTGTTGTACCAGTACGCAGCCGAACGCATCGCCGCCGACGTGCGTGCCCCGCGTGGCACCACCTGGCCCGGCGGCCCGATCACCGAAGACACGCTGGCCTACTTCCGCGGAGACACCGACTTCCGCAACTACGTGCTGCTGGAGCTACCGCACCACGCCGGCCTGGTGCCCGCCGCCGGTGGCCCGCGGGACTGGGCCGTGAGCATCGTGCGCAATTTCCTCTACAGCGCGCTGATGGTTCAGGTGTGGGAGCGGCTGCAACACTCCGCCGACGAGCACCTGGCCGCCATCGCCGCCAAGAGCCTGAAGGAGGTGCGCTACCACCTGCGCCACTCGCGCGACTGGCTGGTGCGCCTGGGCGACGGCACCGAAGAATCGCAGCGTCGCGCACAGGCCGCGCTGGATTACCTGCTGCCCTTCACCGAAGAGTTCTGGACCGCCAGCGCACTGGAGGCCGAAGCCAACGATTCAGGCACCGGCGTCGACGTGACCAGCCTGCGCGCCACCTGGGACCAGATGGTCGACGAGGCGGTGGCCGAGGCCACGCTGCAGCGGCCGCCGTATGTGAAGCGCTACGTGCCCGAAGGCAAGCGCGGCGTGCATTCCGAGCACCTGAGCTACCTGCTGGGCGAGATGCAAAGCCTGGCGCGCGCTCATCCGGGGGCGACGTGGTGATCTCGCTCGGTGCATTCCGGTTTGTCTCCCTCGCCCCTCTGGGGAGAGGGCTGGGGTGAGGGGCATGCCTGCCATGCGCGACACATCACCCTCACCCCAACCCTCTCCCGCCACGCGGGAGAGGGAGCCCGAGTTCGCCCTACTCTGGCGCGCGCTCGACCAGTTGACCGACCCGGAGATCCCGGTCGTCACGCTGCGCGAAATGGGCATCCTGCGCGACCTGCGCCGGGGCGCCGACGGGCAGGTGGAAGTGGTCATCACCCCCACCTACAGCGGCTGCCCGGCCATGGACCAGATCGCCGACGACATTGGCGCCGTGTTGAAGAGCTCGGGTGTCGAAGGCCGCGTCGTCACCCAGTTGTCGCCCGCCTGGACCACCGACTGGATGACACCGGAAGCGCGCGAGAAGCTGCGCGCCTACGGCATCGCGCCGCCACACGCCACCACCACGGCAGCCGGCGAGGCGGTGGTGCTGTTCGCCACCAAATCGCCCGCTGGCAGCAACGACCCTGAACACGCCGTGGCCTGCCCGCAATGCGGCTCATCCAACACCACCGAAACCTCGCACTTCGGCTCGACAGCCTGCAAGGCGCTGTACCGCTGCCTCGACTGCATGGAGCCGTTCGACTACTTCAAAAGGATTTGACGCCCACCCGGAATCGCTTGCGCGCCTTCCCTCAAGGGACGCGCGCAGCGGCCGGGCCAAGCCCGCTCCGCGCACGCCCCGACCCATACCGCCCATCCACAACACTCAGCCAAGTCCACGAGAGACTGCCATGTCCACTCCACGCTTTCACGACCTCACCATCGCCCGCGTCAGCCCCGAGGCCGCTGGCTCGGTCGCCATCACCTTTGCCGTCCCCGATGAGCTGCAGGACAGCTTCGCCTTCCAGCCCGGCCAGTTCCTCACCCTGCGCACCACCATCGACGGGCAGGACGTGCGGCGCAACTACTCGATCTGCAGCACGCGCAGCCGCTACAGCCAGGCCAAGGAGCTGGAAGTGGGCATCCGCCCCATGGAAGGCGGCGTGTTCTCCAACTGGGCCGCGACGCAACTGAAGGCCGGCGACAAGCTGGCCGTGATGCCGCCCGATGGGCGCTTCGTCATCAAGAAGCCGCGCGCGCTGCACCGCGTGGGCTTTGCGGCGGGCTCGGGCATCACGCCCATCCTGAGCATCATCGCCAGCACGATGGAGGAATCAGACAGCGCCAAGTTCACGCTGGTGTACGGCAACCGCCGCATGAGCAGCGTGATGTTCAACGAGGCGCTGCAGGATTTGAAGGACAAGTACAAGAATCGCCTGACGCTGATC
The DNA here is from genome assembly GCA_030538085.1 of Pseudomonadota bacterium. GTDB lineage: Bacteria > Pseudomonadota > Gammaproteobacteria > Burkholderiales > Burkholderiaceae_C > Ottowia. The sequence goes on along the minus strand of JAUNUR010000016.1, from coordinate 39,993 downwards.
CACATCCTGTCGCGCCAGGCGCAGGAAGTGCCGATGCTGGAAGGCCGCATCGACGCAGCCAAGGTGCAACAGCTGATCGAGACGCTGCTGCCCGCCAAGAGCATGGACGAAGTGTTCGTGTGCGGCCCCGAAGCCATGATTGAGCAGGTGGAGACGGCGCTCAAAGGCGCCGGCGTGCCCGAAGACCGCATCTACAGCGAGCGCTTCACCTCGCCCACGCTGGAGCGTTTAAGCACCGAGGCGCGCCGCGCCGCCGTCGAACTGGCCGACCCCAAGGCACCCGCCGGCCAGGTGGCGCTGACGGTGGTGATCGACGGCAAGCAGCACGAGATGAGCATGCGGCGCGACCAGCACGTGCTGGACGTGGCGCTGTCGGCGGGCCTGGACCTGCCCTACTCGTGCAAGGCCGGCGTGTGCTGCACCTGCCGCGCCAAGGTGCTGGATGGCAGCGTGAGCATGGACAAGAACTTCACGCTGGAAGCCGAGGAAATGGCGCAGGGCTTCGTGCTGAGCTGCCAGGCGCGACCGACCACCGACAAGCTGACGGTGAGCTACGACGAGCGCTGAACCGCGACGCGGCCGATTTGCGCGGCCGCGTTTGACAGGAAGGCATCACCCGACACAGCAAGGGGGGGGCCTTCCAAATTTTTTGGATATTGAAAAAAGGTTTTGGCGCCTGAATATCAAAGGCAAGCAGCTACCATTTCGATATCGCAAATCCGCGCCAAATGGATATTGCCTGATGAGGCGCCTTGCGCGCCTCTTAGAGGCTGTCCCCAAACTCCTCGCGTCGCGCTTATCCCCGGTCTCGGGCGCCTTGCAGAGGAAATGGGATCAACTGTCCCGGCCAGCCACCTGCTCGCCGGCCAACGGGGCCGGCACGGCCTCGCGCAGCACCACGGCATCGTGGCCGCGCGACTGGATGCCCAACGCCTTGGCGGCGGCCTTGCTCAGGTCGATCACGCGGCCCTTGATAAACGGCCCGCGGTCGTTGATGCGCACCACCACTTCCTTGCCGGTGCGCGGGTTGTGCACCAGCACGCGCGTGCCGAAAGGCAGCGTCTTGTGCGCGGCGGTCAGCTCGTGCATGTCGAACTTCTCGCCGTTGGCCGTCAGCCGGCCATGAAAACCAGGGCCGTACCACGATGCCACGCCGCGCCCCAAATCACGCCCGGCGCGCAGACCCAGCGCGGGCTGTGGCGAAACCGTCAAACCCGTCGCGCCAGTGACCGCGTCGGCGGCACTCCTGGCGGCATCGCCCCCCAGCCGGGCCTTGAACCCGGTGTAATTGGGGCAACGCATGTCGTGCACGGCCCTGGCCGAGGAGCACGGCTCGTGCATGGAGGTGGAAGCGTTCAGGCTCACCGTCTGGGCCGCCAAAGGCCCCGTTGCCAGCCACAGCGCGCCCGCACACAACAAGCGGACGACTGGCTGACGGTGTGCACTTCCCAAAACCGGCTGGCCGCGGTCGCGGGCGCCGGGAGAGGTGTCCCGTAACATGGGGGCGGATTTTAGCGACAAGGGCGCCAGGGCGCATCCAGATGCCCGCGCGCGCCGCCTCCCGCGCCGGAAAAATTACCGCTGTTCACGAAAAAGGGGCCAGCGGCCCCTTTTTCACCGGTCACGCGAAAGCGATCAGAACCGGTAGCCCACGCCCAGGCCCACCAGCACCGGATCAACCTTGAAGGTGCCTTGCTTGACGCCACCCACGCTCACGTCGGTCTTGATCCAGACCTTCTTGACGTCCAGGTTCAGCGACAGGTTCTTGGTCAGCGCGTAGCTGGCGCCAATTTGCAGCGCGGGGCCAAACGAGTTGCGCTTGACATCAGCGGCGCCACCCGCCACGTTGACCGAGCTGAAGCGCGTGTAGTTCAGGCCGGCGCCCACATACGGCGTGAAGGCCGTGGAGTTGGTGAAGTGGTACTGCACCGTCAGCGTCGGCGGCAGGTGCTTGAGCGAGCCGATGTCACCGCCAAGAACGCTGGAGCGCACCGTGTGCTTCTGCGGATAGGTCAGGATCAGCTCGGCGGCGATGTTGGGGGTGAAGAAGTACGAAACATCCACCTCCGGAATCCACTTGTTGTTGACCGACAGGCCCAGCCCGGTCGAGTCCTTGTTGGCGCTGTCGATGTGCACGGCGCGCGCGCGCACCAGCCATGGGCCCTCGCCCGAGGTCTGGGCGAGGGCGGGCGTCGCCAGCAGGCTGGCAAGCGCGGCGGCAAACAGGATCTTCTTGCTCATGTGTGATTCCCCTAGTGGTTTTCAAAAAAGTCCGAAGGGGATTTCACCGCGCCAACGAATGCCGCGATTTGCGGCACGTCAACGCGCCGGGTCAATAACAGCACCGCGTTGCCGAAATGTGACAACTCATTTCAAGCCGGTTTGTCGCTGGTCAAACCCAGCCGCCGGCACACCTCCAGCGTGGCCACCGACTGGTTGAGCGTGTAGAAGTGAAAACTGGTCGCGCAAGTTCACACCGATTTGAGACCGATTTGAAGAAGCGATTACCGCTGGGCTTTGCCTTCCTCCGCTGCAATGTCCTGCGGTGTGCAGGCCGGGTGAGGACGGTCAAACGGCGACGACAAGCGCATCGGCTGGTTTGTTTGACCTTGCTCCAAAATGGTGAGCACGCACTTGTTACCTTCTCGGGAGCCAAGCACCACGTATCGCTTGTGCGGCTCCGCCATGAAGCCGGCGTTGACGATGCAGTAGTGCGTGCTGCCGCTCAGGTGCATCTGGATCGGCGTGTAGCCCGGTTTGACGCGCGTGACCTTGCCATTGTTGGCATTGCCGATAGTGCGGTTCACATAAAACCGCTGGTAGACGTTCTCGTGCTTGATGCATTGGGACGATTCCATCAAGGTGTAGCGCGCATCCAAGGCGTCAGGAGCGATGCTGACCAGCGACGCGTCTTCATCCGCGCTGACGCGGCTGTGGCGCTCGTCAACCACGGCGGGCGATACGCACCCTGAAAGAGCCACCACAGCCGCCAAGGCGGCCAGCAAGGAGAAGGAAAATTGATTCATCACAGCTTGATCCACCATCCATGTTTGGCGATGAATTATCGCCGGGGCATTGACGCGCGCCGGTTGCTTTGGACGACAAATCGGTGCTGCCAAACATCATCCGCAGCCTGCCTATCACATCACCAGCGCTTCATGAGGGGGCATGGCCGCGCAAGCGATCCACAATGTCGCTGACCGCCACGCTCTGGTTCATGGTGTAGAGATGCAGCGACGGCGCACCGCCCGCAATGAGTTTGTCACACAGCGCGGTGATTACATCAAGCCCAAACGCCTTGATGGACGCACTGTCGTCGCCAAAACCCATTAGGCGCAGGCGTATCCAGCGCGGAATTTCGGCGCCGCAGGCGTCCGAAAAGCGCAGCAGTTGCGTGGAATTGGTGATGGGCATGATGCCCGGCACGATGGGCACGGCGACGCCGCGCGCGCTCAACTCGTCGACGAAGCGAAAGTACGCGTCGGCGTTGAAGAAATACTGCGTGATGCCGACGTTGGCGCCGGCCTGCACCTTGGTGACGAAGGCGTCCAGGTCGGCCTGTGGCGACTTGGCCTGCGGATGCACTTCCGGGTACGCCGCCACGGCCAGCTTGAAGTGCTCGCCCGATTCGGCGCGGATGAAGGCCACCAGGTCGCTCGCGTAGCGGAACTCGCCGCCGCCGCCGTAGCCGCTCGGCAGGTCGCCGCGCAGTGCCACGATGCGGCGCACGCCGGCCGCCCTGTAGAGGCCCAAGCGCTCGCGGATCGACTCGCGCGTCTGGCCGATGCCCGACAAGTGCGGCACGCCATGCTGGCCCTCGCCCACGATTTCGCGCACGGTGTCCAGCGTGCCCTCCTGCGTGGAGCCACCGGCGCCGAAAGTGACGGAGCAGAACTCGGGCTTCAGTGCGTACAGCTTGGCACGCACCGCGCGCAGCTTGAGGGCGCCCTCGGGCGTCTTGGGGGGAAAGAATTCAAGGCTGATCGGGAAAGTCATGAAACCCTCTGGGAGAACGCCGCCTGGGCGGCATGAATGAAGAACTCGCGGTTGCCGTCGCCTCCGGCAATGGGGCTGGGCAGCCAGTGCAGCACGGCCAGGCCGGCGTCGGCGCAGGCCGCGCGCAGGCGCCGCTCGACCTCGGCGTACAGCGCGGCATCGCGCACGATGCCGCCCTTGCCGATGTCGGCCGGCTGCAGCTCGAACTGCGGCTTGACCAGCAGTAGCAGGCGTCCGCTTGGCTTTAGCAGCGGCGCCAGCGCCGGCAGCACCAGCGTGAGCGAGATGAAGGACAGGTCGGCAACCAACAGGTCGAAGGGGAAATCGAAGCGCTGGAGGTCGGGCGCCGAATCGACCAGCGCACGCATCAATTGCACGGCACTCATGCTGCGGGCGTTAACGCCCTCAATAGCCAACACACGGGCGTCTGCACGCAAACGCGGGTGCAATTGCCCACGTCCCACGTCCACGCCCACCACGCATGCTGCGCCATGCCGCAGCAGGCAGTCGGTGAAGCCGCCGGTGGACTGGCCCACGTCAAGACAGTGCCAGCCCGTCACATCGAGCCCGGTCGCTCGCAGTGCGCCCTCCAGCTTCAGGCCGCCACGCGAAACGTAGCGCGCTTCGCCGGCATCGTGCAATTGCAGCTCGGCCGTCGCGGGCAGCTCATCTCCGTTCTTGCGCACCGGCTGCCATGCACCATCGCCCACGCGCCAATGCACGCCAGACGCAATCAGGCGCTGGGCCTGGCTGCGGGTGGCGGCAAGCTGGCGGTTGACGAGAAGCTGGTCGGCACGCATGGGCTGCGGGTCATGAACGGAATCCGCCCTGCCAGAAACCACGGGACGGCTCCAGCGGCGACTTTTCAATAATTGCGCTGCTTCGTAATACGCAGGTGGCACAGGCTGTCATTGTTGAAGTCAATGTCCGCCTCGTCGGTCTTGGTATGCGGCTGCCTGACGGACACGTAATTGGCAATCGCCCGCTCGCGGCTATGGGGGGAAGCAGGCACCTCAAAACGCGAGACCTTGGAGCCGGACGCGCGCTCCAGATCCACCACTGCCGGACACTGGCCTTCGCGGAAAAACAGCGAAAGATAGATCAGCATGTACGGCTTTTCCTGATGAAAGACCGGCCGGTAGTTGAACACGACTTTCTCGATGCCCAGGGCGGATCGCGGTGGATCGTAGAAGGCGGAAAAAGACAGGTCGGACACCGAGGTCACCGGCCCCATCCAGACCGCTTCGTCCACCAGATCGGGCAACTGCAAGGCCTTTGCCACATAGTGCATGTCCATGAACTGATCGTCCCTGGCAAGCTGCACGATCATCTTTGTCGTGTATCCACTGCTTTGGGGCTGCCCGTGGGCCAGCCACGGCAGCAGCGCCACGAAGAAAATCAATACCCGGTAACCCATCGCCATCTCCTTGCAAGCAGCCGGGACCACCCCACAAGACTGCCCTGATACCGTTTTGCGTTCAAAGCGATGACCAATGACCGCGGCTTGCGCCGCATGACAAATGACGAATGAGCCATTTGTCCTTTTGAAAGCCAATGCGCATCACCCCCCGCACCGCCATCAATACCGGTACGACTCCGGCTTGTACGGCCCCTGCTTGGGCACGCCGATGTAGCGCGCCTGCTCGGCCGTCAGCTCGGTCAGGCTGGCGTTCAGCTTGGCCAGTTGCAGGCGGGCCACCTTCTCGTCCAAGTGCTTGGGTAAAACGTAGACCTTGCCCACGTCGTAGGCGTCGGGCCGCGTGAACAGCTCGATCTGTGCGATGGTCTGGTTGGCGAAGCTGGACGACATCACGTAGCTGGGGTGGCCGGTGGCGCAACCCAGGTTCACCAGGCGGCCCTTGGCCAGCAGGATGATGCGCTTGCCGTCCTTGAAGATGACGTGGTCGACCTGCGGCTTGATCTCTTCCCACTTGCACTTTTCTTCCAGGCCGGCCACGTCGATCTCGTTGTCGAAGTGGCCGATGTTGCAGACGATGGCCTCGTTCTTCATCGCCTTCATGTGCTTGTAGGTGATGACGTCCTTGTTGCCGGTGGCGGTGACGAAGATATCGGCCACGGGCGCCGCCTCTTCCATCGTCACCACGCGGTAGCCTTCCATGGCCGCCTGCAGCGCGCAGATGGGGTCGATCTCGGTGATCCACACCTGGGCGCTCAGCGCGCGCAGCGCCTGGGCGCTGCCCTTGCCCACGTCGCCATAGCCGCACACCACGGCGATCTTGCCAGCCACCATCACGTCGGTGGCGCGCTTGATGCCGTCCACCAGCGACTCACGGCAGCCGTACAGGTTGTCGAACTTCGATTTGGTGACCGAGTCGTTCACGTTGATGGCGCGGAACAGCAGCGTGCCGGCGGCGCTCATCTCCTTCAGGCGGTGCACGCCGGTCGTCGTTTCTTCCGTGACACCCAGAATTTCAGCGCTCTTGCGGCTGTACCAGGTGGCGTCTTCCTTCAGCTTGGCCTTGATGGCGGCGAACAGCACTTTTTCTTCTTCGCTCTTGGGGTTGGCCAGCACCTTGGGGTTGGTCTCGGCCTGCTGGCCCAGGTGCATCAGCAGCGTGGCGTCGCCGCCGTCGTCCAGGATCATGTTGGGGCCTTCGCCCTTGGCGCCCTTCTTGCCGAATTCGAAGATGCGGTGCGTGTAGTCCCAGTAGTCCTTCAGCGTCTCGCCCTTGATGGCGAACACCGGCGTGCCGCCCGCGGCAATGGCGGCGGCGGCGTGGTCTTGCGTGGAAAAGATGTTGCAAGAGGCCCAGCGCACGTCGGCGCCCAGGGCCTGCAGCGTCTCGATCAGCACCGCGGTCTGGATCGTCATGTGCAGGCTGCCGGTGATGCGGGCGCCCTTCAGGGGCTTTTTCTTGGCGAATTCCTCGCGGATCGCCATCAGGCCGGGCATCTCGGTCTCGGCGATGGCGATTTCCTTGCGGCCCCAGGCGGCCAGGTTGATGTCGGCGATGGCCGAGTCCTGGGCCACGGGGTTCTTCAGGGGGGCGTTCATGGTTTGCTCCAAAGGCAATGCATTTGAAAAAACCACTGACGGGATGAAAAAAGCTCACCACACGCGATCAGTGGGTGAGCGTCGTTGCGATGGGAATCAGCTTCCGAGCCTCACGCCTGGCTGCAATGTGCAGGCGCTGCAACGCTCCTCGGAAAGCTGAAATTATAGAGGGGATCGGGCCGCTTCCGGGGGCGTCGGCCCCTGGCAGCGGCGGCTGGCAAAGCATGCCGACTCAAAATTGACCAGGATCAGGACAATGCCCTTCCCCGCGTCCGTTTCGGCAAGAACTGGGGTAAAACCCCATCCGCAAACGTTTGCTTTTGCCAATACTGGGCTTTTCCGGCACGAACAGCCATTTTTTGGAGATGCGCACCATGAAGATGAAACTCACCCGCCGCACCCTGCAACACACCATCGCCCTGGGCATGCTCGGGGTTCTGTGCGCAACGCCCGCGCTGGCGCAGGAAAAGCCCAAGGTCGCCTTGGTGATGAAGTCGCTGGCCAACGAGTTTTTCCGCACCATGGAAGACGGCGCCAAGGCGCACCAGAAGGCCAACGCATCGCAGTACACGCTGGTGGTCAACGGCATCAAGGACGAAACCGACACGGCCGCCCAGATCAAGATGGTCGAGCAGATGGTGGCGCAGAAGATTCATGCGCTGGTGATCGCGCCCGCCGACTCCAAGGCGCTGGTGCCGGTCATCAAGTCCGCCATCGACAAGGGCGTGCTGGTGGTCAACATCGACAACCAGCTGGACGCCGCCGCGCTGAAGGAAAAGGGCATCCAGGTTCCCTTCGTCGGCCCCGACAACCGCGCGGGCGCCAAGCTGGTGGGCGATGCGCTGGCCAAGCAACTCAAGACTGGCGACAAGGTCGGCATCATCGAGGGCGTATCGACCACCTTCAACGCCCAGCAGCGCACGCTGGGCTATCAGGACGCCATGAAGGCCGCCGGCATCACGGTGGTGGGCGTGCAGTCGGGCCAATGGGAAATCGACAAGGGCAACACGGTGGCCGCCGGCATGCTGCGCGAGCACCCCGACCTGAAGGCCCTGCTGGCCGGCAACGACAGCATGGCGCTGGGCGCGGTGGCGGCCGTGCGCACGGCCGGCAAGACCGGCCAGGTGCTGGTGGTGGGCTACGACAACATTGGCGCCATCAAGCCCATGCTGGCCGATGGCCGGGTGCTGGCCACGGCCGACCAGTTCGGGGCCAAGCAGGCCGTGTTCGGCATCGAGACCGCGCTCAAGGCCATCGCCGAGAAGAAAACCCAGTCGGCCATGCCCGCCGAGGTGAAGACCGAGGTGGTGCTGGTGACCGCGGCGTCGAAGTAAGCGCGCTCGCGTCCGGTTGCCCATGCAGGATCGCCGCGCCATGCCGGTGCTTGCCCTGAGCGCGCTGGGCAAGGACTACGCCGCGCCCGTGCTCGACGACGTATCGCTGGCGCTGCATGCCGGCGAGGTGCTGGCGCTGACGGGAGAAAACGGCGCCGGCAAGAGCACGCTCTCGAAAATCGTGTGCGGCCTGGTGCGGCCAACGCGCGGCCACATGCTGCTGGGCGGCCAGCCGTTTCAGCCTGGCTCGCGCCGCCAGGCGGAGTGGCTGGGCGTGCGCATGGTGATGCAGGAGCTGGGCCTGGTGCCCACACTGTCGGTGGCCGAGAACCTGCTGCTCGACCGCTTGCCGCACCGGGCGGGCTGGATATGCCGCGCCAGACTGCATGAGCTGGCGGCGCGCCAACTGGCCAAGATCGGCCTGAACGACATCGACCCGGCCACGCCGGTGGCGCGGCTGGGCATTGGGCAGCAGCAGATGGTGGAGATTGCCCGCAATCTGCACGACGACACGCGCCTGCTGGTACTCGACGAGCCCACCGCCATGCTCACGCCGCGCGAGACCGCGCACCTCTTCGAGCAGATCGAGCAGCTAAAAACGCGCGGCGTGGCCATCATCTACGTGTCGCACCGGCTGGAGGAGCTGCGCCGCATCGCCGACCGCGTGGCGGTGCTGCGCGACGGCCGCCTGGTGGACGAGCGCCCGATGGCGGGCGTGAGCGAAGCCGAGATCGTGAGCCGCATGGTGGGCCGCGCGGTGCAGGTGCACGACGACCGCCCGCGCCGCGCCGCCGGGCCGGTGCTGCTGAGCGCGCGCGGTATTGGCCGGGCGACGGCGGTGCGGGACGTGGACATGGACTTGCACGCCGGTGAAGTCATGGGCCTGGCCGGCCTGGTCGGCTCGGGCCGGACCGAGCTGGCGCGCCTGCTGTTCGGCGCCGACCGGGCTGATCGCGGCGCCCTCCAGCTGCACGACGGCGCGGGCGGCACGCGCCGGATTCCGGGCGGCTGGCGCTCGCCCATGCAGGCCATCCGCGCCGGCGTGGGGCTGGTCACCGAAGACCGCAAATCACAAGGCCTGCTGTTGCCGCAGCCGATCCGCGTCAACGTCACGCTGAGCGATCTGGGCGCCATTGCCCGGGCTGGCTGGCTGCGCTTTGCCCAGGAGCGGGGCCTCGCGCGGCAACTGGCCGAGTTGCTGCGCATCCGGGCGCGCGGCATTGAGCAGCCCGTCGCCACGTTGAGCGGCGGCAACCAGCAAAAAGTGGTGTTCGCGCGCTGGCTGCACCGCGAATGCCGGGTGCTACTGCTCGACGAGCCCACGCGCGGCGTCGACGTGGGCGCGCGCGCCGACCTGTACGCCGAGCTCGACCGCATGGCCGCCGCCGGCAAGGCGCTACTGATGGTGTCCAGCGATCTGCGCGAGCTGATGGCCATGTGCGACCGCATCGGCGTGATGAAGGCCGGCCAGTTGGTGGCGGTGTTCGAGCGCGGGCAGTGGAGCGAGCAGGCACTGCTGACTGCCGCGTTCGGCGATGCCGCCGGCGCGGAAATCCCTCTTTCAACCACGCCAGCCCCCGCCGGGCCGGCCACACACACCCCTTCCGTCCCGTCACAGACATGACCGCCACTCCAGCAGCCCCCGTTGCCACCCTCTCGCCCCCGCGCGCCGCCTGGAAAGGCCAGCTGGGCACCTACATCGGCCTGATGGCGGTGCTGGCGGGCATGGTGGCCTTGTTCGGCTCGCTCAGCGAATACTTCCTCACGCGCGCCACCTTCCTGTCGATCGCCAATGAAATTCCGGCGCTAGCGGTGATGGCGATCGGCATGACCTTCGTGCTCATCCTGGCGGGCATCGACCTTTCGGTGGGTTCGGTTCTGGCGCTCAGCGCGGCGGTCACCGCGGCGGCCATTCTTCAGTGGCAGCTGCCGGTGCCGCTGGCCGCGCTGCTGGGCCTGCTCACGGGCCTGCTGTGCGGCGCGGTGACGGGGGCGGTGTCGGTCGCCTGGCGGCTGCCGACCTTCATCGTCTCGCTGGGCATGCTGGAGGCGGTGCGCGGCGGCGCCTACCTGGTGACCGACTCACGCACGCAATACGTGGGCGATGCCATCGCGGGGCTGGCCAGGCCGTGGGTCGGCGGCATCTCGGCGGCCTTCGTCATCGCCGTCGTGCTGGTGATCGCCGGGCACCTGGTGCTCACGCGCACCGTGTTCGGCCGCCAGGTGGTGGGCATCGGCACCAATGAGGAGGCCATGCGCCTGGCGGGCGTGGATCCACGGCCGGTTCACATCATCGTGTTCGCCGCCACCGGCTTGCTGGCCGGCCTGGCCGGGCTGATGCAGTCGGCCCGCCTTGAAGCGGCCGACCCCAACGCCGGCGCGGGCATGGAGCTGCAGGTGATCGCCGCCGTGGTGATCGGCGGCACCAGCCTCATGGGCGGGCGCGGCTCGGTCATCAACACCTTCTTTGGCGTGCTGATCATCGCCGTGCTCGAAGCCGGGCTGGCCCAGATCGGCGCCAGCGAACCCAGCAAGCGCATCATCACCGGCATGGTGATCGTCGTGGCCGTGATCATCGACACCCTGCGCCAGCGCCGCGCCGAGCGCCGCCTGGCCTGACAGCGCCGCCATGGCCACCATCAAGGATGTCGCACAGCACGCGGGGGTGTCGATCACCACCGTCTCGCACGCGATCAACGGCACGCGCCACGTCAGCGCGTCGGGGCGCGAGCGGGTGGAGCGCGCCATCCGCGAACTGGGCTACGTGCCCAACGCCATGGCGCGCGGCCTGAAAAGCAACACCAGCTCGACGCTGGGCATGCTGATTCCCAACGCCTCCAACCCCTATTTCGCGGAGATCATGCGCGTCGTCGAGGAGCGCTGCTTCAGCGCCGGCTACACGCTGGTGCTGTGCTACACCGATGACGAACCCAGCCGCCAGAGCATCTACCTTCAGGTGCTGTCCGAGCGCCGCATCGACGGGCTGATCGTGGTGTCCACCAGCGTGGGCAGCGACACCGCGCTGGCGACCCAGTTGCGCGGCCTGCGCATTCCGGCGGTGCTGGTCGACCGCGAGATCGCCCACCCCGGCTGCGACCTGGTGCAAACCGACCACTGGCAAGGCGGACTGCTGGCGGTGCGGCACCTGCTGTCGCTGGGGCACCGGCGCATCGCGTGCATTGGTGGGCCGCCGGGCGTGATGCCCAGCGACCAGCGCATCGCGGGCTGGCGCGCGGCGCTGACCGAGGCCGGCGTGGCCGCCAGCGCCCTGCCGCCACTGCTGTGGCGCGGCGGCTTCACCAGCCAGGGCGGCTACGAAGCCATGCACGCCATCCTGCGCGCCCAGCCCGCGCCCACCGCCGTGTTCGCGTGCAACGACCTGATGGCGATCGGCGCCGTGCGCGCGGCGCACGAGTGCGGCGTCGGCGTGCCGGAGGCGCTGTCGGTGGTCGGCTTCGACGATATCGAACTCTCGGCCTATACCAGCCCGGCACTGACCACGGTGTCCCAGCCCAAGCAGCGCATCGGCACGCTGGCCGTGGACATGCTGCTGGAGCGCGTGGCCGGCCAGCGGCGCGAAGCACGCAAGGCCATGCTACAGCCCGAGCTGTGCGTGCGCGCCTCCACCGCCCGGTGCCCGGCGCCGGATTCGCCACCCGCCAGCATCCACCACCCACCCGTGCCATGAACGTCCAACCCGACCACCACGATCATCACGACCACCACAGCCCATCCGGCGACGCCGCTCCGCGCATCGTCGTGCTGGGCAGCCTCAACATGGACCTGGTGCTGCGGGTGCCCCACGCGCCCGCCGCGGGCGAAACCCTGGCGGGCCATTGCATGACCGCCATCGCGGGCGGCAAGGGCGCCAACCAGGCCGTGAGCAGCGCGCGCGCGGGCGGACGGGTCAGCATGATCGGCTGCGTGGGCGACGACCCGCACGGACAGGTCCTGCGCGACGCCCTGCACCGCGACGGCATCGACACCACGGCGCTGCGCACCGTGCCTGGCGAACCCACCGGCACCGCGCTGATCCTGGTGGAAGACAACGGCCAGAACCGCATCGTGATCCTGGCCGGCGCCAACGCGCGGTTGCGGATCGACGAGGCCGCGCTGCGCCAGCAACTGCAAGGCGCCGCCTTTCTGGTGGCGCAGTTCGAGTCGCCGATGGCGCAAGTGGAGCGCGCCATCGTGCTGGCGCATGAGGCGGGTTGCAAGGTCATGCTCAACCCCTCGCCGGTGCGGGCCATCGGCGCGCCGCTGTGGCCCTGCATCGACACGCTGGTGGTCAACGAGATCGAGGCCCAGGCCTTGAGCGGCCAGGCCGCCGGCAGCCCGCGCGAGGCAGCGCTGGCCGGCCACGCGCTGCGCGCCCTGGGAGCGCGGCGCGTGGTGGTGACGCTGGGCGAACACGGCGCGGTGGCCATCGACGCGGACGGTGCCCGCCACCACCCGGCGTTGCCGGTCAAGGCCATCGACACCACGGCGGCGGGCGACACCTTTCTGGGCACGCTGGCCGTGGCGCTGGGCCAGGGCCACGGCCTCGACGCAGCGGTGCGCCTGGGCATCCGCGCCGCCGCGCTGTGCATACAGCAACTGGGCGCGCAGCCCTCGATCCCGCGCCAGCGGGACGTGCTGCGCTCCCCCCTGCCCGCCGACTGGACTCCGCTATGAAACGCACCTCCTTGCTGCACGCCGAGCTGTCCCAGGTGATCGCCTCGCTGGGCCATGGCGACATGCTCGTGATCGGCGACGCCGGTCTGCCCATTCCCGACGGCCCGCGCCGCATCGACCTGGCGGTCACGCGCGGCGTGCCGCGCCTGACCGAGGTGCTGCAAGCCGTGCTGAGCGAGATGCAGGTTGAAAGCACGGTGCTGGCCCGCGAAGCGCTTGAAAGCGCGGATGGCGATCTGCCAGCCTGGTACCCCGGCACGCTGAGCGGCGTGGCGCGCCAGATCGTTCCGCACGCCGAATTCAAGCGCCTCGGCGCCACGGCGCGCGCCATCGTGCGCACCGGCGAGTGCACGCCCTACGCCAATATCGTGCTGGTCGCCGGCGTGAGTTTCTGATGCCAGCTGGCGCGCAAAAAGATGATTTTTCACGCATGACGGAATGACTTCGCCGCTGCGCGGCATCAATGACGAAATGACGTTGGCCGCGGCGCAGCCACCGGCCCCAGGCCAGTCCAGCCCAGCCAACCGAAGCGCGGCAAGCGCTCCATGCTTCCTCCATCGGCCCTGTTTACCATCGGCCGCATGACTGTTCCGATCAAGCACCGTGCACGCTGGCCGCGCTGGGGCTGGCTGCTGCTGGCCCTGGGCGTGCTGGCGGTCGGCGGCTATGTCTGGTGGTCGGCGGCATCGGCCGACGCCGCGCCGGCCTGGCTGACGGCCCCCGTGCAGCGCACCGACCTTGAAGACACCGTGCTCGCCACCGGCACCATCCGCGCCGCGCGCATGGTCAACGTGGGCGCGCAGGCCACCGGCCAGGTGAAGGCGCTGCGGGTGCAGGTGGGCGACAAGGTGAAGGCGGGGCAACTCATCGCCGAGATCGACGCCACCACGCAGCAGAACGCGCTGCGCGACGACCTGGCGGCGCTGGCCTCGCTGAAGGCGCAGCGCGCCTCGCGCCAGGCGGCATTGACGCACGCGCGCCTGGCGCTGGAGCGCCAGCAGACGATGATGGCGCGCGACGCCACGTCCAAGGCCGAATTGCAGGCGGCGCAAAACCAGCTCGCCGCCGCCGAGGCCGACCTGAAAGCCAACGAGATGCAGTTGCAGCAGGCCGGCATCAAGATCGAAACCTCGCGCGCCAACCTGGGCTACACCCGCATCGTGGCGCCGATGGACGGCACCGTGGTGGCCGTGGTCACCGAGCAGGGGCAGACGGTGAACTCCGCCATGTCCTCGCCCACCATCGTCAAGCTGGCGAAGCTGGACGTGGTGCAGATCGAGGCGCAGATTTCCGAGGCCGACGTGACGCGCCTGAAGCCCGGCATGCCAGCCTGGTTCACGCTGCTGGGCGAGCCCGACAAGCGCTACCCGACCGAACTGAAGTCGATCGACCTGATTCCCGCCGACCAGGCCAAGGACACGGGCGGCGCCGTGCCAGCCACCACCGGCGGCACCGGCGCGGTCTATTACAACGGCGTGCTGCAAGCCGACAACCCCGACGGGCACCTGCGCGTGTCGATGACGGCGCAGGTGCACATCGTGGCGGCGAGCGCGCCGCAGGCGCTGGTGGTGCCGGCGGCGGCGCTGGGCGCCCAGGATGCCGATGGCCGCTACGCCGTGCGCGTGCTGGTGGGCGAGGGCCGCGCCGAACAGGTGCAGACGCGCGCCGTGCGCGTGGGCTTGAACACGCGCGTGCAGGCACAGGTGCTGGACGGCTTGCAAGAGGGCGAGCGCGTGGTCATCGGCCAGGCCAAGACGCCCGCCGAGCGCGAGGCCGAGGGCGCCGCCAGCGGCGAGGGCATGTGAGCATCACCGCCGCCGCGCCGGGCGCGTCACCGCTGATCGAGATGCGCGGGGTGACGCGCGAATTCCCCGCCGGCGACGGCGTGGTGGCGGTGCTGAAGGACATCGACCTGACGATTCGCGCGGGCGAGATGGTGGCCATCGTCGGGCCGTCGGGTTCGGGCAAATCGACGCTGATGAACCTGATCGGCTGCCTGGACCAACCCACGCGCGGCAGCTACCGCGTACTGGGGCGCGAAACGCGCGAGATGGCGCCCGACGAGCTGGCGCGGCTGCGGCGCGAGCACTTCGGCTTTGTCTTTCAGCGCTATCAGCTACTGAGCGGCCTGAGCGCGCAGGACAACGTGGAGATTCCCGCTGTCTATGCTGGCCTGGGCGGTGCGGCGCGGCACGACCGATCGAGTGCGCTGCTGGCGCGCCTGGGTTTGAACGACCGCATGCACCACCGGCCGGGGCAGTTGTCGGGCGGGCAGCAGCAGCGCGTGTCGATCGCCCGCGCGCTGATGAACGGCGGCGACGTGGTGCTGGCCGACGAGCCCACCGGCGCGCTCGACAGCGCCACCGGCGCCGAGGTGATGCGCATCCTGCAGGAGCTGAACGCCGCCGGCCACACCATCATCATCGTCACGCACGACGCCAAGGTGGCGGCGCACGCGCGGCGCGTGATCGAGATCGCGGATGGGCGGATCACGGCGGACAAACCAGCCACCGCGCTGGCGGCGGGCAGCCCCTCACCCCAGCCCTCTCCCCAGCGGGGAGAGGGAGCAAAACCCGAAGCCGCCGCCGCACCCGACTTAACCCCTCTCCCGCTGGCGGGAGAGGGCCGGGGTGAGGGCCAGCGCCCAACCCCGCGCGCGCCCATGTCCGCCTGGTTCGCCCGCCTCAACGAGGCCGCCCGCATGGCCCTGCACGCCATGGCCGCGCACCGCATGCGCACGCTGCTGACCATGCTGGGCATCATCATCGGCATCGTCTCGGTGGTGCTGGTCAACGCGCTGGGCGAAGGATCCAAGCGGCAGATCCTGGCCGACATCAGCGCCATGGGCACCAACACCATCGACGTGTTTCCGGGCAGCGGCTTCGGCGACCGCCGCGCCGACAGCATTCGCACCCTGCGCACGCCCGACGTGCAGGCATTGCAGGCGCTGCCCTTCGTGGACGGCGTGACGCCGCAGGTGCAAAGCAGCGCCACGCTGCGGCGCGGCGCGGTGGAAAAAAGCGCCAGCGTGACCGGCGTGGGCGAGCAGTTCTTCCGCGTGCGCGGGCTGACGCTGGCCGAGGGCGTGGCCTTCGACGCCGAGGGCGTGCGCCGGCTGGCGCTGGATGCCGTGATCGACGACAACGCGCGCCGCGCGCTGTTCGCCCCGCACGAGAACGCGCTGGGCCAGATCGTGCTGCTGGGCAAGGTGCCGGTGCGCGTGATCGGCGTCACCGCCAAGCGCAAGAGCGCCTTTGGCATCAGCGAGGGCATCAGCGTGTGGCTGCCCTACACCACGGTGATGGGTCGCATCTCGGGCAGCACGCATTTCCAGAACATCACGGTGCGCGTGGCCGACGGCGCGCCCATGAAGGCCGCCGAGGACGAGATCACCGCCCTGCTGACGCAACGCCACGGCAGCAAGGACTTCTTCACCCACAACAGCGACACCATCCGCGCCACGGTGGTCAAGACCACCTTCATCCTGCAACTGTTCATCTCGTCGATCGCCGTCATCGCGCTGGTGGTGGGCGGCATCGGGGTGATGAACATCATGCTGGTCAGCGTGACCGAGCGCACGCCCGAGATCGGCATCCGCATGGCGGTGGGCGCGCGGCAGGGCGACATCCTGCAGCAATTTTTGATCGAGGCGGTCTTCGTCTGCCTGCTGGGCGGGCTGATCGGCATCGGGCTGGCGCTGGGGCTGGGGGCGCTGATCCAGCTCTTCGTCAAGCAGTTTCAGCTCATGTTCTCGGGCGGCGCCATCGCGCTGGCGGTGGCCTGCTCGACCCTGATCGGCCTGGGCTTCGGCTTCTGGCCGGCGCGCAACGCCGCGCGGCTGAACCCGGTGGAGGCACTGGCGAGGCAATGAACAACTCTATGCATTTGATAGCTGCCTGCGCATGCTGCACAAGGGAAATTGGCGTTTTCATTGAAGGAAAAGCCATCGCCCCACCACCGTCATTCCGGCGCAGGCCGGAATCCACGTATCCGCCTTGCCAGCGCTCTGGGATTCCGGCTGGCGCTGCAATGACGGGCGCGGAGTCAGCGCCGCCGGCTCCCTTGCCGACGGCCACCACCTCAACGACGGCCAGACGCCTGCCCGCCCTCATCGCCCTGCTGCCCGCGCTGCTGCTGGCCGCCTGCGCGCAAGCACCCCTGAAGTCGCCCGCTCCGCTGCCCGAGCCACCCGCGCGCTGGACGTACGCCGACGCGGCGGCGCAGGACGGCCCGCCCGCCAGCCGCGCCACGCCCGCCCAGTGGTGGGCCGCCTACGCCGACCCCGACTTGCAGCAGACCTTGGCGCAGGCGCTGGCCGCGCACGGCGATCTGGCCAGCGCCGCGCTAAAAATCCGCAACGCCGAGCTGCGCGCCGAAGCCGCCGGCGCCGCCGCGCTGCCCACCCTCAGCGGCAGCATGGGCGCCAACGCCAGCCGCCCGCTGTCGGGCGCGGCGCAGCGCACCACGCGCGGCTTCAGCACCAGTTGGGGCGTGTCGTGGGAGCTGGACTTGTGGGGTCGGCTGCGCACGCAGGCCGACATGGCCGCCTTCGAGCGCGATGCCACCTGGCAAGACCGCCGCGCCGTCGCCGCCACGCTGGCCGCCAATGTGGTGCGCCAGTACTGGCAACTGGCCGCGCTGAACCAGCGCCTGACCGTGGCCGAGCAAAGCCTGGTGCACGCGCGCCGCACGCTGGCGCTGACCCAGGCGCAGTACGAGGCCGGCGCCGTCTCCGGCCTGGACTTGGCGCAGGCGCGCCAGGCCACGCAAAGCCAGGAGCTGACCCTGCTCTCACTCACCCAGCAGCGCACCGAGGCGCGCCACGCGCTGGCGCTGCTGCTGGACTTGCCGCCCGCCGATCTGCCCGCCCACGCCGAGCGCCGTGCCCTGCCGCTGGGCGCCGCCGCGCGCGCGCGCATCGTGCCCGGCCTGCCCGCCGAGGTGCTGGCCTGCCGGCCCGATCTGCGCGCCGCCGAACTGCGGCTGCGCGGCGCGCTGGCCAATGTCGATGCGGTGCGCCTGTCGTTCTACCCCGGCATCAGCCTGACCGGCGGCTTGGGCACCGGCAGCGCCGCCTTGGTCAGCCTGCTCAGCAATCCCGTCGCCACGCTGGGCGTGGGCCTGAGCCTGCCTTTTTTGAACGCTGGTGAGATGCGCCGCAACCCGCAGATCGCGCAGAACGACTACGAGCAGGTCGTCATCGGCTTCCGCCAGAGCCTGCTGCGCGCGCTGGGCGAAGTGGAAAACCAACTTTCATCGGTCGCCACCCTGCGCGAGGGCGCGGCGCGCCAGGCCGATCTGGTGGCGCAGGCGCGCCGCATCGACGAACTGACCGAGGTGCGCTTTCGGGCCGGCGCCATCGCCCTGCGCCAATGGCTGGACGCGCAGGAATCGCGCCGCCAGGCCGAGCAGGCGCAGGTCGATGCCGAGCTGAACCTGCTGCAAGCGCAGGCGAACCTGTATCAGGCGCTGGGCACCTCGGCGTGCGGTACTGAAAAAGCACAAGACACGCCGCAGCCGCGATAATTGAAGGCTTTGCTGGCATTCGCCCTGACGCCATCACTGGCCTGCGCCATGCAGCGCGTAGGGTGTAGGGCGGATAAGCGCAGCGCCATCCGCCATTTGGCACCCCTGAGCTGCGCAGTCAGGCGGATGGCGCTGCGCTTATCCGCCCTACCACCACCCGCCGAACCTTCTCTAGTGATTTTTTCGTGAGCCACGCTACCGAAACCCGCCGCCGCCGCACCTTCGCCATCATCAGCCACCCCGACGCCGGCAAGACCACGCTGACGGAAAAGCTGCTGCTGTTTTCCGGCGCCATCCAGATCGCTGGCGCCGTGAAAGGCCGCAAGGCCAGCCGCCACGCCACATCGGACTGGATGGAAATTGAAAAGCAGCGCGGCATCTCGGTCGCATCCAGCGTGATGCAGATGGTCTACCGCGACCATGTGATCAACCTGCTGGACACGCCCGGCCACAAGGACTTCAGCGAGGACACCTACCGCGTGCTGACCGCCGTGGACAGCGCGCTGATGGTGATCGACGCCGCCAACGGCGTGGAAACGCAGACGCGCCGCCTGATCGAGGTCTGCCGCCAGCGCGACACGCCCATCATCACCTTCGTCAACAAGATGGACCGCGAGGTGCGCGACCCGCTGGACATCCTGGACGAAGTGGAGCGCGAGCTGGGCATGCCCTGCGTGCCCATGACCTGGCCAGTGGGCCAGGGCAAGCGCTTCGGCGGCATCATCAACTTGCGCACGCAGGCGATGACAGTGTTCCAGGCCGGCAGCGAAAAGCGCCCCGAGGACTTCGAGGTGATTCCGCTGGCCGAGCGCGACAAGCTCGTCGCCCGCTTCGGCGATGCTTTTCTGGCCGCCGAGGAAAGCATGGAACTGGCCGCAGGCGCCTCGCCCACATGGGACCACGAAGCCTTTTTGGCCGCCAAGCAGACGCCCGTGTTCTTCGGCTCCGGCGTCAACAACTTCGGCGTGATGGAGGTGCTGGACGCGCTGGTCGACATGGCGCCGCCGCCGCGCCCGCGCAAAAGCGTGGCCGTGGTGAACAAGGAGGTGCAGGAGCAAGTCATCCAGCCCGAGGACAAGACTTTCGCCGGTGTCGTGTTCAAGGTGCAAGCCAACATGGACGCCAACCACCGCGACCGCATCGCCTTCGTGCGCGTGGCCAGCGGCAAGTACGTGCCGGGCATGAAGCTGAAGGTGCAGCGCACGGGCAAGGAACTGCGCCCGACCAGCGTGGTCACTTTCCTGAGCCAGCGGCGCGAGGCGGTGGACGAGGCCTACGCCGGTGACATCATCGGCTTCACCACGCACGGCGGCGTGCAACTGGGCGACACCATCACCGACGGCGCCAACCTGCAATTCACCGGCCTGCCCTTCTTCGCGCCCGAGATGTTCATGACCGTGGTGCTGAAAAACCCGCTGCGCACCAAACAATTGCAGCAGGGCCTGGCGCAACTCGGTGAAGAGGGTGCCATCCAGGTCTTCAAGCCCGACGCCGGCGGCAACATGATGCTGGGCGCCGTGGGCCAACTGCAGTTCGAGGTGGTGCAGCACCGCCTGAAGACCGAGTACGACTGCGACGTGCGGCTGGAAGGCAGCCAGTACACGGGCGCCCGCTGGATCACCGCCGATACGCCGCAGCAGTTGCGCGAATTCGAGAACGCCTACCCCCTGCGCATGGCGCACGACGCGGCCGATGCACTGGCCTACCTGTGCACCTCGCCGTATGACGTGCGGCTGGCGCAGGAGCGCTTTCCCAAGATCCACTTCCACCCGCTGCGCGAGCATGCGGGGCTGGCGCTGGAAACCGGCAGATGACCGCCTCATAAGCCAATACACTTACACCTTTGCACCCACTCACGGTATCGACCATGCGCGCACTTGCGAAGACTCCAAACACATCCCGCCCCCTCGGTTCGTGGGCCCTGGTTCTGGCCGTGACCGCGCTGCTTGGCGCCTGCGGTGGCGGGGGTGGTGATCCTGGCCAATGCGCCACGTGTGGCCCCACATCAGGTTCTCCCCAAAAACCTGCACCAATGCCAGGTCAAGGTGGAAGCGGCGGCGGTGGAAGTGGGTCTGGCATAAGCACCCCCCCTACTCAGCCCGTACATACCGACATTCCTCCCTCGTCCCAAGTGGCCGGCATCTGCACGCCGACTGGGCAAAACCAGTTCGTGCAGTCCTACCTGAACGAAGCCTACCTCTGGTATCCCGAGCTCAAGCGCGTGAGCGTGACCAGCACGACGGACGTATCCAAGTATTTCTACAGCGTTCTCACCGACGCGCCTGACCGCTTCGGCAAACCGAAAGACCGGTTCAGCTTCATCGTGCCCGTCGCGACGGCCGATGCCATCTCCACCGGCGCCAACGTGGGTTACGGCATGGAGTGGAAGGACGATGCCTCCGGCGCCAAGCGCGTGGCCATGGTCACGCCCAACTCGCCCGCGGCCCAGGCGGGCATGGCGCGTGGTGGCGCGCTGGTGAAGATCACCACCGCCACCAACAACAGCTGGTACCCGAACGACCCCAACGCCACCGTCACCTTCAGCTACCGCGACACGCCCTCGTCGCCCGTGCGCGAGATCACGCTCAAGGCCGCCCCGATCCAGGACGACCCCGTGCCCACCACCCGCATGCTGGACGCCGGTGGCCGCAAGGTGGGCTATCTGCTGTTCACCGACCACTCCAAGCTCGCGCAGGACAAGCTGATCGACGCCGTGTCCTCAATGCGCGCCAACGGCATCAACGACCTGGTGCTGGACCTGCGCTACAACGGCGGCGGCTACCTGTACGTGGCGATGTCCATGGCTTCGATGATTGCCGGCCCCTCCGCCGAAGGCAAGGTGTTCGAGCGCCTGCAGTTCAACGACAAGCGCAGCGCCGAAACCGCCCAAAGTACCTTCCCCTTCGTGACCAAGGTGCTGGTGGCCGACAGCGCCCGCCACCCCGAGGGCGAACCGCTGCCAATGCTGAGCCTGCCGCGCGTCTACGTGCTGACCACCAGCTCCTCCTGCTCGGCCAGCGAATCCATCATCAACGCCCTGCAGGGCATCGACGTGCAGGTGGTCACCATCGGCGCCGCCACCTGCGGCAAGCCCTACGGCTTCGCGCGCAAGGACAACTGCGGCATGGCGCTGTACCCCATCGAGTTCCAGGGCACCAACGCCAAGGGCTTCGGCGACTACGCCAACGGCCTGCCGGCCACCTGCTCGGTGGCGGACGACTTCAGCCGCCCGCTGGGCGACCCGGCCGAACGCATGCTGGCCGCCGCCTTGCAGCACATTCAGACCGGTGCCTGCCCGGCGACCACCGGCCTGGGCACCGAGCGCGTGCGCTCCGCCCCGGTGGAAGTTCCGGGTCCGCAGCTTGCCGACAAGCCCAGCGCCGGCCGCCTGCTGATGCCGGCGTACTGAATCTCTAGACACGGCGCGCGTGACACCGCTGCACGCCCTGCCCGCGCGTGCCTGGGCGCATGTCGCGGGCGTTTTCACCGACATCGACGACACGCTGACGGCCGCGGGCGAGATCACGTCCGACGCCCTGCGGGCGCTGCATGATCTGCGCGCCGCCGGGCTCACGGTGATCGCCGTCACCGGCCGGCCGGTGGGCTGGAGCGAACCCTTCGCGCTCAGCTGGCCCCTGCACGCCATCGTGGCCGAAAACGGCGCCGTGGCCCTGCATCCGGCAGCGCACGACACCCGGACGGCACCGCCTGGCACCGGCACGGCCCCACGGCTGTCCAAGACGTACCAGGCGGATGCCGCCACGCGAACCACCAACTTCCAGCGGCTGCAAGCCGTCGCGGCGCGCGTGCTGCGCGAGGTGCCCGGCGCCGCGCTGGCGCGCGACTCCGCTGGCCGCGAAACCGACATCGCCATCGACCACGGCGAATTCCACCACCTGAGTGCCGAGCAGATCGACGCCGTGGTGCGCATCATGCGCGGCGAGGGCCTGCGCGCCACCGTCAGCAGCATCCACGTCAACGGCTGGATCGGCGGGCACGACAAGTGGCAGGGCGCCTGCTGGGCGGCGCGCACCCTGCTGGACATCGACCTGCCGGCGCAGATCGAGCGCTGGGTCTACGTGGGCGATTCGACCAACGATCAGGTGATGTTCGAGCACTTCGAGCACAGCGTGGGCGTGGCCAACATCCGGCACTTCGCGGCGCAACTGCACCACCTGCCGCGCTACATCACGGCGTCGGAACGCGGCGCGGGCTTTGCCGAAGTGGCAGCGCGCCTGCTGGCTGACCGGGCATCGCGGCGGCTTGGCTGAAACAGGTGCCCCTGGAGGGGCCTGCGTAATTTTTTAAGCATCGAAAACAGGCTTTTGTGCCTTATGAACAAGCGCGAGCAGCTCCTCTATTGATACTCAAATTTGGTGTCAAATCAATATCGCCTGTTTTGAGAGAGCTTCTGGTGTCTGACCCGCCGTTTCTATTGAGATTTTCAAAAATCAAGACAGCGCGGGCCATCAGAAAAATCCCCTCACATCCCCTCGTCATTGCGGCGAAGGCCGCAATCCATGGGGCGTCACCTTGATACGGCATTCACCCGCGGACACCGTGTGGATTGCGGCCTTCGCCGCAATGACGGGATGAGGTAAAGGCATTACGTATGCTTGTCCTGAATTACGAAACTTTCAATAGGTTCAACGCCCCAGCACCGGCGCCAGCGCCTGCCCCGTGTGCGTGCCGGCGCGCACCACGTCCTCGGGCGTGCCGGCGGCCACCAGCTGGCCGCCGCCGTCGCCACCTTCCGGCCCCAGGTCGATGATCCAGTCGGCCTCGGCGACCAGGTCGAGGTCGTGCTCGATCACGATCACGCTCTGGCCGCTATCGACCAGGCGGTGCAGCACGCGGATGAGCTTTTCCACGTCCTGCATGTGCAGACCGACCGTGGGTTCGTCGAGCACGTAAAGCGTGTGCGGCGTGCGTTGGCCGCGCTTGCCGACGTCGTCGCGCACCTTCGACAGCTCCGTCACCAGCTTGATGCGCTGCGCCTCGCCGCCCGACAACGTAGGCGATGGTTGGCCCAGCGTCAGATAGCCCAGGCCCACATCCTTCAGCAGTTGCAGCGGATGCGCGATGGCGGGCATGCTGGCGAAGAACTCCACCGCCTCATCCACTTCCATCCGCAGCACGTCGCCGATGTTCTTGCCGCGCCAGGTGACGGCCAGCGTCTCGGGGTTGAAGCGTGCGCCGTGGCAGACCTCGCAGGGCACTTTCACGTCAGGCAGAAAGCTCATGGCGATGGTGCGCACGCCCTGGCCTTCGCAGCTGGGGCAGCGGCCGTCGCTGGTGTTGAAGCTGAAGCGCCCCGGGCCATAGCCACGCGCCTTGGCTTCCAGCGTGTCGGCGAACAGCCGACGCACCGTGTCCCAGAAGCCGATGTAGGTGGCGGGGCAGGAGCGAGGCGTCTTGCCGATGGGCGTCTGGTCGACTTCGAGCACGCGGTCGATGCCCTCGAAGCCGCGCAGGCCGGTACACCCAACGAGCGGCGGGGCCTTGCCGGCGTCCATCGCCTCGCGCCCGGCCTTGGTGGCGCGCTGGCCGACCCAGGCCGCCACGTTGGTCAGCAGCACGTCGCGCGCCAGGGTGGACTTGCCCGAGCCGCTGACACCCGTCACCGCGACCAGGCGCCGCAGCGGCACGGCCACGTCAACGTCGCGCAGGTTGTGCAGATGGGCGCCCAGCAAATGCAGCCAGATCACCGGCGCGTCGCCGGGCTTGCTCCCTCGCCCCTCTGGGGAGAGGGTGGGGGTGAGGGGGTGCGTCGTCGTGCTGACCGCCTTCCTTGACTTGGCGCGCTGGCCCTCACCCCCACCCTCTCCCGCCTGCGGGAGAAGGGGCAAGACCACGCGGCGAGCTTGCATCGGATGCCGCATGGCGTCGCGCAGGTAGCGCCCGGTGGCCGAATCGGCGGCGGCTTCGAGGTCGGCCGCCGTGCCCTCGGCCACCAGCCGGCCGCCGCGCACGCCCGCGCCTGGGCCGATGTCGATCAGGTGCTCGGCGCGGCGGATGGTGTCCTCGTCGTGCTCCACCACCACCAGCGTGTTGCCCTTGTCGCTGAGTGTGTGCAGTGCGTTCAGCAGGATCTGGTTGTCGCGCGCGTGCAGGCCGATGGTCGGCTCGTCGAGCACGTAGCACACGCCTTGCAGGTTGCTGCCAAGCTGCGCCGCCAGGCGGATGCGCTGCGCCTCGCCACCGCTCAGCGTGGGCGCGCCACGGTCGAGCGTGAGGTAGCCCAGGCCGACCTGCTCCAGAAAGTCGAGCCGGCCCTTGATCTCCGGCAGCAGGTCGCGCGCGATGTCGGCCTCGCGGCCTTCGAGCCGCAAGTCATCGAACCAGGCGCGCAGGTCGCGCACGCTGAGGTGGGCGAGTTGGGCAATCGAAATCCCACCCTCACCCCCGCCCTCTCCCGCGAGCGGGAGAGGGAGTAAGTTCGGCGAAGCGTCACCGGCCTTGCTCCCTCGCCCCTCTGGGGAGAGGGTTGGGGTGAGGGGCCGGGGCGCTTCCAGCAGCACCGCCCGCGCCACCGGATTCAGTCGCGTGCCCTGGCAGGTGGGGCACACGGCGTCGCCCACGTCCTCCACCTCCGGCTCGGCAAAGGTCTGCTCGCGCCCCTTCTGGTCGTCGGCCAGCACCGAATCGTCCAGCGCCTTGCGCTGCTCGCGCGTCAACTTCACGCCCGTGCCCACGCAGTCGGGGCACCAGCCGTGCTTGCTGTTGTAGCTGAACAGGCGCGGGTCCAGCTCGGCATAGCTGGTGGCGCACACCGGGCAGGCGCGCTTGGTCGAGAACACATCCACCTGGCCGATGCGTGCCGTGGGCTGGCCGGTTTCCATCGCGTTGCGCAGGCCAGCGATGTCGTGCAGCACGTGCACCACGCCCTTGCCGTGCTCCAACGCGCGCGCGACCGATTCGCGCAACTGCGCCTCGTTGCCGGGCGTCACCTGCAGGCTCATCACCGGCAGCTCGATGGTGTGCTCCTTGAAGCGGTCGATGCGGGGGAAGTTCGTGGTCGGCAAAAACTCGCCATCGACCCGCAGGTGCGTGAAGCCGCGCGGGCGCGCCCAGTCGGCCAGCTCGGTATAGACGCCCTTGCGTGCCACCACCAGCGGTGCCAGCAGTCCGATAGTCTGGCCACGAAAGCGCGCCATGACCTGCGCCACGATGCGCTCGGGCGTCTGCGGCTGCACTGCGGCGCCGTCGTGCACGCAGTGCTGCACGCCCAGCTTGACGTAGAGCAGGCGCAGAAAGTGCCAAACCTCGGTCGTCGTGCCCACGGTGCTCTTGCGCCCGCCGCGCGACAGGCGCTGCTCGATGGCGACGGTGGGCGGAATGCCGTACACCGCATCCACCTCGGGCCGGCCCGCCGGCTGCACGATGCTGCGGGCGTAGGCGTTGAGCGATTCGAGGTAGCGCCGCTGCCCCTCGTTGAACAGGATGTCGAAGGCCAGCGTGGATTTGCCCGAGCCGCTAACACCGGTGATGACATTGAACTTGCCACGCGGAATGTCAACGCTAAGGTTTTTCAGGTTGTGCTCGCGGGCGTGCACGATCTCGATCACAGGTTCAGCGTTGGGCGTTGGGCGTTGGGCGTGGTACATGGCACGGGGTTCTTCCACGCTGAACGCCGAACGCTGAACGTCCAACCGCGCAGCGTAGTCGCGTAAAGCCGCGCCCGTGTGCGACGTGGGGTGCTGCGCCAGTTCATCCGGCGCGCCCTGCGCCACCACCTGGCCGCCCGCGTCGCCGCCTTCGGGGCCGAGGTCGATCAGCCAGTCGCTGGCCCGCATCACGTCCAGGTTGTGCTCGATCACCACCAGCGAATGCCCTGCGTCGAGCAGCTTGCGCAGCGCGCGCATCAGCTTGGCGATGTCGTCGAAGTGCAGGCCGGTGGTCGGCTCGTCGAACAGGAACAGCGTGCCCTTCTTCGCCGTCGGCTGGCGGCTGGCGGTGGCGCGGCTGGACGCCGGGCCGCCCCAAGTCCAGCCAGCCCCCTCGGGGGGCAGCGAAGCATGCGACGCGGCGAGCGTGGGGGCATGTTTCGCCGCTTCGGCCAGGAAGTCGGCCAGCTTCAGGCGCTGTGCCTCGCCGCCGGACAGCGTCGGCACGGGCTGACCGAGCTTCACGTAGTCCAGACCCACGTCGACGATGGGTTGCAGCGCGCGGATCACCTCACGGTCGGCGACGAACAGTTGCGCGGCTTCGGCCACGGTGAGGTCGAGCACGTCGGCGACGTTGAGCGCCCGCGTGCGGTGGGCCAGAAAATTGGGGTCAGAGTCCGATTTCCCATCGGCGGCGGCAGACAAACGATCCGCTGCGCCCTGGAAATCGGAATCCGACCCCAGTTTTCTTACCGGGCGCTCAATCTTGACCTCCAGAATCTCGGGCCGATACCGCTTGCCGTCGCAATCCGGGCAGCGCAGGTACACATCGCTCAGGAACTGCATCTCCACATGCTCGAAGCCCGAGCCGCCGCAGGTCGGGCAGCGCCCGTCGCCACTGTTGAAGCTGAACTTGGCCGCCGTGTAGCTGCGTTGTTTGGCCAGCGGCGCATCGGCGAACAGCTTGCGGATCGCATCCCACGCGCCGACGTAGCTGACGGGGTTGGAGCGCGCCGTCTTGCCGATGGGTGACTGGTCGACGAACACTACATCGGCCAACTGCTCGGCGCCCAGCAGACGGTCGTGCGCGCCGGGCGATTCGGTGGCCTTGCCGAAGTGGCGCAGCAGCGCGGGCGCCAGCACGTCCTGGATCAGCGTGGACTTGCCCGAGCCGCTGACGCCCGTCACGGTGACGAGGCGCTGCAGCGGAAACTCGACGCTGACGTTCTTCAGGTTGTGCTCGGTCGCGCCTTCCAGAATCAGGCGCGGCGTGCCCGCCGCCACTGGTCGCCCAAAGCCCAAGCCGATGGATTTGCGCCCGCCGAGGTAGGCGCCGGTCAGCGTGTCGGCGGCGCGCAGCTCGTCGGGCGTGCCGTCGAACACGATGCGCCCACCCTGCGCGCCGGGGCCGGGGCCGAAGTCGAGCACGCGGTCGGCGGCCAGCATCACGGCCGGGTCGTGCTCGACCACCACCAGCGTGTTGCCGGCGTTCTTGAGGCGCTGCATGGCCTCGGTGATGCGGTCCATGTCGCGCGGGTGGAGGCCGATGCTGGGCTCGTCCAGCACGAACAGTGTGTTGACCAGCGAGGTGCCCAGCGCCGTGGTCAGGTTGATGCGCTGCACCTCGCCGCCGCTCAGCGTGCGGCTCTGGCGGTCGAGCGTGAGGTAGCCGATGCCGACCTCGCACAGGTATTTCAGGCGCGTGCCGATCTCGTCCAGGATCAGCTTGAGGGCCTGGGCATCGGCACTGCGCGCACCCTCACCCCAGCCCTCTCCCGCAAGCGGGAGAGGGAGCGGGGGCCGCACCGCTACAGCGGCGCCAGCGGTGTCAGCTATTTCTCCCTCGCCCCTCTGGGGAGAGGGCTGGGGTGAGGGGCCGACAGCATTCATGGCGGACGCGGTCTGCCCCCACCCCTGCCCTCCCCCAGCGGGGGAGGGTGTGGATGCATCCAGCAGATCGAAGAAGCGCCGCAGCCGATCGATGGGCATCAGCATCAGGTCGTGCAGGCTCAGGCCCGGCAGGCTTTCGAGTTGCGCGCGCGACCAGCCCACACCTACCGGCATGAAGCGTTGCGACGGCGGCAGCACCGCATCGGCATCGGCCTTGCTGCCCACGCGCCACAACAGGCTCTCCAGCTTCAGCCGCGCACCGCCGCAGTCGGGGCAGGTGGTGTAGCTGCGGTACTTGGACAGCAGCACGCGGATGTGCATCTTGTACGCCTTGCTCTCCAGGTATTGGAAGAAGCGGCGGATGCCGTACCACTGCTTATTCCAGTTGCCCTCCTTGAAGTTGGGCGTGCCCTCGATCACCCAGTGCTTCTGCTCGGGCGTGAGCTTGTTCCACGGCGTGTCGCGCGGGATGCCGGCGGCCTCGGCATGGCGCATCAGGTCGTCCTGCGCCTCGCGCCAGGCCGGTGTCTGGATCGGTTTGACGGCGCCGGCGCGCAGCGTGAGGCGCTCGTCCGGGATCACCAGCCCCCAGTCGACACCGATCACGCGACCGAAGCCGCGGCAGCTGTCGCACGCGCCCACGGCCGAGTTGAACGAGAACATCGACGGGATCGGGTCGGCGTAGCGGATATTGCTCTCGGGGCAGTGCAGGCCGGTGGAGAACTTCCACAGCTCAGGTTCCGCGCCCTCATCGGCCGGCAACGCATAGACCACCATGCGCCCGCCGCCGCGCTTGAGCGCGACCTCGATCGCCTCGATCACCCGCGCCCGCGCGGCGCCGGCGATGCGAAAGCGGTCGGCCACCACGTCCAGCACTTTGACGACCCCCACGCTCCGCACTGACGTGTCTGCGCTGCCCCCCGAGGGGGCGCTCGCTTGCTTGGGGCGGCCCGGCGCGGCGCTCGTTGCCTCGCGCTCCGCCTGCACGCGTGTGAAGCCGCTGGCGGACAGCCATTGCTGCACTTCGTCGGCCAACGTGCCAACTGGCAACTCCACGGCGAAAGTGACGACGAGGCGCGGATCGCCGGCTTCAGCCGCCCGCCGCACCATCTCCGCATAGATCGAATCCGCGTTGTCATGCCGCACCGGCTGCGCCGTCTCGCGGTCGAACAACTGGCCCGCACGCGCGAACAGCAGCTTCAGGTGGTCGTTCAGCTCCGTCATCGTGCCGACGGTGGAGCGCGAACTGCGCACCGGGTTGGTCTGGTCGATGGCAATCGCCGGCGGCACGCCCTCCACCCGGTCCACCGCTGGTTTGTCCATGCGGTCGAGAAACTGGCGCGCATAGGCGCTGAAGGTTTCGACGTAGCGGCGCTGCCCCTCGGCGTACAGCGTGTCGAACACCAGGCTCGACTTGCCCGAGCCGCTGGGCCCCGTCACCACCGTCATTTCGCCGGTGCGGATGTCGAGATCCAGGTTTTTTAGGTTGTGCTGGCGCGCGCCGCGGATGCGGATCAGGCCGGTAGCGGAAGGTTTGGGGTTCATGCGCATTCGCTTTCAAAATGACAAAGAGGCCATTCGTCATTTGTCATAGTCAGGCCCCGCCCAGCCAGCGCGCTTCCAGCCCCTCGGCGGTCAGCCGCGCCAGCAGTTCGCGCACATGGGCCGCGTCGCGCGTCTGCAGCACCATCTCGATCTCCACGTTCTGCGCCGCCAGCAACGTGAAGGCGCGCTGGTGGTGAATCTCCTGCACGTTGGCGCCGCCCTCCGCCACCAGCGCCGTCACGCGCGCCAGCGATCCGGGCACGTCGCGCGTGTTCACCACGATGCGCGCCAGCCGGCCCGAACGCACCATGCCGCGCCCGATGATGGCGGCCAGCAGCATGGGGTCGATGTTGCCGCCCGACAGCACCAGCCCCACCTTGTGCCCCCGGAACGGCGCCGGGTGCCGCAGCAGCGCCGCCAGCGCGGCGGCGCCCGCGCCCTCGGACAGCGTTTTCTCGATTTCCAGCAGCAGCACGATGGCCTGCTCGATGTCGCCCTCGTCCACCAGCAGCAATTCATCCACGCGCTCGCGCAGGACCGGCAGGCAGGCGGCGCCCGGGCCGCTGACGGCAATGCCCTCGGCAATGGTGCTCGCGCCCTGCGCATGCGTGCTGCCCGTCACCGCATTCACCGCGCCCGGAAAGCGCGCCGTCTGCACGCCCACCACGCGAATGCCGGGCTTCAGCGCCTTGGCCGCCGTGGCCACGCCGCTGATCAGGCCACCGCCGCCAATGGGTACCACCAGCGTGTCCAGCGCGGGCTGCTCGGCCAGCATCTCCAGCGCCAGCGTGCCCTGGCCGGCCATGATGGCCTCGTCATCAAAGGGATGAACGAAAGTCAGCCCTTGCTCATGCGCCAGCGCCTGTGCGTGCGCGCTGGCTGCATCCAGCGTGTCGCCGTGCAGGATCACCTCGGCACCGAAACCCTGCGTGCGCGCCACCTTCACGCCGGGGGTGAAGCGCGGCATCACGATCACGGCGCGAATGCCCAGCCGCTCGGCATGAAAAGCCACGCCTTGCGCGTGGTTGCCGGCGCTCATGGCGATCACGCCACGCGCGCGCTCGTCGGCGCTGAGCTGCGCCAGCTTGTTGTAGGCGCCGCGCTCCTTGAACGAGGCGGTGAACTGCAGGTTCTCCATCTTCAGGAATACCTGCGCGCCCGTCACCTGCGAGAGCGTGCGCGATTCGACGCAAGGCGTGTCGAGCACCTGGCCTTTCAGGCGCTCGGCGGCTTGCTGGATGTGGGCGAGTTGCAGCATCCGCGCATTGTGCCGGGCTGTTCAAAAGGCTGCGGAACAGGCCAGGCGAGAACGCCGCGAAGCGGGCTTGGCCCGGCCGCTGGCGTTGCCCCCTTTGGGGGAAACCGCGCGAGCGGCTCAGCCTATTGATATTTTCAAAAATCACGACAGCGCGGGACATCAGCCCCCCCTCACATCCCCTCGTCATTGCGGCGAAGGCCGCAATCCATGGAGTGTCACCTTGACACGGCATTGACCCACGGACACCGTGTGGATTGCGGCCTTCGCCGCAATGACGGGATGAGGTGAAGGCATGACATAGGCTTGTCCTGAATTACGAAACTCTCAATAGAAACGGCAGTTGGATGCACCCGATCGCACCGCGCTGGCCGCGCCATGCTGCGTTGCTCGTCCTCGCAGGTTGTGCTATTGGCAAGGGATGCAACGCCGCAGGGCACCCGAGACCGGAGACAAGCACGGCGCGAGGAGTTTGAGGACAGCCTCTCAGGGGGGAGCAATTCCCGCCGGCAGACCAAAAGCGCGATCAAAGACCCAGGTAAACACGAAGGTGTAGACCAGGAAGAACACCAGCAACCCGATGTCCAGCACCAGCGCCTGCCACAGGCTCACGCCCAGCCACCAGGCGATGAAGGGCACCAGCCACAGCAGCAGCCCGCCCTCGAAGCCAATGGCATGCGCCACGCGCCGCGCCGTGCTGCGGCCACGCACGGGCTGGCGCAACTCCCAGCGCTCGAAGAAATAGTTGAACACCAGGTTCCACCCCACCGCGATGGCCGAGCTGCCCACCGCCATGCCGCCCGAGTTGCTCAAACCATGGTCGGTGAACAAAAGCATCGCCAGCGTGACCACGACGATGGCGATCAGCTCGTACAGCGCGACGTAGATGACACGGCGGCGCGTGCCCTGGAGCGAAAACAGCATTGGCGCACGATCAGACATGGCGGCACTGTACCCAAGCCGAGCCGGTGACGATTGGCGAGGCACTGCCCAATTACGGCCTGTTCGTGATCGAGGTGATCGCCCCCGACAGCATCGTCAATGGCGTGGTGCCGCCGGTGAACCTAGAAACGGCAGTTGGATGCGCCCGAGCGTACCGTGATGGGCGTGCCAGGCAAGACGTGAGGACGCAGCAGGTGCGTGCCTGCAAGGACGAGCAACGCGGCATGGCGCACCCAGCGCGGTGCGATCGGGTGCATAGCGCGCTCACCCAACAGGTGAATGTGATCGAAGCCGTGAAAGTCAGTGCTCATGCCAGTTGTCCAAGGATGGCGAGCGGTCAACTGCCGTTTCTAGGTTGAAGGCTTATCAACGAGTTTCAGAGCATGCATCCACGCATATACGCATGCGGTTTCCCATCGTTTTTGTGGCGGCGTCCCGGCTGCGACAGCAGCAGTCAAAGTCACCGGCAAAAACCACAACGTCACCATGTAAGACATAGGTCGTCGCCGGTAGACTGGGTGGCAATTCCCGGTTTGGGATCATCTGGAGGAAGAAAATCATGCGTTTCATTGAATATTGGAGCCGCGTCGCGCGCGCGGTGGCGGCGGGTGTGCTGGTGGCGGCACTGGCCGCCTGCGCGCATCCCACCGCGCTGAACGTGGATACCGAACCCGAGCCCAACGACGGCCTGGTCACGCTGCGGCTGGTCAACGCATCCGCGATGCGGGTGCACAGCTTCATGGTGCGCTCGCTGGACACGGACGAAAAGCTGCCGCTGCGGGCCGAGTCGTTTGGGCAAACCCAGACCCTTACCTTCATTGGGCGCCTGCCCGCCGGGCGCTACCAGCCCATTTCTTTCATGGGCGCGGGCGCGGGGGTGAAGGCCGGCGAGGCGCTCACGGTACCGCTGGACAAGGCAACGCCCCCATTCGAGGTGCAGGCGCGGCGCGTCACCGATTTGCGCACGCTGGTGTTCGTCCCCTTGATGGAAACGGAAAGAAGCGTGGAGCCCTCGCGCGCCAACATCAGTTCGGAGTCGAGATTCTCTTTCGGTCTCAGCGGTGACCGGACACCAGTCGCGGTGGAAGCCCTGCTGAAGGCGCGCCTGCCGAAGATGGCCGCCACCATGCTGGCCCAGCCGCCGCTGGTGGGGAGCATGGGCGCGCCGGACGCCGCGGTGCGGCGCGAAGCGGTCCAGCGCACGCCGGCCACGGCCAATCCACGCTTCGTCAACGACCATCTGTCCATGGCCGGCGGCCCGCTGGGCGTCGTCCAGATCTACAACGCCAAGACCGACCGGCTAGAACAGGTGCACATGAACACCGCGCACGCCATCGAGGCGGTCGAGTTGCTGGCCGATGGCCGCCTGCTGGCGGGTGGCGAAGCCGGCTTTCTGGCCCTGAACGACCCCAAGCGCGGGACCGTCACGCCCATTCAACTGCTGTCGCCGAGTGATATGGTGCTGGCGCTGCGGCAGGCCCCGGACGGGCGCCTCTACCTGGTCGTCGACCGCGACAGCGGCGTGGCCGTGTACCGCGCCGAGCCGCGCTCGCCGACCGACTGGACGTTGCTGCGCGAGCTGCCTGCCGAGCGCCCCGACAAGAGCCCGGTGCCCGATCGCGCCCAAAAGCTGCGCGCCGCCGCCGCGGCCTCCAACGAGCGCCTGGTGATCTTTGCCTACCCCAAGCAGCTGCATTCAATGGACTGGCGCACCGGGCAATGGGAAACGGCGGCCTCGCCGCGCTCCATGGGCCGTGGTTTCAAGGTCACGCCGGATGGCCTGGTCTATGGCCTGGGCATCGCCGACAACACGCTCACCACCCCCGACCGGGTCATCACGACCACCGACTACGGCCGCACGTGGAACCAGCTGCCGCCCCAGGGATTTGCTTCACAGCACCATTTCATCAGCCGGCAAAAGGGGTGGATGGTGGCGCTCCCTCCCGAATTCTCGCTCTCGATGGATCGGTACCTCCACACCTCGCAAGACGGTGGACAAACCTGGGTCAAAGGGCCGTTGGTCAAGGGCCTGCCTTTCGACGCGGGCGGTGATCCGCTTTGGGCCGACCCGGCGGGCAAGGTGTTGCTGCGCTACACCTCCTGGGGAATGCTGAGGGCATCGACCGACGGCGGTGTCAACTGGAAGTGACCGACAAAGTGACTGACGCGCGGCCACGACGATGACGAAGCAGGCGCGCTCCAGTCGCCCCTCCGTCACGGCGGCAGTGCAAAATCGGGCCGTGCCCCTGGCCGCGCCGGGGTTTTGCGCTGCTTGCCTCCATCCGCCGTGACACCTCATTTCCCCCCGCGATTCTTCCGCGCCGCCATTGGCGCGGCCATGCTGGCGCCCGCCGCGGTGCTCGCGCAGGCCTCCGAGCCATCTTCCAGCGATATCGAGCACCGCGTCGACAGTGCCGCCGCGTGGCAGCAGTGCGTGGGGCGTGGCGACCGCGAGCGCCTGGCCTGCTTCGACGATTGGGCACGCGAGCAGCGCGCGCTGATCAGCGCCATCGAGGAAAAAGCGCGCTCGGTGCAGGCCTCGCCCGTGTCCAGCAACACCAGCCCCAGCGCGCAGGCGGCGGCGGTGCGCACGGAAGTCGCCGCCGCCCTGGCAACGGCGCAGCCGGAGCTGCCCGACGGCAAGCCGGCGTCGGCCTCGGCCGGCATCGTCGGCGTGGGGCTGGAGCAGGGCTGCCGCGACCGCCAGTTCTCGGACATGTCGCGCTTCTGGGAGCTGGAATCCGGCTCCAGCTGCCCCACCTTCGGGCTGCGCGCCTTTCACCCCACCACGGTGTCGGTGGCGGCCAGCACGCGCGTCAACGGCCAGCCCACCTCGCCCAATCCCGTCAACAGCGCGACCACGCCCATCGACTACAGCAAGCAGGAAATGCGGCTGTCGCTGTCGGTGCGCACCAAGCTGGCCAGCGGCCTGCTGACGCCGCCAGACGGCACGCTGCGCGATTCGCTGTGGGCGGCCTACAGCCAGCAGTCGTACTGGCAAGTATTCAACCCCGGCCTGTCGCGCCCGTTTCGCAACACCGACCACCTGCCCGAGCTGATCTACATCTACCCCACCACCGCCAAGCTGCCAGGCGGCTGGCTGTGGCGCTACAGCGGCCTGGGCGTGTCGCACCAGTCCAACGGTCAGAGCGACCCGCTCTCGCGCAGTTGGAACCGTGTCTACGCGATGGCCGGCTTCGAGAAGGACGACCGCTACACACTGCAGATGAAATTGTGGAAACGCCTGCCCGAATCGGCCGAGAATGACAACAACCCCGACATCACCCGCCACATCGGGCGCGGCGAAGTCACGCTGGGCTGGGCCATCAACGCGAAGAACACGCTGCGCGCCACCTACACCGGCACGTTCAACCGCCATGGCTCGGGCCGGCTGGAGTGGACGCGCTCGCTGGGCGATGGCCTGGGCAACAGCTTCTCGGGCCTGCGCCTGTACACCTCGCTGTTCCACGGCTATGGCGACAGCCTGCTGGACTACAACTTCAAGCGCACGGTGTTCAGCGTCGGTCTGAGCCTGGTGGACTTCTGATACTGGTTCGCGTTCAAAAAGATAGCTGCTCGCGCCCGATGCGATGACGGAATGACCTCGCTGCGCTTCGATGACGGCATGACTGACGCCGAGTGCGAGGCATTCCGCAGCATCAAAAGCTACCGTTTTGAACGCGAAACGGCATGAGAGGCTGTCCTCAAACTCCTCGCGCCGCACTTGTCCCCGGCCTCGGGCGCCCTGCGGCGTTGCATTCCTTGCCAATAGCACAAGCTATTGGCGGCGAAAGCCGCCATGACGAGGGCCAGTGAGCAGCGCATGAAATGGACAGTCCCAGCCGTGGAGCCGATAGGCCAAGCGCCACGAACCGCACTTCGCGGCAAGCCGCTGTTCACGGAAAAAAGCGCCGGCAAGCCGTCACGGCTCCGATGCTGACCCGAATCAAATAGCACTTTCGTTTTGCGCCAGTAGACTGCATCCCGACGCCCTTTTCGAGGGATTGATTTGGAGGAAAAGCACATGCATTTCACAAAACTCTTGCGCCGCTGGGCGCGCGCGTTGGCGCCAGCCATGCTGGCCGCCGCGTTGGCCGGGTGCGCCACCACGCATCCGACCATGGTGGACGCAACCACCGAGCCCGATCCCAACGATGGCCTGGTGGCGCTGCGGCTGGTCAACACCTCGGGAAGCATCAAGCTGCGCGAGCTGAAGGTCCGTTCGCTGACCACGGGCCAGGAGATTTCGCTGCTTGCCCAGCAATTCGGCCAAACCCAGACCGCCACCTTCCTGGGCCGCTTGCCAGCCGGGCGCTATCAGCCCACGTCGCTGGTTGGAACGGAGAACTTGATGGCCGAGGTCACGGTGCCGCTGGACAAGGCGGGTGACCCGTTCGAGGTGCAGGCCCGGCGCGTCACCGACCTGCGCACGCTGGTTTTCGTACCGCTGATCGAAACAGACACGAGAGTCGACAGCAAAAGACCCAACTGGCGGGAGTGGCAGACCTCGTTTCTCATCAGCAGCCACCCAACCCCGGTCGCGGTCGATGCCCTGCTGAAAGCGCGCCTGCCGAAAATGGCCGCCACCATGCTGGCGCAGCCGCCACTGGTCGGCACCATCGGCACGGCGGACAAGGCGGCGCTGCACCAGGCCGTCCGGCGCACCCGGGCCGCGGTCAATTCGCGCTTCGTCAACGACCATCTGTCCATGTCCGGCGGGCCGCTGGGCGTCGTCGAAATCTACGACATCAAGGCTGGCCGCCGTGAGCGCATCCACATGGACACCGCGCACGCCATCCAGGCCTTCGAGGTGCTGGCCGATGGCCGCTTGCTGGTGGGCGGAGAGTCCGGTTTTCTGGCGCTGAACGATCCCAAGCGCCAGACCATCACGCCCATCCAGTTGCTGTCGCCGGGCGACATCGTGCTGCTGCTGCAACAAGCCAGCGATGGCCGCGTCTACCTGGTGGCCGACCGCGAAAGCAAGGTCGCCGTGTACCGCGCCGACCCCCGCTCGCTGACCGACTGGACGCTGGTGCGCGAGCTGCCCACCGAGCACTCCAACGAGTCACCGGCCTTCGACACGCGCATGTTCGTGCTGCGCGACTGGCGGTTGCCCAACTTCGCCGAGGCCTCGAACGAGCGGCTGGTGGTTCATACCCCTCCCAAGCAACTGCACTCCATGGATCTGCGCACCGGCCAGTGGGAAACCACCACCACGCAGCGCGCGTTCAGGCATGGCTTCAAGATTACGCCCGACGGCTTCATCGCGGGCATGTGGGGGCCGGGCTGGATCGCCACGTCGAACGACTACGGCCGCACCTGGAATCGCATGTCCACCTGGATCAATGCCACGCAACCGCATTTCATCGACAAGCAGCGTGGCTGGGTGCAGGTCCACTCGGTTGGACTCATGGGGTCGGACAAACAGCACATGCAGATCTCGCAGGACGGTGGCCAGACCTGGACCCAGGGGCCGTTCACCACGCCCGAAAAGGTATCCGGCGGCCATACTTGGCTTGATCCGTTCTGGATCGACCCGACGGGCAAGGTGATGCTGCGCTACAGCCTTGGACACTATCTGGAGACATCCACGGACGGCGGCGCCAAATGGGAAATTCGGTAAGCGCCCACACTAGGCCGGGCGCGCGGCCATCCTGTGCAACCCGCATGGGTGCTGACTTTCACGGCTTTGGTCACGCTCACCTGTAGGGTGAGCGCGCTATGCATCCGATCGCACCGCGCTGGGCGTGCCATGCGCCGTTGCTCGCCCTCGCAGACACGAGCCTGCGGAGGTACTTGCCCTTGCCTGGCACACCCGTCACGGCACGCTCGGGCGCATCCAACGGCCGTTTCTATTGATGATTTCAAAAATCACGACAGCGCGGGACATCAGACCCCCCCCTCACATCCCCTCGTCATTGCGGCGAAGGCCGCAATCCATGGGACGTCACTTTGACACGGCGTTGACCCGCGGACACCGTGTGGATTGCGGCCTTCGCCGCAATGACGGGATGAAGTGAAGGCAGTACATAGGCTTGTCCTGAATGACGAAACTCTCAATAGGGTCACTGGAGCAACGTGCCCCCACGCTCTGCAACAATGGTTTGGCGTCGGATTGACCCCCGACGCAGCCTTGATGACGTCGTTTCCCCCATCCCACACTCCACAGGTGGCGCGATGCAAGTGACGGAAATCCAGAATCAGTTGGCGGCCCACCGCGTGTTCAGCCTGCTGACCGAGGCCGAGCGGATGGCGCTGGCGCCGCAATGGCGCTGTCAGCGCTTCGCCGATGGCGAAATCGTATTGACCGAGAGCGAGATGCCCGAGCATCTGGGCTGGCTGGTGGCCGGCACGGTCGATCTGGTCGATGCCGAGGCCGCCTGGCGGCTGCCGCTGCGGCCGGGAGAGCTGTTCGGCGCCGGCGCCACCACGCTGGACCATGACGACGCGCTGCACGCCACGGCAACGGCCACCAGCGAGGTGCTGTTCCTCGACATCGAGACGTTGCGCGCATTGACCCAGGCCAACCCACGGCTGCTGCCGCTGCTGCCGGCCATCCCGCGGGCGTCGCGCGCTGGGCCGCGCGCGGACGCACCGCAATCGGGCAACGTCATGACGCAGCCCATCAGCAGCCTGATCACGCGCGCTCCGGTCACCATCGACCGCGCGCAAAGCATCCGCGAGGCATCGCGCCGCATGGCCGATGCCCAGGTGTCATCGATCCTGCTGACGCAGGACGATCAGCTCTTCGGGCTGATCACCGACCGCGATCTGCGCTCACGCGTGCTGGCCGCTGGCCTGGACAGCGCGCGGCCAGTGGCCGACATCGCCACCCTGGCGCCACTGACGCTGCAAACACACGATTCAATATTCGACGCCATGGTGATGATGGCGCGCCAGAACATCCACCACGTGCCGGTGCTGGACGGCACCCGCGTGGTCGGCATGGTCACCGCCACCGACCTCAGCCGCCACCAAAGCCCGTCGGCCGTCTACCTGACCAGCGACATCCACAAGCAGGCCGACCTGGCCGGGCTGGTGGCCTGCAGCGCCCGCGTCGGCTCACTGCAAAGCAACCTGGCCAAGGCCGAAACCAACGCCTACAGCACCGGCCACATCATCACCTCGGTCACCGACGCCTTCACGGTGCGGCTGATCCAGTTGGCCGAGCGGCAACTGGGCCCCGCGCCAGTGCCCTACGCCTGGGTGGCCGCCGGTTCGCAGGCACGCATGGAGCAGGCGGCGCGCACCGACCAGGACAACTGCCTGATCCTGTCGGACGACTATCGCCCAGCCGAGCACGGCGAGTACTTCCGCGCGTTCGCACGGTTCGTCTGCGACGGCCTGGACGCCTGCGGCTACGTGCATTGCCCCGGCGAGATGATGGCCATGACCGACCAGTGGCGCCAGCCGCAAGCGCGCTGGCGGCAGTACTTCGACCAGTGGACCAAGAAGCCGGAGGCGATGGCGCTGATGCTGACATCGGTGTTCTTCGACCAGCGCGCCATCCATGGCGACACCACGCTGCTGCACGGCCTGCGCGAAGAAGTGCTGCAGCGCACGCGCGGCAACCGGTTGTTCCTGGTGCACATGGTGGGCAACGCGCTCAAGCAGCGGCCACCGCTGGGCCTGTTCGGCCAGATCTCGGTCAGCCGCGGGGGCGAGCACCCCGGCACGGTGGACCTGAAGCACGGAGGCATCGTGCCCATCGTCGATCTGGCACGCATCTACTCGCTGGCCGGCGGACTGGACGCGGTCAATACCCACGACCGGCTCGAGGTGGCCGCTGTCGGCGGCGAGATCACCCCGCGCGCCGCGCGCGACCTGCGCGAGGCGCTGGAATTCATCTCCAGCATGCGCATCGCTCACCAGACGCGCCAGATCGCCACCGGCACGGCGCCGGACAACCACCTGAAGCTGGACGAGCTCTCCAGCTTCGAGCGCGGCACTCTCAAGGACGCCTTCGGCGTGGTGCAGCAACTGCAGTCGGTGCTGGGGCAGCGCTATTACGGCGGACGATTCTGACGCCGCTGTTCACTCTTTTATCAGGAGCTACCTGCGCTTGCAGAATAAGGGTTTCAAATACTTTTATATCTGAATTCCTTATAAAACAATGGCAAGAAGCTCGCTTATTAATAGCAAACCTAGAAACCGCAGTTGGATGCGCCCGAGCGTGCCGTGATGGGCGTGCCAGGCAAGACGCGAGGA
>JAUNUR010000111.1 GCA_030538085.1 Pseudomonadota bacterium | reverse complement strand
GCTGATAAATCTCAATATCAACCAGCGGTGTTGCACTTCGGAGTTGAGACCGCCCTATGTAATGCCTTCACCTCATCCCGTCATTGCGGCGAAGGCCGCAATCCACACGGTATCTGCGGGTCAACACCGTGTCAAGGTGACGCCCCATGGATTGCGGCCTTCGCCGCAATGACGAGAGGATGTGAGGGGATTTTCTGATGGCCCGCGCTGTCGTGATTTTTGAAAATATCAATAGTACGCCGACACGGAAATTTCGGAACATGGTGAAAGTGATGGATTCGGCCCGAGGGCAAGGCGCACACCGTAGCGATACCGGGTGGTATCGCGAGGATGTGCAACGCCGCCATCGGGGCGAAGGCGCGCTTTCACGTTTCGAAATTTCCGTGTCGGTGTACTACGGCTTGGCCCGGTTCAGCAGACGGGGCAGTTCGGCCAGCACCTTGGCTTCGCAGGCCTGCATGAACGCTGCCTGCTCCTGCTTCACACGTGCGTAGCCGTCGGCGTACCAATCGTTCAGCGCCAGGGGTTCGGTGCTGGCGGAGCAGTCGACGCTCTGCACGCCCTGGGCGAAGCGTTCGGCGGGTTTGTACACCACCAGTTCGGATCTGAGGCGGAACTGTTCGGCCTCGGGGCCCGTAAGCCCTTCGTACATCAAACGTGCCGAACCCCTGCCCACGATCAATGCCTTGCTCCAGCTTTGCTGACGCAGTTGCTCATCGGCCGCGATGGCTTGCGACACCGCCCCTTGCAACCGCTCGACGAATTCCTTGGGATAGGGGTTGGCCAGAGCGGTGCCATTGGTTTCCGCCAGCGATTTGCCGCGGTAGTTTTCTTTGCCGTAGCCATCCGTGTCGAGGATGGGCGCGCGCGCCACTATGCTCAGTATGGAGAGTGCGGCTCGGGCCACAGTGGCGCCCTGCACGAACTGCGGCGTGATCAAGGTGACCTCGGTCGGCTCTTCCTTCAGCGTGCCCTGCTGAGGAGCCGAAAGCGAGTACTCCACCTGCAACACGCCCGGCGTGCTGGCGCTCGGCGCTTCGACCGTCTGCTCGCCATCCTTGGGCGCACCCGCGCACCCGGCCAGTACCAACGCCACACTGCACCAGGCTGCTCGCATCATCCAACCACTCATTTTTTACCCCGTTTGATATCAAAGTATCAAATAGTAACCTCTGTAAAGGTGCAAATGCAGCGGCCGAAACACGCTCTGTTGCGCAGCACAAACAGGTGGTTCGTCAGCCCGTGGCACCACACTTTGGCTACATGTGAGTAAACCTGTGCAAGGGTGGCAAGTCCGCGCACGCGGCGCGGATCAGCAGGTTTTCTATAAGAACCCATCCTTGACTACCCACACGTAAAGCGCAAAACCAGCCCAGATGGCCCCGGTTATCCATTCGCTGCGCTCGTTGGGGTGGTTGGTGTAGAACATATGCCCTATCAAGGTGGCGAAATGCTTCGACCCCAGTAGAAAGCCCAGCACGGCGGGCACCAGCACCGTCAATACCAGGGGCGCTTTATGGGTGGGCAAGTTGCTCCAGGCCCAGATGCTGAAAAAGTTGCTGAACCACCAGTCTCCAAAATAGTTCTTCTTGAACACCGCCAGCGTCAGCAGGATGCTCACGTTCACGAAGACGGGGCCCAGCACCGCGCACAGCAGGCGGTCCACCAGGCCGGGCGACGGCTCCTGATTGCGTGGTCGTGATCCGTAGGCCATGAATGCTTGCTCCAGCAGGTGAAAAATTCACAGGGCGCCATGCTACTTTGGTTATTGGCGACTGGACGAAAGAACACTCAGCCAAGCACGCCCTCGCCAGCCAGACCAACCCTTCTGTCTGTTTCTTCCGCATCCGGCTGTTCAGGCTCACGGCACCACCCTGATCAACCGCAAACCACGGCCCCGTCACCGGCGTACCATGCGCACCGGAGTCTTTGGTTTTCACCCTTCCACCCTCTTCCGGGATCATGAAAATGTTCATCAAAAAGCACTTCCGCCTCTTCCTGCTGGCGCTGCTGTGGTGCGTGGCCGGCACTGCCGTGGCGCAACTGGCACCGTCCGAGCGCAAGGACGACGACCGCACGCTGTCGCCCTACTTCTTCGTCAAGAGCGACGATGCGTCGGTGGAGCAGTTGCCGCTGCAATCGACCCAGGTGGCGGCGCGCATTGCCGGGCCGATTGCCGACGTAACGGTGACGCAGACCTATGCCAACCGTGGCAGCAAGCCAATCGAGGCCACCTACGTGTTCCCCGCCTCCACGCGCGCCGCCGTGCACGGCATGAAGATGACGATTGGCGAGCGCGTGGTGGAAGCGAAGATCGAAAAACGCGAAACCGCCCGCCAGCAGTACGAGCAGGCCCGCCAGGAGGGGCGCAGCGCCTCGCTGCTGGAGCAGCAGCGCCCCAACGTGTTCCAGATGAGCCTGGCCAACATCATGCCGGGCGACGTGGTGAAGGTGGAGCTGCGCTACAACGAGCTGATCGTGCCCGAGGACGGCATCTACGCCTTCGTCTACCCCACGGTGGTTGGCCCGCGCTATTCGAACAAACCGCTGGACCAGGCCACGCCCGATGACCAATGGGTGGCCAACCCCACGCTGCGCCAGGGCGTGGCGCCCACCAGCACGCTGGACATCCAGGTTGATTTGGCCACCGGCGTGCCGGTGCGCGACGTGGCCTGCGGCACGCACAAGACCAGCATCGCCTTCGATGGCCCGGCATCGGCCCACGTGAAGCTGGCGCCTGAAGAAGCACAGGGTGGCAACCGCGACTTCGTGCTGCGCTACCGGCTGGCAGGCGACGCCGTGCAGAGCGGCCTGCTGCTGTATCAGGGGCAAGGCGCCAACTACTTCCTGCTGACCGCGCAGCCGCCCCGCCGGGTGGTGCCCGCCGCCATTCCGGGGCGCGAATACGTGTTCATCGTCGACATCTCGGGTTCGATGCACGGCTTTCCGCTGGACACGTCCAAGGCGCTGCTGCGCGACCTGATTGGCGGGCTGCGGCCCACCGACCGCTTCAACGTGCTGCTGTTCTCCGGCGGCAGCGCGGCGCTGGCCGAGCAATCCTTGCCCGCCACGCCCGAGAACCTGCGAAAGGCCATCGCGGTGATCGAGCAGCAGCGAGGCGGCGGCGGCACCGAGCTGCTGCCGGCCTTCAAGCGCGCGCTGTCGCTGAAGACCCAGCCCGGCGTGTCGCGCACCGTGGTCATCGTCACCGACGGCTACGTGACGGTGGAAGAAGAAGTGTTCGACCTGATCCGTGACAACCTGAACCACACCAACGTGTTCCCCTTTGGCATCGGCAGCTCGGTCAACCGCCATCTGATGGAGGGCATGGCCCGCGTGGGCATGGGCGAGCCGTTCATCGTGACCAGGCCCGAGCAGGCGGCGGCTCAAGCCGAGCGCTTCCGCAAGATGATTGCCTCGCCCGTGCTCACGGGCGTGCAGGTGGCGTTCAACGGCTTCGATGCCTACGACGTGGAGCCCGCCAAGGTGCCCGACCTGCTGGCCGACCGCCCGCTGGTGGTATTTGGCAAATGGCGCGGCGTGCCGCAGGGCCGCATCCAGGTGCGGGGGCAATCGGGCCAGGGCGCGTACCAGCAGGTGCTCAACGTGGGCCAGCACGCGCCGTCGGCCAGTGCATCGGCCCTGCCCTACTTGTGGGCTCGTCACCGCATCGCCCTGCTGTCGGACTACAACAGCCTGAAGAAAAGCGACCAGCGCGTGGAAGAAGTGACCCAGCTCGGTCTGCAGCACCATTTGCTGACGGCCTACACCTCGTTCGTGGCAGTGGATTCAGCCGTGCGCAACGCGGGCGGCGAGGCGG
This sequence comes from Pseudomonadota bacterium, assembly GCA_030538085.1. Lineage (GTDB taxonomy): Bacteria > Pseudomonadota > Gammaproteobacteria > Burkholderiales > Burkholderiaceae_C > Ottowia. The sequence goes on along the minus strand of JAUNUR010000111.1, from coordinate 3,830 downwards.
CCAAGGTGCAACAGCCCCTGCCCATGCCGCAGGGAGTGAGCGATCTGGCCGTGGGCAACTTGCAGACCCGCATGAGTTTGGGTGTCGTTGCATCCGCCTCTGCCCCTGCCGCACCCATGCTCGCGCCCGCGCCCGTGACTGCCGCCAAAATCACCTATGCGGCGGATGTGTTCTTCGCCGCCAACAGCGCCACGCTGAGCGCGGCGGACAAGCGCAAGCTGGACGAGCTGCTCGCCAAGATCAAGTCGATCAAGGTCGAAGTCATCATCGTGGTGGGCCATGCCGACCCGCGCGAGCCAGCCGCCAAGGCTCAGAAGCTGTCCGAGCAGCGCGCCGCCGCGGTGCGTGACTACCTGGTCAGCCAGGGCATTGAGGCCCAGCGAATCTACATCGAAGGCAAAGGCGCCAAGCAACCCGTGGCCGGCTGCCCGAGCACCACACCGGCCAAGGAGCGAGCCGCCTGCGAACGCGACAGCGGCGCCAAGAACCGGCGTGCCGAGATCGAGGTCGTTGGTAACTGAGCCTGAAAGCTGAGCCTATTGAGCAACCCAACCCCGCCAGCAGGGCCGGTGTACCTGAAGAAAATCAATGATTTACAAAACGTTTTCTTGAGAGGTTTTCAAAAATCACGACAGCGCGGGCCATCAGAAAGAAATCTCCCTCTCCCTCTGGGAGAGGGTTGGGGTGAGGGCAAGCGGCGTGTCATGAATTACGAAATTTTCAATAGAAGCAGCCGTTCCGGTCATTGCGGCGCAAGCCGCCATCCATGGGACGTTACCTTGACACGGCGTTGACCCGTGGACACCGCGTGGATGGCGGCTTGCGCCGCGATGACGGCACTGCACCCTGAGCCAGAGCCTATCGCGGGCAAGCCCGCTCCCACAACAACCGTCCATCACGTCAATCGCTCGCGTCAGGCTGCTCCGGCAGTTCCACGCGGAATACCGAGCCTTGCCCCGGGCGCGAGCGCAGCGTGACGGTGCAGCCAATCTGCCGCGCCAGCTGCCGCACGATGGCCAGGCCCAGGCCAAAACCATCGTGCGAGCCGGCGTGCTGGCCGGACTTGAAGAACTCCCTGAACACCAGCGACTGCTCGTGCAGCGGGATGCCGACGCCCGTGTCCCACACCTCCAGCCGGGGACGGCGCGGCGTGCCGCGCAGCGCCAGCAGCACGCCGCCGTTGTGCGTGTACTTGATGGCGTTGAGCACCAGGTTGCTCACGATGCGCTGCACCATCACCCGGTCGATCACCACCGCAACGTCCGCCAGCCGGCGGCTCACGCGCATGCGCAAGCGCAGGCCCTTGTCAAGCGCGGCGGGGCTGGTGCGCAGTTCCATATCGGCCATCAGCTCGCGCAGGCGCACCAGCTCGGGGGTAGGCCGCAGGCGGCTCCAGTCCAGGCGCGCCAGATCGAACAGGTTGTCGAACAGGTTGTTCACGGCGGCGCTGGACTGCGCGATGCGTGGCGCCAGCATATCCACCTGATCCGGCGCCTGCGCCAGCATTTCGGCATACAACCGCAGCGCGTGCACGGGCTGACGGATATCGTGCGTGGCCACGGCCAGAAACCGGCGGCGGGCCTCCAGCGCCTCCTGCAGTGCCTGCGTGCGGGTGCTGAGCGACTGGATCAGCAAGCCATTGCGATGCTGCAGCGTGGTGGCGCGCAAAAACACCTCGTGCTGGCCGCGGCCAATGATCACCAGCACCAGCCAGTACACCAGCAGCAGCAAAAGCAAGGCACCGTCGAGCAGCATGGTCTGTTCGATCCACACCAGACTGAGCACGTACGACAGCACCAGCACACCGGCAAAGCTGTTGACATAGCTCATCAGGCCCCGGTGGTGCGGCGCCAGGGCCACGATGGACAAGGCTCCCAGCGAGACCACGATCAACCAGCACAACATGACCGGCATGGACAGCGGCGAACTGCCGAACATCAGCACCGAGCTGCCCCAGACCGCGCCGTTGGCGGCCCACAGCCAGCCCAGGCGGCGCGCCAGGGCCGAGCGCTGCGCGGCGCCCCGATGCCGTGCGTGGCGCTGGTGGTGGCTCAGCACCGCCATCCAGACAAATTCCAGCCCCACCGTCACCGCCCCCCACAGCACCGGCCACGGTCCGGGCTGGATATGCCACAGCAGCAGCGCGAAGATGACGGCCACCAGCAGCGATGGCCATTGCAGGCCACGCAGCGTGTCCAGCACGCTGTCGATCAGGATCGCATCCACCTCGACCGGATCAACATCAAGCGCGCCCGCCAAGCTCGCCGCACGGCCATCGTCAACGTGATGGAGCGTATCGCTGGGTTCCTGAGCGGAAATCGGGGGCGTCATGCCAAGGTAGAAAGCGCGGGCGAATCACCTGGATTTTACGGACGGTGGCGCCCGCGAACCAGCACGCCGCACACCCGCCTCTCCCATCCAGGGGTCATGGACACTGGACTGACAACTATCGCATTAATAGCAACCAATGGATGGCGTGTCCAAAACCAGGTGCCTAAAAAAGCGACACTGGGCCGCTGATTTCATTTCAACCTATTGACATTTTCAAAAATCACGACAGCGCGGGCCATCAGAAAAATCCCCTCATATCCCCCTCGTCATTCCGGCGAAGGCGGGAATCCAGACGGCGTGCGCGGGGAAACATGGATCCCGGCCTTCGCCGGGATTGACGGTGATGGACGTCTTGAAGTGGAAATGGAATGACTACTGTTGCGGCGCGGCCAGGCGGCGGGCGATCCACATCAGCAGCCGGTTGGGCGCGAAACGGCTGCCAAAAGCCATCAGGCGGTTGAGCCAGCCATGCACGACGATCAGGTCGCCGCGCTGCGCGGCGCGAAAGCCCAGTTCGGCCACTTCCTGGGGCGTGGGCAGGCGCTTGTTCTTCACCAGCGCACTGCGGTGCATGCGGGCATGGTCGAAAAAACCCGTCTGCGTGGGGCCGGGGCACAGCGTGGTCACGGTGACGCCGGCGGGCCGCAACTCCTCGGCCAGCGCCAGCGAGAACGAGCGCACATACGCCTTGGCGCCACCGTATACCGCCAGGTATGGCGTGGGCTGAAAGGCCGCCGTGCTGGCCACGTTCAGCACCTTGCCGCGCGTGGCCCGCAGCAGCGGCAGCATGCGGTGCGTCAGCAGCGTCAGCGCCACCACGTCCAGTTGCAGCGTGTGCGCCAGCTTGTCGGCCTCCACGTCGGCGAACAGGCCGTAATCGCCCACGCCGGCGTTGTTGACCAGCAGGTCCAGCCGCTGGCCGGCGGCCTGCACGGCGCCAGCAATGCGGTCGATGGCGTCGGGCGCGGTGAGATCGGCTACGCACACGTGCGTGGGCACGCCGTAGCGTTGCGCCAGCTCGTCGGCCAGCGCCCGCAGCTTGTCGGCGCTGCGGGCCACCAGGACCACGCCATGACCAGCGCGCGCGCAGCATTCCGCCAGTGCACGGCCAATGCCGCCCGAGGCACCGGTAACCAAGGCCATTGGACGGTCAGGGGTGGTGGGGGTAAGAGCGTTCATGCGGGCATCTTCCTGTTGGGGTTTTCAACCTATTGATATTTTCAAAAATCACGACAGCGCGGGCCATGAGAAAAACCCCCTCACATCCCCTCGTCATTGCGGCGAAGGCCGCAATCCATGGGGCGCCACCTTGACACGGTGTTGACCCGCAGATACCGCGTGGATTGCGGCCTTCGCCGCAATGACGGTATGAGGTGAAGGCATTACATAGGCTTGTCCTGAATTATGAAATCCTCAATAGAAACGGCAGTTGGATGCGCCCGAGCGAGCGTGCCGTGATGGGCGTGCCAGGCAAGACGCGAGGACGCGGCAGGCTCGTG
>JAUNUR010000110.1 GCA_030538085.1 Pseudomonadota bacterium | reverse complement strand
ACGAATCGATTGCTACGCCGACTTCTTTGGGACCTTCTTGGCGGGCGCCTTCTTGGCTGCGGCTTTCTTCGCCGGTGCTTTCTTTGCAGTTGCCATTTTTTTCTCCTTGATCAAGTTGAACTATCTATCAACAGCAGGAAACGCTTCGCGCCTGTTGGGACACGCGAAACGATTCATGGTGCTGGGCGATGGCCCAACCCCATGAACGTGGGCGCACGCCGATCCAAGGCGCGCGGGGCGTCTTGCGGGTGGCATGCTGATTCGATGACTGCACGATGAAGTTGCCGGTTTCAATTCCAGGACAGCGCGCCGCCGCTCTGGTGTTTGATGACGTGCGCTTCGAAGAAGCCGCGCTTCTTCTTCGGCTTGATCATCTGGCTGATCCGGGGAAAGGCGTTTTTCTTCAGGCCAATCCGCGTGGCGCGCCGGTTGGCGATGTGGTGGAGGTGACTCTTGAGCAAGGAGGCGTTCATGCCTTGCACGACGTTGTCGGCGGCGCCATTCGAAGTGCTGATGGCCGAAGCGGACATGGCGGCGAGCGGCAACTCGCTGACTGGCTGCAAGCGAGGTTGCGGCACAGCGGAGATGGCTTCGTCGTTCCAAGTCGGCATGATTTTTCCAATGCTCCGATTATGGGAGCAACGCAATGAAATGCAAAGCATTCCTTCACCTTGCTCACTGTTTGATGTGACGTTTGTGTTGCGGCAAGGCATCGCCATCGCCGCTTCGCCGCGCGTGATTGATCACTCGAAGGCTTGGTGACCTGGATCGTTGATGGCCCGAAAGCTTGATGTGGGCGGTGGATTCATGCGGCCTGAGGCTGGTGCCGCGGTGGGTGCCGGCGAGACCGGCACTCCGTGCTCTGGGTTGCTGGCGATTACCCAGTCGTGGAGGACGGAAAGCGGTCGGTTGGCCAGGCCAGGGCCGATTGCAGGCGGGGCCAGTCAAAGCCTGGGCCCGGGTCCTGCTTGCGTCCGGGGGCCACGTGTTCGTGCCCGGCGATGGCTTGAATCGGGTACCGCCGCGCGATGGCGGCGCAAAGCGATTGCAACGCGTCGTACTGCGCCATCTCGAACAGGCCGCCTTCCAGGCCTTCCAGTTCGATGCCAATGGAAAAATCGTTGCAGTTGTCGCGCCCCAGGTGGCATGAGGGTCCCGCGTGCCAGGCGCGGTCATCGGCGCTGACGAATTGCCACAGCGCGCCATCGCGCCGGATGAAGAAATGCGCCGATACCTCCAGCCCGCGAATGCTCTGGAAGTAGGGGTGGGCATCCCAATCCAGCGTGTTGGTGAACAGCGCCTGCACATGCTCACCGTCGAACTCGCCTGGTGGCAGGCTGATGGAGTGCAGCACGATCAGATCAATGACGGAGTCTGCCGGGCGAGACCCGAAGTTGGGCGATGGCAGGGCGCGGGCACGCCGGTACCAACCGTGTTGCCAAAGTGGTTGGCGGTGTTCAGGCGCCGTCGTCATCGGCATCGCCGTGGGGCGGCGCGGTGATGCCCAGGCGTGACATGCGGTAGCGCATCTGGCGCAGATTCAGGCCCAGCCGCGCGGCGGCGGCCGTGCGGTTGAAGCCGGTCTCGTCGAGCGCGCGCACCAGGATCTGGCGCTCTTGCGCATCCAGCCAGGCACCGAGGTCGGAGGGCAGCTCTTGCACTTGGGCGGCGGGTGATAGCACTGGCACGGGCTCGTCCGCGGGGCTTTCCTGCGAAACGGCCGAGGTCGTGGTTGCCGATGGCGTGAATCGGGGCGTGGTGGCGGACGCGGGCAAGGCATCGTCGCTCATCACGGCCCAACCGGAGTCGCTTGCTTCGCCCAGCGCCACGGCGCGGTGCAGCAGGTTCTCCAGTTCGCGCACGTTGCCTTCCAGCGGCGCGCTGCACAGTTCACCTAGTAGGCGTGGCGACAGCTTGGGCACCGGGATGCCAGCGTCGGTGGCGATGCGCCCCAGCAGCGCCTGGCACAACGCGGGCAGGTCTTCGCGGCGCTCGCGCAGCGGCGGCACCACGATCTCGATGACGTTCAGGCGGTAGAACAAGTCCTGCCGGAAGCGCCCGGCCTGCACCTCGGCCGCCAGGTCCTTGTGCGTGGCGCTGACGATGCGCACGTCCACGGGCTCTTCTTGCGTGTCGCCCAGCGCGCGCACGCGCCGCTCCTGAATGGCGCGCAGCAGCTTGGCCTGCATGGCGAGCGGTAGGTCGCCGATTTCGTCCAGGAACAGCGTGCCGCCGCGCGCGGCCTGGAAGAAGCCGTCGCGGTCTTGCGCGGCGCCGGTGTAGGAGCCCTTGCGCGCGCCGAAGAATTCGGCTTCGAGCAGGTTTTCGGGGATGGCGCCGCAGTTCACCGGCACGAAGGGACCGTCGCTGCGATGGCTGCAGCCATGAATGGCGTTGGCGACCAGCTCCTTGCCGGTGCCCGATTCACCGTGAATAAGCACCGGCGCCATGCTGGGCGCCACCTTGCGGATGCGCTGCTTGACCGAGCGCATGGCGGCTGAATCGCCGATCATGCGATCGAGCGCATCCTGACCGTCCACGGCGGGGGTGGGCGAGTCTTCTGGTGCTGGCGTGGTCGCGGGCGTTGCCACGGGTGGTGCCATGGCCCGTGGCACGCTTGGTGGCGGGGCATGCACGGGCGTGGACGGCGACTGCAAGGCCGAGTTGACCACGCTGCGGAACTGCTTCAGATCGACCGGCTTGGTCAGGTAGTCGAAGGCTCCGGACTTGAGTGCCTCGACGGCGTTTTCCGCCGAGCCGTACGCGGTGATCATGATGCAGCGTTCCAGGCGCTGCGCCTGCGACATCTCCCGCAGCAACTCCAGTCCCAGGCCGTCGGGCAGGCGCATGTCGGTGATGACCACGTCGAACCGCTGCTCCGCCAGTTGCGCGCGTGCCTCGGTCAGCGTGCCGGCCGAGGCCACGTGATAGCCCTCGCGCAGCAGCGTCAGTTCGTACAGGGTTCGCAGATCGGGTTCATCGTCCACCACCAGCACGCGTGCCGTGTCGGTTGCATTTGATGAAGCGTTCATGAGAGCACGCCGTCCTCCAGGTTGAATGTCGAGTAGCCGCTGTGTGCGCGCCGGAAGCTGACGAAAAATTCGTTGCCTTCGACGATGCTACCCCCTCGCTCGCGCGTTCCGCGCTCGTACGAGATGGTGGCCCCATGACGTTCGCACAACTCGCGACAAATGAACAGGCCCAGGCCGCTGGAGCGACTTTCGGACGAGAAGAAGGGCTCGAACAGATGCCGCCGAACGCCAGGCTCCAGGGCGGCGCCGTCGCTCCAGACCGCCAGTACCACCGGGCCATGCCGCACGGCATGGGTGGTGACCTGAATGGCGTCTTCATGGCGCGAGGCATAGCGGGCGGCGTTGTCCAGCAGATTGACCAGGATGCGCCGCAGGTGTTCGCGCGCGAACTGCACGAACAACTGTTCCGCTTTCAGTTCCACGCGCAGCCGGTGGCCTACCGCGTGCTGCAGTGCCCATTCATCGCAGAACGCGTGCGTTTCCTCGTCAAGCTCCAGTGACTGCAACTGAAGATCGCTGCCCTGGCCTTGTACGCGGGCCACGTCCAGCACGTCCTCGACGATGTGCTGCAAGCGTTCGGCGTTTTGACGCACCATTTCCGTCAGCTTGCGCTGCAAAGGGGAGTCGGCGTCTTCTTCCAGCAGCGCATTGGCCTGGCTGATGGCCGCGAGCGGGTTACGGATTTCGTGTGCCACCGCGGCCGACATGCGCCCCATCGACGCCAGCTTTTCGGTGCGCAGCCGCGCTTCGGCCTCGCGCAGATCCTGCAGGAACATCACGCACAGGCTCACGCCGCTGTCGCCGATGGGCGGGGTGCGCTGCGTGCGCACCTGCAGGCGGCTGGGCATGCGGTCTTCGTGGTGCAGGGTCACTTCCGCGGCATCCACCGGCGCATCGACGAAGGTCAGCTGCGCCAGGTGGATCAACTGCGCCCAGGCGGGGTTGTCGTCGAGACTGAACAGGTGGGGCGTCACCTCGTGGTCGGAGCCCAGCAGGAGCCGCGCGGCTGGATTGGCCGCCCGCACGAGGTGTGTCGGCTCGATCACCAGCACGCCGTCCGGCAGAACCTCGATCACCATGTTGTTGACCAGCGACTGCACCTGGGCCTCGATCCGGCTACGGTTGGCCAAGGCCTCTTCCCGGGCCAGGCGGCTGGACAGTTGGTTGGTCAGCCAGGCCAGGATCAGCATGCCAGCGCCGGTCAGGCCGGCCTGTGCCAGCTCGGTGCTGCTGTCCCAGGTGCTGGTGTTGAAGGTCCAGGCCGCGTGCCCCAGCAGCAGCAGCGCCGTCAGGGCGCCCGTGGCCAGCGCCAGGATGCGCGAGCCCAGAATCGCCGCCATCAGCACGGGCAGGGCAAGCAGCGGGATGTAGTTGATGCCCAGGCTGGTCTGCGACTGCAGGACCGCGAAGAAAACGAGGTCCGCCCCCACGGTTGGCAGCCAGACGGTGTCGAATTTCCGGCCAGGGCCGCGCGGCTGCAACCCCACGCGTGTCGCCACGGTCAGGACCAGGTAGGCCACGCACCAGCCCATCAGCCAGGAGGGTAGGGTGCGCCCCATCAATTGCAGGCTGAAGTGCAGACCCAGGATGGCCAGGGCGAGCAGCACGCGCGCCGACATGAGCGTGGCCCACAGCCGCGTGAAGCCGTAAGAGGCGCTGCCGATCCGGCTCGGCAGCGCCTCTGGTGCCCCCGGTGGGTGGGAGGCGCCAAACCACGTGGGAGGAGGCGAGTCCGCGCGCCTGGGCCGCATCAGGCGCCCTCGGTGTCGCGCCGGTGTGCCAAGGAACAATACGCGCCCTCACGCCCCTTGATGGCGTCACCTCCCGGCACGTGGACACCGCAGCGATGGCAGCGCACCATGGGCAGTGCCTTGCGTGGCGCGGCGCCATCGGTACGGCGGTTGTCTTGCAGACGGCGCCCGCGTTGCCACAGCCAGACCCCGGCCAGTACCGCCAGCAACACGATGAGCAACTTCACGTGGCGCGCTCCAGCAGCACTTCAAGCACGAAGCGCGAGCCAGCGTAACCCAGCAGCAGCAGCGCCGCGCCGATATACAGCACCCGCACGGCGCGCCGGCCTCGCCAGCCGAATTGCGACCGGCCCAGCAACAGCGTAGCGAACGTCAGCCACGACAACAGCGTGAACATGCGCTTGTGGTCCCAGCGCCACCCGGTGTAGGAGGCGCCGTAGAGCGTCTCGCCAAAAAAAGCGCCCGCCAGCATCGTCAGGGTCAGCAGCAGGAAGCCCGCGCCGATGAAGCGGAACATCAGCCGTTCCAGTGTCAGCAAAGGCACGCCTTCGACGGGCTGCACGGCTTGCCGCATCTGGCGCTCGGCGCGCGTCATCAGCCAGCCATGCGCCACGGCGGCGGCGAACAGGCCATACGCCGACAGGCCCAGCGCCCAGTGCAGTGGCAGCAGGGATGAAGAAGTGGCCGGAAGCCGCGCGCCTGGAAACAGCAGCGCCAGCACGATGGTCAAGGTGCCGAACCCCGCTAGTGCCAAGCGAGCGCGCAGCCGGGGATACAGCCGGCTTTCGACCACGTAGGCGGTCAACACCAGCCAGACGGTGATCGACAGCGCCGGCGCGAAGCCAAAGCGCGGCTCGCCGCCAAACAGGTTCCAGGCCAGCAGCAGGCCATGCAGCCCCCAGGCCAGCAGCAGAACGCGCCGCGCCGTGATGCCGCCCACGGTGTTGGCAGCCACGGCGGGCACGGCATAAGCCAGCGCCGCCGCCGCGCCGAGCAGCAGGCCGACAGGGGAGGCGCTGGCTAGAATCATGTGGAAAGTTTACTCTTCCGAGGCGCGGGCGCGTCTTTTCCCCTGAAGGAACAGGTTGCCAGCGGTCGGACCAAGCCCGCTCCACGGTGGTTACCCGCGTGACCTGCGCGGCGGGTTTTTCGTCCTCTTGATCTTCCAGGCGCTGCGAGCGGAATGCAGCGCCGCCGAAACGGATTCCACTGCTCCATGGCCTCCACCCTCACCGACAAACTCTCCGGCCTGGTCAAGAAAATCAGCGGCCAGGCGCGCATCACCGAAGCCAACGTGCAAGACATGCTGCGCGAGGTGCGCATGGCCCTGCTGGAGGCCGATGTGGCGCTGCCCGTGGTGCGCGACTTCATCGCCCGCGTCAAAGAGAAGGCCATGGGCCAGGAGGTGTTGGGCAGCCTGAAGCCCGGCCAGGCACTGGTGGGCATCGTCAACCGTGAACTGGCGGCGACCATGGGCGAGGGCGTGGCCGACCTGAATCTGGCCGCGCAGCCGCCGGCGGTGATCCTCATGTCGGGCTTGCAGGGAGCGGGCAAGACCACTACCACGGCCAAGCTGGCGCGCCATCTGATCACCAAGCGCAAGAAAAAGGTGTTGACGGTTTCCGGCGACGTGTACCGCCCGGCGGCCATCGAACAGCTCAAGACGGTGACGGCGCAGGCTGGTGCCGACTGGTTCCCGAGCGCGCCCGACCAGAAGCCGCTCGACATCGCCCGTGCCGCGTTGACGCACGCCAAGACGCATTTCTACGACGTGCTGATCGTCGACACCGCTGGCCGGCTGGCCATCGACGAGGCGCTGATGCAGGAGATCAAAACTCTGCACGCGGCGCTTCAGCCCGTCGAGACCTTGTTCGTCGTTGACGCCATGCAGGGACAGGACGCCGCCAACACCGCCAAGGCCTTCAAGGATGCGCTGCCGCTCACCGGCATCGTGCTGACCAAGATGGACGGCGACTCGCGCGGTGGCGCGGCGCTGTCGGTGCGGCAGGTGACGGGCGCGCCGATCAAGTTTGCCGGCGTCAGCGAGAAAATCGACGGTCTGGAAGTGTTCGACGCCGAGCGCCACGCCGGCCGCATCCTGGGCATGGGCGACGTGGTGGCGCTGGTCGAGCAGGTCACGGCCAACGTCGATATCGAGGCCGCCCGCAAGCTGGCCGAAAAAGTGAAAAGCGGCAGCGGCTTCGACTTGGCCGACTTTCTGGGCCAGTTGCAGCAGATGAAGCAGATGGGTGGCCTGGGCAGCCTGATGGACAAGCTGCCCACGCAGATCGCCGGCAAGGCGAGCGACGCCGATCTGGCGCGCGCCGAGAAGGACATCCGCCGCAAGGAAGGCATCATCAACAGCATGACGCCGGAGGAGCGCCGCAAGCCCGAACTGCTGAAGGCCAGCCGCAAGCGCCGCATCGCCGCCGGTGCCGGCGTGCAGGTTCAGGAGGTGAACCGGTTGCTCAAGGAATTCGAGCAGATGCAGGGCATGATGAAACAGTTCAAGGGCGGTGCGCTGGCCAAGATGATGCGCCGCATGGGCGGCATGAAGGGTCTGGGCGGATTGATGGGGGGCGGAGCCATGCCGCCGCTGCCCCCGGGCTTTGGTGGACCGGGCGGGCCCAAGCGCCCTTTCTGAGAGGCTGTCCTCAAATTCATCGTGGTAAGCGATTGCCCCGGATCGGGTGTGCTGCAAGGCGCATTTCGCAGCCAATAGCTTGTGCTATTGGCAAGGGATGCAACGCCGCAGGGCGCCCGAGACCGGGGATAAGCGCGGCGCGAGGAGTTTGAGGACAGCCTCTGAGTTGCGTTGCCTCGTCCGCCACGAGTTGCGCGCAATCCAGGAAAAAAGGCCCTAAGACGTTGATTCTTAGGGCCATCCCTTTCAAGGTCTTTCCCCCACAGCCTGTTTGAGCGCGCGGGCAGTGGAG
>JAUNUR010000109.1 GCA_030538085.1 Pseudomonadota bacterium | reverse complement strand
CGAATGCGCCATTTGTCATTGAAGCGCAGCGAAGTCATTTGTCATTTGTCATTTGTCATGCTGAATCACGACAGGAGAGTTGCCGCCGCTCCCAGGCTCAATGCCCATCCATGTGCTCCAGCGCGAACAGGGGCACGTCGGCCTGGCGGCTTAGCCAGACGCCGCCGCCCAGCTCCCGCATGTGCTGGCGCAGGCCCCGACGGTACAACGCCGCGCCGTGGCGAAACTGGCGCGCGTCGGTCAGTTCCTCGTCGATGACGTCGCGCTCGTAATCCTCGCGCGACACGGCCTCCAGATAGAGCGCCCCACGGCTCAACTGGCCCAGATTGGCCAGCGCGCGCCGCAAGTCCGGCGGATTCAGGTACGGCAGCACGCCCTGGCAGATGACCAGATCGAAGGGCTCGCTGGCGGCGTAGTCCACCACCGAGCCGCGCTCCCACCCATAGCGCTGGCACAGGTAGTCGCTGATCTCCACGCCGTGGTAGCTGGCCGCCGGAAAGTGCCGTGCGATCAGCTCCCGCCACAGCCCGATGCCGCAGCCCATGTCCAGCACCCGCCGCACCGGCACGCGCAGGTATTGCAGGTACGCCGCCACGAAGGCGCTCAGGCGCTCCACGTGCGCGGGATCGAGCACGCTGGTCTTCTTGTCGAAATAAAAACGCTGGTAATAAGCTTCGTCGAACGTGGTCGCGGGGGCAGATCGCATGTGGTGGGCTGTGATGAGAAAGAAGCACGCGCCACGGAGATGGGCGTGCCTTGAACAGGCTCTCACGCTTATATACCTCACGGAGCACGGTATGCCACAACCCGATCCACACTTGTCCTCACGCTCGTCGCGGCAAGTTCGAGAACAGGCTCTGACAGCCGCATTGGTCTGCCAAGCGCCTGACCATCCAGAAGCCCCGGGCGCGGCATGTAGGAACGGCCTTGGCCACGATGAACGCCGCACCTGCCACAGTCTCGTTGCCGTTGCCATCGCTGGCAAGCCCGCTCCCACAGAGACATGACGCGCCCAGCGCCCAACGCCCAACGCCCAGAAAACGCGGGCCGTAAAATCACGCCGTGACCTTCCCCCTCAACCCCGATCTGCACTGCCACTCCACCACCTCCGATGGCACCTTGAGCCCCGAGGAACTGGCGGCACGCGCGGCGGCCAACGGGGTTGATCTGTGGGCGTTGACCGACCACGACGAGGTCAGCGGCCAGCAGCGCGCGCTGGAGGCGGCACGCGCCCACGGCCTCCGCTACCTCACCGGCGTTGAAATATCGGTCACCTTCGCCGATGCCACGGTGCACATCGTCGGCCTTGGCTTCGACCACACCGACCCGCGCCTGGCTTCGGGCCTGGCCGACACGCGCGATGGGCGCGGGCCGCGCGCCATCGAGATGGGCGAACAACTGGCCAAGGCGGGCATTCACGGCGCCTACGAGGGCGCGCTCAAGTACGTCGGCAACCCGGGCCTGATCTCGCGCACGCACTTCGCGCGCTTCCTGGTCGACTCAGGTGTGTGCCGCGACACCTCGGAGGTGTTCCGCAAGTACCTCACCGAAGGCAAACCCGGCTTCGTGCCGCACCGCTGGGCCAAACTGGGTGATGCGGTGCGGTGGATCAGCCAGAGCGGTGGCGTGGCCGTCATTGCCCACCCGGCGCGCTACAACTTCTCGCCCACGCTGGAATACGCGCTGTTCAGCGAATTCAAGCAGCACGGTGGCCAGGGCGTTGAAGTGGTCACCGGCAGCCATACCGCCGCCGAGGCACTGCGCTACGCCGACATGGCGCGCGAGTTCGATCTGGCCGCCTCGCGCGGCAGCGACTTCCACAGCCCCGACGAGAGCCACATCGACCTCGGCAAGCTGGCGCCGCTGCCCCACGGGCTGACGCCCGTGTGGTCACTGCTTGCCGATCGCGTGCACTGAACAGGTGACCGCTTCAAGGTTTCAAGCTGTTTTGGCCCTCAGCGCTTGCTGGACAAGCGCTAGCAGCTATCAATTTCATATAGACTGACGCCATGGCCCAGATCTTCAGCATGCATCCCGAAAACCCGCAGCCGCGCCTGCTCAAGCAAGCCGCTGGCCTGCTGCAGCAAGGCGAGGTCCTGGCCGTGCCCACCGACTCCAGCTACGCACTGGTCTGCCGGCTTGACGACAAGGCCGCCGCCGACAGCCTGCGCCGCATTCGCGGGCTGGACGACAAGCAACTGCTGTCGCTGATCTGCCGTGACCTGAGCGAGCTGGCCAGCTACGCGCGGGTGGACAACACGCAGTTCCGCCTGCTCAAACTGGGCACGCCGGGACCGTTCACCTTCATTCTTGAAGCCAGCAAGGAAGTGCCGCGCCGCGTCAGCCACCCGCACCGCAAGACCATCGGCCTGCGCGTGCCCGAGCACAAGGCGCTGCTGGAGCTGCTGGCCCTGCACGGCGCGCCGCTGCTGGCCACCACGCTCATCCTGCCTGGCGAGACCGACCCGCTGAACGACCCCGAGGCAATCCGCGACGCGCTGGAAAAGCAGATTGCCGGCGTGATCGACGCCGGCGCCTGCCCGCTGGAGCCCACCACCGTGATCGACCTGAGCGGCGACACGCCCGAGGTGCTGCGCCGTGGCCGGGGTGACCCGGCGGCGCTGGGGTTGTAGGCCCCATCAACTCCTGAGAGGCTGTCCTCAAACTCCTCGCGCCACGCTTGTCCCCGGTCTCGGGCGCCCCGCGGCGTTGCATTCCTTGCCAATAGCACAAGCTATTGGCAAGGAATGCGCCTTGCAGCACACCCGATCCGGGGCAATCGCTTACCGCGATGAATTTGAGGACAGCCTCTGAATCCATAGCCCGGCGCCTTGCCGCCGGCGGGGCCTCGCCATATCGGTAACGCCCGCGCGAGCCGCCGCGCAATGAGACAATCGCCGCCGTGGACATCGCCAACATCATCCAGACCATCGCCATCTACGCCCTGCCGGTGCTGTTCGCCATCACGGTGCACGAGGCGGCGCACGGCTACGTGGCACGCTATTTCGGCGACCCCACGGCCGCCATGCTGGGACGCATCACGCTCAACCCCGTCAAGCACATCGACCCGCTCGGCACCATCGCCATGCCGCTGTTTCTGTACATGGCGACCAGCGGCGCCTTCGTGTTCGGCTACGCCAAGCCGGTGCCGGTGAACTTCAGCCGGCTGCGCCACCCCCGGCGCGACAGTCTGTGGGTGGCGCTGGCGGGTCCGGCGTCGAACCTCGTCCAGGCACTCGGCTGGGGGGCGCTGCTCTACCTGCTGAGCGGCTTGGGCGTGCAGGAGCGCTTTTTCATCGAAATGTGCAACGCCGGCGTGCTGGTCAACGTGATCATGTTCGTGTTCAACCTGTTCCCGCTGCCGCCGCTGGACGGCGGCCGCATCGTCACCAGCCTGCTGCCGACGCGGCTGGCCATCCCGTTCAGCCGCATCGAGCCCTGGGGTTTCTTCATCGTCATGGCGCTGGTGGTGGCGGGCGTGGTCAGCCAGTTGTGGATGCTGCCGCTGATGAAGCTCACGTTCAACTTTCTCAATGTGCTGCTGTCACCGCTGACGGCGCTGCTGCATTAACCCTTCTCGCTGTTTCATGACCGACCAAGCACCGACCCGCGTTCTGACGGGCATCACCACCACCGGCACCCCGCACCTGGGCAACTATGTTGGCTCCATCCGCGCGGCGGTGCGCGCCAGCCGCCAGCCGGGCGTGCAGAGTTTCTATTTCCTGGCCGACTACCACGCGCTGATCAAGTGCGACGAGCCGGCGCGCATCCAGCGCAGCACGCTGGAGATCGCCGCCAGCTGGCTGGCCGCCGGGTTAGACCCGGAGCACGTCACCTTCTACCGCCAGTCGGACATTCCCGAAATCCCCGAGCTGACCTGGCTGCTCACCTGCGTCACCGGCAAGGGCGTGCTGAACCGCGCCCACGCTTACAAGGCGATGCTGGACAAGAACGCCGCCGCGGGCGCCGACCCCGACAGCGACGTTACCGCCGGCCTGTTCATGTACCCGGTGCTGATGGGCGCCGACATCCTGATGTTCAAGGCCCACCAGGTGCCGGTGGGGCGCGACCAGATCCAGCACATCGAGATGGCGCGCGACATGGCGGCCAGCTTCAACCACCTGTACGGCGAGCATCTGGTGCTGCCCGAGGCGCTGGTCGACGACAACGTGGCGCTGCTGCCCGGCCTGGACGGCCGCAAGATGAGCAAGAGCTACGACAACACCATTGCCCTGTTCGGCCCGCGCGAGCAGTTGCGCAAGCAGATCATGGGCATCGTCACCGACTCGCGCGCGCCGGGCGAGCCTAAGAGCACCGAGGGATCGGCGCTGTACCAGATCTACCGCGCTTTCGCCGACGATGCCGAGGCCGCCGCCTTCGCCCAGGCCTTCGCCGACGGCATTGCGTGGGGCGACGCCAAGCAAGCGCTGTTCGAGCGCATCGACGCCGAGATCGGCCCCATGCGCGAGCGCTACGAGCACTTGATCGCGCACCCAGCGGAGGTCGAGCGCCTGCTGCTGCGCGGCGCCGAGAAGGCGCGCGCCACCGCCACGCCGCTCATGCAAGAGCTGCGCCGGGCGGTTGGACTGCGCGCGCTGACCACGCAGTCCGTGCAGCCCAAGGGTGATGACAGCGCCAAAATCGGCCTGCCGGTATTCAAGCAATACCGCGAAAAAGACGGGCTTTTCTATTTCAAGCTGACCGATGCCAGCGGCCTGCTGCTGCAAAGCCGCGGGTTCGAATCGCCCCGCGACGCCGGCCAGGCCATCCAGCGCCTGCAAACCGAGGGCGCGGCCGCGCTGGGCGACCTGACCGACAGTCTGGATTTACCCAACGGCGTGTCAACAATCCTGTCGACCGCGCTGGAAACGTTGCGGCAAGCCAAACAAGTGTGAATTAATAAGGATTACCCTAACCCTTTGATAAGCCGTTGCACGCCTTTTTTGACGGAGTCAGGCACAATAAATTAGTGCAATCGTGCACGCCGCTAGGAGAATAATTTGGCCATTTATGTCATCGACGATCACCCCCTGATGCGTGAAGCCGTGGTGATGCTGCTTCGGCGCATTCGCCCGGGTTCGGACGTGGTCGAACTGCCCCAGTTGTCCGACCTGGAGCGCGCGGTGGCGACAAAGGGTGAGCCAGAGCTGTTCTGCCTGGATCTGAGGCTGCCCGACACGGTGGGTATTTCCGGCGTCAAGCTGGTCAAGGGGCTGTACCCCGAGGTGCCGCTGGCCGTCATTTCCGCCACGCCGGCGGCGGACGTGGAAGAGTGGTGCCGCGAGGCCGGAGCCGACGTCTACATCGAGAAATCCGCTGGCGCCGCCGAGATCGTCACCGCCCTGCGCGCCATGCTGCTGACCGACAGCCAGTTTGGCGATCTGGAGGATGGCGAAGTCAAACCCACCAAGCTGTCCAAGCGCCAGAAGCAGTTGATCGTGATGCTGGACGAAGGCCTGTCCAACCGCGAAATCGCCGAGCGCCTGGGGATCAGTGAGCACACGGTGAAGGTGCATCTGTGGCGTCTGTTTCGCCGCCTGGGCGTCAAGAGCCGGACGCAGACCCTCCACTTTGCCCGGATGAACGGGCTGCTCAGCTCTTGATATCAGACGGCTCGACCGGCACCCGTATCTTGAACACGGTGCCGCGCCCGGGCCGCGAGCGCATCGACACCGGGTAGTCCAGCCGCTCCGACAGACGGCGAACGATCGCCAGACCCAGACCAAAGCCCTCCTCGGTGCCGCCGGTCTTGATCTTGTAAAACTCGTTGAACACCTGTTCCTGCTCGTGCTCGGGAATGCCGATGCCGGTGTCCCACACCTCGAACAGCACATGATCACCGCGCTGGCGCGCCGCCAGCAACACGCCGCCGCGCACCGTGTAGCGGATGGCGTTGGCGACCAGGTTGCCCAGCACGCGCCGTAGCAGGATGGGGTCGGATCGCACGCTGACGGGCACGGCCCGCAGCCGCAGTTCCAGATCCTTCTGCCCCGCGATGGGGCCGAACTGCACCTCCAGGTCGGACAGCAAATCGGGCACGGGGATGGGTTTCAGATCGACATCGAACTGGCCCGCGTCCAGTTTGACGAGGTCGAACAAGGAATCGAACAGCGCATTGATGGCCTGCGTGGACTGCAAGATCTTCGGCCCCAGCTCGTGCACCAACTCGGGTTCGTTACTGAGCCATTCGGCGTAGATGCCAAGCGCGTTGACGGGCTGTTTCAAGTCATGCGCCGCCCCGGCCAGAAAACGGTCCTTGAAGCGCAGCGCCTCCTCGGCCACGTTCTTTTGTTCGCGCAGCGAGTGGATCAGGCGTGCGTTGTGGTAGCTCAGATCGATGCTCTGCCCATACAAATCGTTCAAAAGCCTGGCGATGCGCGCCATCATCAGCCAGTACGCGGCCAGCATGACTGGAATCCAGGCATCCCAGCGTTGCGTGAGGTGCTCGGGCCAGACGATGAAGGTCACCCCCACGCTGATGGCGACGGTGCTCACGAACAGGATCAGGAACATGCGTGTCACGTACATGTGCGCCGACATCCACGCAATCGCCACGCCTCCCACGCCGGCCGTCAGCATCCAGCACACCACCTCGGATTCGGGCGGCAAGTGGCCGTGAAACACCAGCGGCCAGACACCCCAGTTCACGGCGTTCAGCGGCAGGAACCAGCGGCGCCGGCGCAGGTACGCCAATTGCTGGTCGATGTGTCCGTCACGCAAGGTCTGGAGATACCCGCGCACGAAGTAGTGCCGCAGCACCGTGACCACCACCGTGAGCGCCAGCACCCCGAACAGCGCCGCGGTGGGCGCGTAGCGGTAACTTAGCGCCGTCAGCACCCCCGCCACCGCCAACGCGGGCCAGCCCGAGGCGTGCAGGCCCTTCATCACGATGGTGAGCCTGGCCGCCTCAAGCCAGTCGGCCTCCGAAAAACGCGCCACGGCCTCGGCCGTCTTGCGAGCCACGGGCGCTGAATGCATCATCATCGGACAGCTTCCGCGCGCGAGGGTACGGGGCGGGCGGTGGTCACGCCGCCGACGACCCGAAGCCAGCGGGCTCCGCCACGTCGGCGCATTGCGCGCGATGGCGCAATGCGTGCTCCATCACCACCAGCGCCAGCAACGCCTCGGCAATGGGCGTGGCGCGGATGCCCACGCAGGGGTCGTGACGCCCCTTGGTGATGACCTCCACCGGTTGCCCATCGGTGTTCAGCGAGGCGCGCGGCACCAGGATGGAACTGGTGGGCTTGATGGCGATGGCCACCTCCAGGTCCTGGCCGCTGCTGATGCCGCCCAGCACGCCGCCGTCGCGGTTGCTCTCGAACGTGCCGCCGGGCAGCAGCGAATCGCCATGCATGCTGCCCTTGTGCGCCACGCTGGCAAAGCCGTCGCCGATCTCCACGCCCTTGACGGCGTTCAAACCCATCAGCGCGTGGGCGATGTCGGCATCCAGCCGGTCATAGATCGGCTCGCCCAGGCCCACCGGCATGCGCCGCGCCGTCACGCGCAGGCGCGCGCCGCAGCTGTCGCCCGACTTGCGCAATGCATTCATGTAGTCCTCGATGGCGCTCACGTCGGCCACGGGGGCGAAGAAGGGGTTGTTCGGCACGTGTTCCCAGCCTTCGAAACCGATCGCCAGTTCGCCCACCTGCGTCATGCAGCCGTGGAAGGTGGTGCCGTACTGCTGGCGCAGCCACTTGCGCGCCACCGCGCCGGCGGCCACGGTGGGCGCCGTCAGGCGTGCCGACGAGCGCCCGCCGCCACGCGGGTCGCGCACGCCGTACTTGCGCCAGTAGGCGTAGTCGGCATGACCTGGGCGAAAGCTCTGGGCGATGTCGCCGTAGTCCTTGCTGCGCTGGTCGGTGTTGCGGATCAGCAGGCAGATCGGCGTGCCGGT
>JAUNUR010000108.1 GCA_030538085.1 Pseudomonadota bacterium | reverse complement strand
CGTGTAGCCGTCGCAGCCGCGCGCGGAGCCGTGGCTGTGCGTGGTGCCGTGGCGGGCGGCGTCTTGGTGGCGCTGCTGGCGGCGCTGCGGGGGGCGGTGGCGCGCTTGGGCGCGGGGGCTTCATCACGCGCTGCCGCCTTGGCCTGGAATTCGGCAATGAACGCCTTGACCTGCGGGTACACCACGGTGCGCCAGCGGCGGCCACTGAAGATGCCGTAGTGGCCAGCGCCCTTGACTTCCAGGTGGTCGCCCTCGCGGCGCGGCACGCCCTTGCACAGCGTGTGCGCGGCCTTGGTCTGGCCGGAGCCGGAGATGTCGTCCAGCTCGCCCTCGATGGTCATCTGCGCGGTGGTGGTGATGTCCTGCGGGCGCACGCGCTCCAGCATGCCGTCGGGCGAGCGCACGTCCCAGGTGCCGTGCACGAGCTTGAAGTCCTGGAACACGGTCTGAATGGTTTCCAGGTAGTAGTCGGCGTCCATGTCGAGCACGGCGTTGTACTCGTCGTAGAACTTGCGATGCGTCTCGGCGCTGGATTCGTCGCCCTTGATCAGGTCCTTGAAGTAGTCGTAGTGGCTGCTGGCGTGCCGGTTGGGGTTCATGGCGATGAAGCCGGCGTGCTGCAGAAAGCCCGGGTACACGCGGCGGCCAGCGCCGGGGTAGCCGGGTGGCACGCGGTAGATCACGTTGTTCTCGAACCACTGGTAGCTGCGCTGCACGGCCAGGTCGTTCACGGCGGTGGGTGATTTGCGCGCGTCGATGGGGCCGCCCATCATGGTCATGGTGATGGGGGTTTGTTCACCACGGCTGGCCATCAGCGAAATGGCGGCCAGCACCGGCACCGTGGGCTGGCACACGCTGATGACGTGGCAGTTGCCGTACTTGCCCTGCACGTGGCGGATGAAGTCCTGCACGTAGTTGACGTAGTCGTCCAGGTGGAATTCGCCGTCGGACAGCGGCACCATGCGGGCGTTCTTCCAGTCGGTGATGTAGACCTTGTGGCCTTCCAGCATGGTGCGCACAGTGTCGCGCAGCAGCGTGGCGTAGTGGCCCGACAGCGGCGCCACCACCAGCACGGGCGGCTGCACCTTCAGCTTTTCCAGCGTGGGCGGATCGTCCGAGAAGCGCTTGAAGCGCACCAGCTGGCAGAAGGGCTTGTCGATTTCCACCCGCTCGTCGATGGCCACCTCGACGCCATCGACCTCGACCTTGCGGATGTCGAACTCGGGCTTCTCGTAGTCCTTGCCCAGGCGGTGGAACAGGGCATAAGCGGCCGATACGCGCTGCGCCATGGGCATCTGGCCCAGCGTGGTGTGGCGGTTGCCGTACAGCTTGGCGGCGGCATCGGCCATGTCGGCGAAGGGCTCGATCAGCGAACGCTGCGCTTCATAGATTTGGTAGAGCATGGGGCGCGGTTGACAAAAGACAAGTGGAAATTGTTGCGGCGCAATATACCGCAGCAGGGGCCACTTGGCAGTGGGGAAAGGCCTCTAATGTCGTGTCCCGCGCGCGACGGCGGGGCAGGGCGTGCGCGCTCGTTGGGCTGTGTTGATTCAAGTCATCGTTGCTGGTGGCGCGCTCATTTAGACTGATTCGCCATGAACGGATGGGTTGTCCCGCGCATGCCCTTGGGGCATCGCCGCTTTGCAGCAGCGGCGATGGCTCTTGCGCTGGCCTTCCAGATGCTGGCCCTGGTGATCAGCACCGGTCATCTGGCCCGTTGGCTGCAACTGGGCTCGCCGGACTACAACATCGTGTGCACCGCCGTCGGCATGATGCGGGTGCTGCCCGGCGGCGAGCTGGAGCCGGTGCCCGATGCGCCCGACACGGCGACGACCGCGGGCAATTGCTTCTTCTGCGCCAGTGCGGCCAGCCAGACCGGCCTGGCGCTGCCCCCGGTGCATGTGGCCGCCTTGCCGCCGTCCGAGGCGGTGCGGGTGGCGCTTGTAACGCCCGTGGCGCGCCTGTCCTGGGCGCCGCCGCACCTGCGGCCTCACGCGCACGCGCCGCCACGTCCGCTGGCGTAAATCTCCCCCCTTTTTCTTTTTCTCGGTTCCATCGCTGTCGCGCCTGCCCGGCCACGGGCTGTCTGGCGCGCGCATGGATGTCACGGCAAGGTTTGACCAAGCGAATGGGCTTGCGCGGCGTCTTTTCATGGGCCGCCAGCGAGCCTTCCATGGGCTGGAGTGAAGATGAATCCATACGGCTGGGCGCCAACAGGCGCCATGACAAGGCGGCATGTCCTGGCGGCGGCCTTGGGCGGCATGGCGCTGGCGGGCTGCGACTGGGGGGCGCAGGCCCCGCTGGCCGAGGACAGTGGCAAGGTGCTGTGGGAGGCCGACCCGCAGGCGCTGCTGCAATCGGCGCAAGGCCCGGTGCCGCTGAAGGACAGCCTGCAGGGGCGTGCCCTGATGCTGTTCTTTGGCTACAGCCAGTGTCCCGACATCTGCCCCACAGGCCTGCGCGAGATGGGCAATGCCCTGATCCTGCTCACGCCCGAGGAGCGCGCCCGCATGCGGGCCGTGTTCGTCACCGTCGATCCGGCGCGCGACACCGTCCAGGTGATGCGCGAGTACGTGGCCCTGTTCCATCCCGAGTTGCTGGGCCTGCGGCTGGAAGGCGAACCGCTGAAGACGCTGACGCGGGCGTTCCGCGTGTACTACAAGCTGGGTGAGCCCGATGCCCTGGGCGCCTACCCGGTCGATCACACCGCCCTCACGCCGCTGGTGAACGCGCAGGGCCAACTGGTGAAGCTGCTGCCCTACGGCGTGAAAGCCGATCAACTGGTCAGCGAGATCAGGAAGCTGCTGTGATCGCCCGGCCCCCGCGACCATCCACCTGGGTGCTGCTGTTGCTGGCGCTGCAAGTGTGCGCGCTGGCGGTGGCGGTGTGGGACGCGCAGCGCGCGCATCCGGCGCGGCAGCGTTCGGCGCTGGAGGGCGCGCGGATCACCCGCTGGCTGGGCCTGACCGACCCGGCCCTGTTCACCGAGGCGCACTACACGCGCCACCCCTCGCTGCACGCCGCCGACGCGGCCTTGCAGGACCACCCGCTGGCGCAAGACCATTTCCCCTCCGGCTCGCTGCGGGTGGCGCCGCCGCCAGTGCCGTCGTGGCGCGATGCGGCGGCGCCCGCCGCCACGGGAGGGCAGCCATGACCCGCTGGCTGGCGCAGCAGCGCTATCTGATGGATTACGCCCTGGCCGCGCTGGCGCGACAGAAGGGGCGCGCGCTGGGGCTGTGGGCGGTGTATGCGCTGCTGGTGTTCGTGCTGGCCTCGGTGATGCTGTTCACCCAGGGCCTGCGGCGCGAGGCCACGCAGGTGCTGCAAAACGCTCCCGAGGTGGTGGTGCAGCGCCTGGTGGCCGGGCGCGCGGCGCTGATCGACCCCGGCTACGCCGAGCGGCTGGGTCGCTTGCGCGGCGTGCAGCGGGTGCAGCCGCGCCTGTGGGGCTACCACTACGACAGCGTGCACCGCGCCAACTACACCGTGATGGTGCCCACCGCCGACGCGCCCGCGCCCGGGCAGGTGCTGCTGGGCCCGGCGCTGGCGCGCATGCGCGGCGCGCGGGCGGGGCATGTCGTGGCGTTCAAGGACTACGCGGGCGCGGTCGTCACCTTCACCGTGGCGGGCACGCTGCCGGCAGCCAGCGAGCTGATGAGCGCCGACCTGCTGCTGATGAACGAGGCCGACTTTCGCCACTTTTTCCAGATGCCCGAGGGGCACTACACCGACCTGGTGCTGTCGGTAGCCAACCCGGCCGAGGTGCGCAACGTGGCGCGCAAGATCACCGAGCGGCTGCCCGACGCGCGCCCCGTGCTGCGCGATGAGCTGCTGCGCAGCTATGCCTCGGTGTTCGACTGGCGCGAGGGCATGGTGCTGGCCGTGCTGAGCGGCACGCTGCTGGCTTTCGCCATCCTGGCGTGGGACAAGGCCTCCGGCCTGTCGGCGCAGGAGCGGCGCGAGATCGGCATTCTGAAAGCCATCGGCTGGGAAACCGGCGACGTGCTGCGCATGAAGTTCTGGGAAGGCGTGCTGCTGTCGGCCACGGCCTTTCTGGCTGGTTACGTGGCAGCGCACCTGCATGTGTTTTACGCCGGCGGCGCCTTGTTCAGGCCGGTGCTGCAGGGCTGGGGCACGATTTACCCGCGCTTCGATCTGGTGCCCACGGTGGACGGGCTGCAACTGTTCACGCTGTTTTTCTTCACCGTGGCGCCGTTCACGGCGGCGGTGCTGCTGCCGTGCTGGAAGGCGGCCATCACCGACCCCGACGCCGTGATGCGGGCATGACATGAAACACCCTCTGAGTCGCCTTCGGCGCCTTCCCCCTCAAGGGGGACAACGTCAGTGGCCGGGCCAAGCTCGCTCCACGGCGTTCGCTGGCCTGGCCTGCTTCGCGGCCATCGGCTTCATTCTGTGTCGAGGTTCCAGGCGGTGTGCGGCTTGTCGCGTCGTGGAGGACGCAAGGTGATGATCGAACTGCACGACGTGCGCAAGGCCTTTCACCAAGGCCAGCCCAATGAATACTGGGCGCTGAACGGCATCACGCTCAGCCTGGCGCTGGGCCAGGTGACGGCGCTGCACGGCGCCAGCGGCTCGGGCAAGACCACGCTGCTGACGGTGATCGGCGGGCTGGCGCGCCCCACCAGCGGACGCGTGCGGCTGGGCGGGCAGGACATTTCGGGCCTGCCCGAGCGCTTTCTGACCGCGCTGCGGCGCCAGCGCTTTGGCTTCGTGTTCCAGCAGTTCAACCTGATCGCCGGGCTGAGCGCGCTGGACAACGTGCTGCTGCCGGCCTATCCGCTGGGGCTGCCGCGCGCCGAGTTGGTGGCGCGCGCGCGGGCGCTGCTGGAGGGCCTGGAGATGGGCCACCGGCTGCATGCCGCGGTGCAGACCCTGTCGGGCGGCGAGCAGCAGCGCGTGGCGATTGCCCGCGCGCTGGTCAACCAGCCCGACATTTTGATCGCCGACGAACCCACGGCCAACCTGGACACCGCGCTGTCCCAGCAGTTGCTGGACATTCTGGCGCGGCTGCACGCGCAGGGCACCACCATCATCCTGAGCAGTCACGACCCGCGCGTGCTCGACAGCGGCCTGGTGCAGCGCCGCGTGGCCCTGCGCGATGGCCGCGTGGTGAATGCGGGGCAGGGGGGCTAGCAGCCATGTTCTTCCAGCCCGCGATCCTGGCCCTGCTGCTGGCGGGCGGTCTGGGGCTGGCCGCGCTGCTGCTGGCGGCGCCCGCCACGGTGCAACTGGTGCGCCGCTGGAACCTGAGCAGCGCCAGCGCCCTGCAGATCGCGCTGGAGCGCCGCACCTACCTGCTGGCGACGTTGGTGGTGTTCGTGCTGGCGTTGCAAATGGCGGCGCTGCTGCTGTTCGTGTTCAACGCCGATCGCATGGCGGCCCAGTTCGTGGGCGCCATGTGCGCGGTGGGCAGCCTGCAGGCCAATGGCTGGGGATTTCCGGCGCTGGGGGCGCAGATCGCCGTGTTCTTTCTGGCGGCGGCGTGGCTGGTGCTGCACCACGTGGACACCAGCTCGCCGCGCTACCCGCTCACGCGCGCCAAGTTCACGCTGCTGCTGGTGCCGTTGTTGCCCGCCGTGGCGCTGAGCGTGGTGCTGCAATGGCTGTACTTCGCCAACCTGCGGGCCGATGTCATCACCTCGTGCTGCGGCAGCCTGTTCTCGGCCGGGGCCGACGCGGTGACGGGCGATCTGGCGGCGCTGCCGCCGGCGTGGGCCATGGCGCTGCTGGCCAGCGCGCTGGCGCTGGCCGTGGGCGCCAACCTGCACTACGCCTGGCGCCGGCGCGGCGCGGGCTGGGCGGCGCTGGGCAGCGCGCTGGGCTTTGGCGCGGCGCTGGCGGGCATCGTCTCATTTCTGTCGCTCTACATCTACGAACACCCGCACCACCACTGCCCGTTCTGCATCCTCAAACCCGAATACCACTGGCAGGGTTACGCGCTGTATCTGCCGCTGTTCGCCGCCACGGCGGCGGGCCTGGGCGTGGGCGTGCTGGGCTGGGCGGCGCGGCGCGCGCCCGACTTGCGGGCGGTGGCGACCGTGCTGGCGCGCCGCCTGGCGCTGTGGGCGGCGGCGGGCTTTGGCGTGTTCGCGCTGCTGGCGCTGGGCGCCGTGTGGCGCTCCAACCTGGTGTTGCTGTCGCCCTGAAATTGAAGCGGATTGCCGGCCCCGCTTGTTCGGCCGGTCTTGTCAGTTGATGCGAGGAGAAGACTCATGAAACGACGCAGTTTTGTTGAATTGGCCGCCCTGGGTAGCACGGCCTTCGTGGCCGGGTGCGCGCAAACCCAAACCCAGGCCCAGCCGCAGGCTGCCGCCGGCACGTGCGCCACCGACGGCACGCCCAACCAGTTCATCCCCAAGAAGGCGGCCGATGCCACGCCCCTGGTCAACGAGCTGACCAAATACCCGCGTTGCCCCTACTGCAACATGGACCGCACCCAGTTTCACGCCAGCCGCATGCTGATCCAGTATGGCGACGACCTGGTGGACGGCACCTGCTCCATCCACTGCGCGGCGCTCAGCCTGGGCCTGAACATCGACCGTCAGCCCAAGACCATGTGGGTGGGTGACAACGCCGCGGCGGGCGATGTCAAGCCGCTGGTCGAAGTGGACAAGGCCACGTTCCTGGTCGGCAGCAAGATCAAGGGCGTGATGACGCAGCGCAGCAAGGTCGCCTACGGCGACAAGGCCGCCGCCGAGGCATCGCGCAAGGCCAACGGCGGTGAACTGGTGGACTTCGACCAGGCGCTGGCGGCGGCGTATGCCGACATGTCGCGCGACGTGAGCATGATTCGCAAGAACCGCGAAGAACGCCGCAAGCGTGCCGCCGAGCAAGCCAAGAAGAGCTGACCGCCATGCCGTACCAGCGCCTGCGCCGCCGCGCCACCCTGGGCTTGCTGGGCGCGGCGGCGCTTGGCCTGGCCGCGTCGTCCGCCGCCCCGCCCCGGCCCGGGCCCGTCGTCCCGGGCCCCGGGGGCCGGCGGCCCCCCCCCCGGGGCCGGGGCCGGCGCCCCCCCCCCCCGCCGCCCGTGGACACGCCCCAGCCCGGCCCCATGGACCTGTGCCCGGTGTGCGGCATGATCGTGTCGAAATACCCGGCCTGGATCGCCACCGTGCTGTGGAACGATGGCCGCGCGCACCATTTCGATGGTGCCAAGGACTTGTTCAAGTTTCTGCACCAGTTGCCCAAATACGCGCCGGGCCGCCGCGCGCAGGATATCCGCACCATCGGCGTGACCGAGTTCTACGGCTTGCGGCGTGTGGACGCGCGGCGCAGCCGCTACGTGGTCGGCTCCGACGTGCTGGGGCCGATGGGCCACGAATTCGTTCCGCTGGCCAGCGGCGAGGACGCGCGCGACTTCAGCAAGGACCACAAGGGCCAGCGCACGCTGGGCTTCGCCGACATCGACGCGGCCTGGCCCGAGCGGCTGGATGCGGGCCGGTTCGACCCTGGAAAGTCCTGAGAGGCTGTCCTCAAACTCCTCGCGCCGCGCACGCGTCTCAGGTACCCGCGAGGAGACTTTGAACAGACTCTCAAAACGTAGCGACTTGGCGCTTATCAACAAAGGATTTCATTCCAATTCCAGATCAAAGCTGCCATATCTCGTCATTCCGGCGAAGGCCGGAATCCAGACGGCGTGTGCGGGGAAACATGGATCCCGGCCTTCGCCGAGATGACGGTGATTGACGCCTTGAAATGGAATCAGATGTATTCATGTCTGAAATCCTTATGTAGTAAGCGCACGCAGCTATTGTTATTGGAGCTGTGACCCTCTTGTGGGAGCGGGCTGGCCCGCGATGCTGCTTGGCAAGGGCGAAGCGCCGCCATCGCGGCGAAGGCCGCCCTCACGGCGTGGCGCGCCAGATGACGCCACGGGGAAGGCAAATTCAAGCTATTGAGCAACCCAACCCCGCCAGCAGGGCCGGTGTACCTGAAGAAAATCAATG
>JAUNUR010000107.1 GCA_030538085.1 Pseudomonadota bacterium | reverse complement strand
AGTCCTTGCTGCGCTGGTCGGTGTTGCGGATCAGCAGGCAGATCGGCGTGCCGGTGGTCTGGCCCTGGTAAACGCCAGAGAGAATCTCGACCTGATCCGCCTCGTTGCGCTGGGTGACGAACTTGCTGGTGCCGGGGCGGCGGCGGTCCAGCTCGGGCTGGATGTCGGCCTCGGCGAGCGCCAGGCCGGGCGGACAGCCGTCAATCACGCAGCCGATGGCCGGGCCATGGGATTCGCCGAAATTGGTGACGGCAAACAGAGTGCCGAGGGTGTTACCGCTCATGGAACGAAATTATCGCTACTCTCCATTTTGGAGCTTCTAGCGTGCGTCACTTCTTGTTTTCAGATAGTTTGATATCGGAAATCTTTTCAGGATAAGGGTAAGCAGCTCCTGAAAAAGAAGCATCTCACAAATCAGGGCAGATTCGGCTCGGTGTGCATGCCGTCTTCCTCGGGCCAGTCCTTGATGTAGGCCTTGAGCATGCGGTTCTCGAAGTTCTGCCGATCCACCACCGTCTTGGCGACGTCGTAGAAGCTGATCACACCCACCAGTTGCCGGTTCTCGATCACGGGCAGGTAGCGCGCGTGGTGATCGACCATCATGCGGCGCACCTCGTCCAGCTCGGTTTCCAGCGTGCAGATCAGCGGGCCATCGTTCATGGCGCGATACACCGACGTGGTGCCAAAGCTGCCGCCATTGCGCACGGTGGCGGCAATCACCTCGCGGAAGGTCAGCATGCCCACCACCAGCCCTTGGGACATGACCACCAGGGAGCCAATGTCCTTCTCGTTCATGACGCGGGCCGCCTCGGCCAGGCTGTCCTCTGGTGTGATGGTGTACAGGACGTTGCCCTTCACCCGCAAAATATCACTGACTTTCATGCTGCTGCTCCGGCGCCGCCGCTGGCGGAATCGCCAACGAATATAGCCCACAATGCCAAACCGCCGCCCGCGCGGCGCGCTGCCAAGGAGACTTCATGCCCGGCCATGCCGACCCCGGTTTCGACACGCTGGCCATCCACGCCGGCGCCCAGCCCGACCCCGCCACTGGCGCGCGCGCCGTGCCCATTCACCTGTCCACCTCGTTCGTGTTCGACTCCAGCGAGCACGCCGTGTCGCTGTTCAACCTGGAGCGCGCGGGCTACGTCTACAGCCGCATCAGCAACCCCACCTGCGCGGTGCTGGAGCAGCGCGTGGCGGCGCTGGAAGGCGGCATCGGGGCGATTGCCACCGCCAGCGGCCAGGCAGCGCTGCACCTGGCCGTGGTCACGCTGATGGGCGCGGGCGGGCACATCGTCGCCAGCACGGCGTTGTATGGCGGCAGCCAGAACCTGCTGCACTACACGCTGCGCCGTTTCGGCATCGAGACCACTTTCGTCCAACCCGGCGACCTGGACGGCTGGCGCACCGCCATCCGGCCCAACACGCGCCTGTTGTTCGGCGAGACGGTGGGCAACCCAGGGCTGGAGGTGCTCGACATCCCTGCCGTCGCGCAGATCGCGCACGACGCGGGCGTGCCGCTGCTGGTCGATTCGACCTTCACCACGCCGTATCTGCTGAAGCCCTTCGACCACGGTGCCGACCTCATCTACCACTCGGCCACCAAATTTCTCAGCGGCCACGGCACCGTGATCGGCGGCGTGCTGGTCGATGGCGGCAGCTTCGACTGGGACAAGAGCGGCAAATTCCCCGAGTTGACAGAGCCCTACGACGGCTTCCACGGCATGGTGTTCAGCGAGGAAAGCACCGTCGGCGCCTTCCTGCTGCGCGCCCGCCGCGAGGGCCTGCGCGACTTCGGCGCTGCCTTAAGCCCGCACAGCGCGTGGCTGATCCTGCAAGGCATCGAAACGCTGCCGCTGCGCATGGAGCGCCACATCGCCAACACCGAGCGCGTGGTGCGCTTTCTGGCCGAACACCCGCTCGTCGAGCGCGTCGGCCACCCGCTGCTCGAATCGCACCCCAGCCACGCCATCGCCAGCCGCCTGCTCAAGCACGGCGGCAAGGGCGCGGGCAGCGTGTTCAGCTTCGACCTGAAGGGCTCGCGCGAGCAGGGCAAGCGCTTCATCGAGACGCTGAAGCTCTTCAGCCATCTCGCCAACGTGGGCGACTGCCGCAGCCTGGTCATCCACCCCGCCAGCACCACGCACTTCCGCATGAGCGACGAGGCGCTGGCCGGCGCCGGCATCGGGCCGGGCACCATCCGCCTGTCGATCGGGCTGGAAGACGCGGATGACCTGATCGACGACCTGAAGCGCGCCCTGAAGGCGGCGGAAAAATCCGTCTGAGCACGCCCGCATGACCTTTGACTGGAAGCTCTTCGAGCAAACGCTGCTGGATGCCTACCGGCAGGACGCCCAGGCGCTGATCGCCGCTCACCCTGATCAGCGCTTTTACGCTTTCGCGCTGAGCCAGCTCCATCGCGAAGAAGACGGCCCCATTTTTTTGCCCCGTCTGGCCGCCAACAGCGAGCAGGCCTACGCCGCCGACCATGGCGCCACCGCGCCGCCAGAGGGCCTGGACAGCCTGCACCACATCCGCTGGTCGCCGCCCGACTGGCGCTGGCCGACGCTGGATTCATCGGCCCAGCACCCCGCGTGGACGCAAATGGAGCCGGCCTTGTCCGCCGAGGCCACGCGCGCCGCCCCGGCGCATTGGCGGCGTACCGAGGCGCGGCTGCTCACCGCCCTGGTGAGCGTGGCCAAACAGTTGCGCCGGGCGCTAAAACAGCCGCCCTGGGCCGCGCACCTGACGGCTGAAGCCATTGTCTGGGTGGCGCTGGACGACAGCGACGAAGGCATTGCCCTGGCGCGCCGCTGCCTGGGTGACGCCACCTTCGTGCGCCTGTTTACCAGCCACGACGCCGATGCCTCCGAAGCCCGCCGCGTGGCCGCCCTGCCGCTGCCACAACAGGTGCGCTACCACGTCGCCTGCCTGCAAGGCGTGGCCGACGCCGAAACGGGCCTTGGCGCCGAACGTGCCCGCGCCAGCCGTGAAGCCGCCCAGCACGCCCTGTGCGCCATCGGCGGCCCGCTGGCCGCCCACGCCCTGCTGCCGCTGCTGGATGACGAGCGGCACCAGTGGCAAGCAGCGGCGTGTCTGGCCTGGATGGATGGCGTGGACGACACCGTCATCACCGCACTGCGCCGGCACGCCGCGCGACCGGCCAAAAAACCGCCGCAGGCCGCGGGCCGCGCATGGTGCGCCAATGCGCTAGCGGCGTTGGGCGACAGCCCATGGCTGCTCGAACAGTGCCTGACCTCACCGCCCGGCCTGCCAGACGCGCCCGCCGCGGCCGGTCTGACCTACCCTTACCGCGCCTGGAACAGCCAGGACGGCGCACGCTCTATCGCGCTGGACTACCGCCCGCTGGAAGCCGCGCTGGAACGCTGCCCGCGCCTGGCCCCGTTGCTGGACAAGAAGCTGGCGCCGGGCGGTGACTTTTGCACGCTGCGCGCCAGCGATGTGGACGAGGCCCTGCGCGGCCTTGCCTCGCCCCACGCGCTGGTGCGCCGCCATGCGGCCGCCATCATGGACAACCGCGCCTTGGGCCAGGCCGTGGGCCAGCGCCTGCTGCCCGCCCTGGCCCGCGCCCTGACCTACGACCCCGATGCACAGGTGCGGCGCCTGGCCGCCTTGTCGCTGCAATACTGGAAGAAAGCCAGCGCCCCCTGGCGCGCCGAGGCGCAAGCCGCAGCGGACAACGACAGCGACGAAGCCGTGCGCGCTACCGCGCGCGAGCTGGTGCAGCACATCGACAACCAGTTTCGCGGGTTCATGTAACCCCTCCAGCATCCACCCCGGAAAAGCATGAACCTGCGCGCCTACCAACCCCACGACGAAGCCGCCGTCATCGCGCTGTGGCAAGCCTGCGGCCTGACGCGCCCCTGGAACGACCCGCGCAAGGACATCGCGCGCAAGCTGACCATGCAGCCCGAGCTGTTTCTGGTCATCGAGGACGCGGGGCAAATCGTCGCCAGCGCCATGTTCGGCTACGAAGGCCACCGTGGCTGGGTCAATTACCTGGCCGTGGCGCCCAGCCACCAGCGGCGCGGTCTGGCACGGCGGCTGATGGCCGAAGGCGAGTCGCGGCTCGCCACGCTGGGCTGCCCCAAACTCAGCCTGCAGGTGCGCGCCACCAACACCGACGCGCTGGCTTTCTACCAGCACCTGGGCTATGGCCGCGACGAGGTGGTGTGCTTTGGCAAACGCCTGATCGCGGACCATTGATACGCATTGGCTTTCGAAATGACAAATGACGAATGACTTCGCTGCGCTTCAATGACAAAGAAGACATTCGCCATTTGTCATGCGGCGCCAGCCGCGGTCATTCGTCATCGTTTTTGAACGCAAAACGGTATGAATCCAGCATCTCCATGCCACATCAAGACCCACCCCGATTCACTTACCACCCCAGGGCTTACGAAGCCGACATGGACGTCATCCAGCGTCTCGACCTGGCATGCGAATGCTGCGGACAAACCCCGGGCTGGATATACAGCGGCACCGTGTATTCGGTTCACGGCGTCGACAACGTATGCCCCTGGTGCATCGCCGATGGCAGCGCGCACCGCAAGTGGAACGCATCGTTCTGCCAGGACATCGAGGCCGACTCCAACCCCGACGCGCGCCATGGGTCAGCATACGGCGTCGCGCCCGAGGTGGTGGATGAGGTGATGCACCGCACCCCCGGCTACACCAGCTGGCAGGGTGCGATTTGGCGCACGCACTGCGGCGACGTGTGCGAGTTCCACGGCGACATTTCCGCCGAGGAACTGAGCACCCTGACACCCGCGTCCGAGGCTCTGTTCCGTGCCGACTTCCCCTGGCTGGCGGAAGACGAGCCCTCTCTGGCCGAATTCGTCGAGCGACGATATGCCCCAAAGGGCGATCTGAGCATCTACAAGTTCGTGTGCCGCCATTGCGGCATCGTGCGGCTGCATGCCGACATGAGTTGAAACAAGGTCTTCAACAGGAAAACCATGCTCACCCAAATCAACAGCGCCCCCCTCTACGCCTACACCGGCGGCAAGACCTTCGACCCAGCCAAGCCCACCGTGGTGTTCATCCACGGCGTGCTGAACGATCACAGCGTATGGATTCTGCAAAGCCGCTGGTTCGCGCACCACGGCTGGAACGTGCTGGCCATCGACCTGCCCGGCCAGGGCAAGAGCGGCGGCAAGCCGCCCGAGACGGTGGAAGAAGCAGCCGACTTCGTCCTCGCCCTGCTGGCCGCCACCGGCATCGGCCAGGCGGCGCTGGTGGGCCACAGCTTCGGCTCGCTAATTGCGCTGGAAACCGCCGCGCGCTCGCCCGCGCACGTGAGCCATCTGGCGCTGGTGGGCACGGCCTTCCCCATGAGGGTGTCGCCTGCGCTGCTGGAGGCCTCGGTCAAGGCGCCGGAGAAGGCGATCGCCATGGTCAACGTGTTCTCGCACAGCACGCTGTGCCCGCCGCCTTCGGCATTGGGGCCGGGCACCTGGCTGTACGGCGGCTCGCGCGCGCTGATGCGGCGCATGCTGGCCAGCAATGCGGAGACGAATGTGTTCTACACCGGCTTCAAGGCCTGCGACAGCTACGCAGGCGGCGAGCAGGCCATGGCGGCGGTGCATTGCCCCACCCTGTTCCTGGTGGGCCGGCACGACCAGATGACGCCGCCCAAGGCCGCCAAGGCGCTGGCCGCGCACGCGCGCCTGTCGAAGATCGTGGAGGTGAACGCCGGCCACGCGCTGATGACGGAGGCGCCGGACGAGGTGCTGTTCGCGCTACGCGATTTCCTGG
Source organism: Pseudomonadota bacterium (assembly GCA_030538085.1). Lineage (GTDB taxonomy): Bacteria > Pseudomonadota > Gammaproteobacteria > Burkholderiales > Burkholderiaceae_C > Ottowia. Next base: position 2,289 of record JAUNUR010000107.1, on the reverse strand, counting down.
CGGAGTAGGACTCAAGACAGCCCGCTCTTGTCTTGAGATCTGTCCGCGCTTGCCAGCGCCGCGCTGGCGGGCTTTTTCTCTTCTGAACCTCCATCGCGCGGCGGCAGGATGTCGGCCACCTTCATATCGGCCAGCAGATCGCGCTCCCACCAGCCGGACAGCGCCTTGTCGGGCTTGAGCAGCAACCGCTCGACCAGCGGGCGCAGCGGCTGTCGTGCGGGGTCGAACAGCAGCACGTGGCGCGGCTCCTCGTTCTCGGTGTGGGTGCCGAGCTGACCGACCCAGTCCAGCACGCACAGTGCCTCCATCACGGGCGACAGCTGCAGCGTGTCCACCTTCAGCCAGTTCGCCAGTTGTGGCAGCGTCAGCCCACGGGTCTGCGTATCGCGCACACGGGCCAGCGACTGCAGCACTTCGGTGGCCAACTGAAAGTCCCAACCCGGTCCACCGCCGCGCCGCGCCACGCCGCTCAGCAGGCTGGGCAGGTAGGCGGCGATGACGGCGCCAAACAGCACGATCAGCCACGACATGTAAATCCACAGCAGCAGGATCGGCACCGTGGCGAAGGCGCCGTAGATCAGCGAATAGGTGGGGATGCGCGACAAATACAAGCCCAGGCCCCACTTGGCCAGCGCCAGGCACACGGCCACGAACACCGCGCCGGCCAGCGCGTGCTTCCACTTCACCGGCGTGTTGGGCACGAAACGGTACAGCAGCGTCAACCCCAGCGTCATCAGCATGAACTGCACGGCATCGAGTGCCAGGTTCACGCCGCCGCCGATGTCGGGCAGCCAGCCGCGCGAGGCCGTGAGCACGTACGACGAAATCGCCAGGCTGGCGCCCAGCACCAGCGGCCCCAGCGTCAGCACCGCCCAGTAAATCAGCACGCGCTGGCCCAGCGGGCGCCGGGCGGTGACGCGCCAGATGGCGTTGAGCGTGTGGTCGATCGTCAGCACCAGCGACACGGCGGTGAAGCTCAGCACGGCGAAGCCCGCCAGGCCCAGCTCACTCGCCTTGCTGGCGAACTGCGTCAGGTAGTCGAGCACGTTGCGCGAGATGCTGACCGGAATCAGGCTGTTCGCCAGCCACTGCTCCAGCGCCTCGCGCATCTGCGCGAAGACCGGAAAGGCCGTGAACACCGACAACACCACGGCGAAGAACGGCACCAGCGCCAGCGTGGTGGTGAAGGTGAGCGAACTCGCCGTGAGGCCCAGGCGGTCTTGCTGAAAGCGCTCCCACAGCGTGGCGGCGGTGGGCAGCACGGGGAAATCCGTCACGTCGGTGACGAAGGACTGCGCGCGCGTCTTGAGCTGTTCCAGCTTCGACTTCATGCTCGTATCATCCTGGAAACGGCAGTTGACCGCTCATGTGCTTTCATGGGTACAGGTGTGGATTGCAACGCATCGGCATCGAACACGGTCACTGATGAACAACCGCGCTACGCACCCGATCAGGCCGCCCTGGGCTGCTCGAATGCGTCCAACCGCCGTCTCCAGGATGATGCCACCGCCCATGCCGCCCCTCGCCCCACTCTCTCCTGCCGCGCCCTCGCCTACCATCCGCGCCACCCGTCTCGTCGCCGTGGTCTCCCTGCTGGCGTTGTCCGCGCTGTGCCTGGCTTGGGAGCTGTGGCTGGCGCCGGTGCGGCCCGGCGGCTCGTGGCTGGCGCTGAAAGCAGTGCCGCTGCTGCTGCCACTGCCCGGCCTGCTGCGCCTGCGCATGCTCAGCTACCGCAAGACCGCCCTGTTCATCTGGCTGTATTTCGTCGAAGGCGTGGTGCGCGCCACCAGCGACCACGCGCCGTCGTCGTGGTACGCGCTGGGCGAAGTGGTGCTGACGGTGTTGTTGTTCGCCGCCTGCGCGGCGCATGTGCGGCTGCGCCAGCGGGCGGCCAAGGCGGCGCAGGCTGCTGGCACCGCTGCTTGAGCGGTTTCAGTCCTTGGCGCTGATGCAGCGAGCGCAAGACGCCGTGATTAAAGTGGCGACAGCACTCTCTTGTGGGAGCGGGCTTGCCCGCGATAAACGCATCCACCGATGCAGACACCCCATCGCGGGCAAGCCCGCTCCCACCACATGATTTCAAGCCATTTTGGTCTCTAGCGCCCGTCCATCAGGCGCGAATAGCTATCCATTTAGAAGCATCATGAGCATTGATACAGCTCTTCTCGACACCCTACGCGTGGCCGTCGGCGCGGCCCACGTGCTGACCGGCGACGACCTGACCGTCTACGAGCAGGACTGGCGCCAACGCGCCCGGGGCCGTGCGCTGGCGGTGGTGCGACCGGGCAG
>JAUNUR010000015.1 GCA_030538085.1 Pseudomonadota bacterium | reverse complement strand
TGCTGCACCAGTTGCGCGACGCGGGCAACACCATCGTGGTGATCGAGCACAACCTCGACGTGATCAAGACCGCCGACTGGCTGATCGACATGGGGCCGGAAGGCGGCGACGGCGGCGGTACCGTGGTGGTGCAGGGCACGCCCGAAGACGTGGCGGCCAACCCGGCCAGCCACACGGGCCGTTACCTGAAACGCATGCTTTAACCTATTGAAATTTTCAAAAATCACGACAGCGCGGGCCATCAGAAAGAAATCTCCCTCTCCCTCTGGGAGAGGGTTGGGGTGAGGGCAAGTGGCGTGTCATGAATTACGAAACTGTCAATAGGTTTAAGTCTGCTCACAATCTCTACGCGGGTGTCTGGCTTGCGAGGGCGAGCCCGGCTACGGCATGCGATCCGTGGCCGATGTCGTTGAGCTTGTCCGCTCCACGACCGGGGTGTTTCCATGCGCCGCTCGTTGGCCCTCGTCATTGCAGCTCAAAGCCTGCCTCGTGCCGCGATTCGGGGCCGGAATCCAGACGGCGTGCGCCGGGATGACGGTCAGCCATTGGCACCTTGAAGTGGAAATGGAATCAGGCAGCCAATCGTCCAGGCAGCACGGCATAAGCATCTGACGATTCTGTATTTGGCCGCGGGCGCGATATCGTCAAAATATTAGGTTTTGCTTATTTCCTGCCTGTCGATGCGACGTTTTCTTGCTTACCTTCTGCTGCTGGCCGGCGCCCTGGGCGCGGGGCTGGCAGCCGCGCAGCCACTGCTGACGCCAGCCGAGCTGCAGGTGCTGCGCCTAACGCGCGAGCCGCGCATCATCGATACGCGCGAGCCCGCCGCCTATGCGCTGCAGCACCTGCCGGGCGCGGTGTCGGCGCCTTATGGCCGCTGGCGGGGCCCCGCCACCAACCCCGGCGCGCTGCGGCCCCTGCCCGAGCTGACGGCGCTGGTGCGGGAGCTGGGCCTGACGCCCGACACGCACGCCGTCATCGTCTATACCGGCGTCGATTCAACCGACTTCGGCTCCGCCGCGCGCGTGTACTGGACGCTCAAAAGCCTGGGCATGACCGAGCTGTCGATCCTCAACGGCGGGCTGAACGCCTGGAAGGCCGCCAGCCTGCCCGTGACGGCGCAGCCCGCCACCGTTGCCCCCAGCAACTGGCAACCCGCCTTCAACCCCCGGTGGCTGGCCACGCAGGACGAGGTGAAGGGCGGACTGGACGGCCAGGGCGCGGTATTGGTCGATTCGCGGCCCGCGCCGTTCTTCCAGGGCAAGAAGTCGCACGGCGCGGCCAAGGCCGCCGGCACGCTGCCGGGCGCGGTCAATCTGGACAGCGATTTGTTCTTCGAGCCCGGCAGCGCCGCGCTGATGGACAAGGCCCAACTGACCGCCGAAGCCGGCACTCTGGCGCCGCCCCGGCCCGGCCAACCCACCGTGGCCTTCTGCAACACCGGCCACTGGGCCGCCACCGACTGGTTCGTGCTGTCCGAGGTACTCGGCCAGCACGACGTGAAGCTCTACCCCGGCTCCATGGTTGACTGGAGCCAGGCCGCCACGCCGCTGCCCATGGCCAACGAACCGGGCCGACTGGCACAACTGCGCCACCAACTGCTGAGCTGGTCGCACCGCAACCTGGGAACCAAGGCACCATGAGCACGCTTGTCACTTCAACCGGCGCCACCGCGCCCGCCACACCGCACACGGCCGGCGTGTGGGCGCAGCGCCTGCCAATCGCCGCCGCCGTGCTGGCGCTGTTCGGCTGGCTGCTGTGGTCGGTCTCGTCGCGCCAGGCGCTGTTGCTGCTGGTGGGCGTGGGCCTGGGCTGGGGCCTGGCGGCGGCGCGCTTCGGCTTCACCACCGGCTGGCGCACGCTGGTCGAAAAGCGCGACCCCTCGGGCGTGTACGGCCAGATCATTCTGCTGGCGCTGCTGGCCGCCGTCAGCATGCCGATGCTGGCGCATTTCCCTGAAACGCACGCCGCGCTGGGGCCACCTTCCATCAGCCTGTTGGTGGGCGCCTTCGTGTTCGGGCTGTGCATGCAGATTGCCGACGGTTGCGGCTCGGGCACGCTGTACAAGGCGGGCCTGGGCGTGCCGCTGAACATGGGCATCCTGCCGATGTTCGCGCTGGGCAGCTTTCTGGGCTCGGTGCACCTCAACGGCTGGCTGGCGCTGGGCGCCATCGAGCCGGTGGGGCTGGTGCAATCCCTGGGCGCGCCCACGGCGCTGGTGGTCACACTGGTGGCGCTGGCGGTGATCACCGTGGGCGTGGGGCTGTGGAGCGGCCAGCACTTCAACCTGGCGCGCATGCCGCGCCGCTGGGTGTGGGGCGCGGTGGTGCTGGCGCTGTTTGCCACGCTCAACCTGCTGATCGCCGGCCAGCCCTGGGGCGTGGTGTACGGCTTCGGCCTGTGGGCGGCCAAGGGCGCCACGGCGCTGGGCCTGTTCGACCCGGCGGCCAACGCCTTCTGGAGCGATCCCGGCCACGCCCAGCGCCTTTCGCAAACGCTGCTGCTGGACGTGACCAGCATCACCAACATCGGCATCCTGGCCGGCGCGCTGTGGGTGGCACCCAAGCGGCCGCAGGACGCCAAGCCGCTGACCGGCCAGCAATGGCTGATCGGGCTGGCGGCGGGCTTCATCCTGGGCTACAGCTCGCGCCTGGCCTTTGGCTGCAACGTGGGCGCCATGGTCAGCGGCATCAGCACCGGCAGTCTGCACGGCTGGATCTGGGTGCCGATGGCCTTCCTGGGCACGCTGATCGGCGTGCGCGTTCGGCGCCGCTTTGGCTTCTGACGGGAGGGCCACGCACATGACCGCCATCACCCTTCGCCGCGCGCTGTTCTGGGCGCTGCTCGTGGGCTTCATCGCCTGGGACTTCGCGCATTCCGACCCCGTCAACCTGCGGCTGGAGCCGCCCATGATCACCGCCGGCTCGGGCCAGGCCGTGAGCGGCGGGCATTGCTCGATGCCCAAGTAAGAGTCTGTTCAATGTCTCGGGCACCCGCGAGGAGACATTGAACAAGCTCTAAGTGACGAACTGCACGGCAGGCCGCGTTGACGGCACCGTCCGACACCGGCTGGGCCGTCCTGGGCGCAAAATCACGCTAACCTGATGCCGCGCTGGCGCGCATGGTCGCGCTGGCGCCCATTCCATCCACAGGAGCGCACCGTGAAGCATGCCCACCGCCTCGCCACCTTCGCCCTTGCCGCCGTGCTGGCCGCCGGCTGCGCCAGCACCACCACCGGCAGTGTCGCCACCGGCGGCCAGGGCCGCTCGCAACTGCTGCTGGTGTCGCCCGAGGAGGTGATGCAGCAGTCGCTGCAGTATTACCAGCAACAGAACAACGAGGCGCGTGCCAAGGGTCAGTTGGTGACCAGCGGCGCCGAGTTCAACCGCGTGCAGCAGGTGATGCAGCGCATCGTGCCGCACGTGACCGCCTTCCGCCCCGACGCCGCGCGCTGGCCGTGGCAACTGGTGCTGATCAACGAGGACACCGTCAACGCCCACGTCATGGCCGGCGGCAAGATCACGTTCTACACCGGCCTGCTGCGCAAGCTGCAACTGACCGACGACGAGGTCGCCGCCGTGATGGGCCACGAGATGGCGCATGCGCTGCGCGAGCACACGCGCGAGAAAATCTCGCAAAGCGCCGCCGGCGACATGGCCATCGCCATTGGCGGCGCCTTGCTGGGCGCGGGCCAGGGCGCGGTGCAGATGGCCGGCCTGGGCAAGCAGCTGGCGCTGGACCTGCCCTTCTCGCGCCGCATGGAAAGCGAGGCCGACCTGTACGGCCTGGAGTTGGTGGCGCGTGCCGGTTACGACCCGCGCGCCGCCATCACGCTGTGGCAGAAGATGTCCAAGCAAGGCGGTGGCGGCGGTCCGGGTTTTCTGTCCACCCACCCCCAGTCGAGCGACCGCATGAACGCACTGCAAAACGCCATGCCGCGCGTGCTGCCGTTGTACGAGCAGGCGCGGACACGGCGCTGATACTGTTTGGCGTTCAAAAAGACAGCCACTCGCGTGCGAGACAGTTCGCGCATCACCGGTGTCATTTCGTCATGACGCCATGCAGCGAATAGGCTGAGTTGGTATTGGTGGGAGCGGGCTTGCCCGCGATGGAGCGATCATGTGGGCCAGATGCGCCTTATCGCGGCCTGCGGCGGCGCCAGGCCTGATCACGCTTTAGCCCCGCGCCGCATTCAGCGCATCGCGCGTGGCCCGCGCCGCGGCGCGCGCGGCATCGGCGAAGTCGGTGCCGCTGCTGGCATACAGGATGGCGCGCGAGCTGTTGACGATGATCGGCCCATCCGGGCGCCAGCCGGCCCGCACCGTGGCCACCGCATCGCCGCCCTGTGCGCCCACGCCGGGAATCAGCAGCGGCAGCGTCGGCGCCAGCGCGCGCACGCGCTCGATCTCCTGCGGGTAGGTGGCGCCCACCACCAAGCCAAGCTGGCCGTTCAGGTTCCACGGCCCTTGCGCCAGCTTGGCCACGTGTTCGTACAGCAAGGGCTGATCTTCGACCGACGCGAGGCGTTGGTTCTGCAAATCATCACCGCCCGGGTTCGACGTGCGGCACAGCAAAAAGGCGCCCTTGCCCTTGTATTTCAGATACGGCTCGACCGAGTCGAAGCCCATGAAGGGCGACAGCGTCACCGCGTCGGCGCCGTAGCGCTCGAAGGCTTCCTTGGCGTACTGCTCGGCGGTGCTGCCGATGTCGCCGCGCTTGGCGTCGAGGATCACGGGCACCTTGGGCGCCACCTCGCGCATGCGGGCGATCAGTCGCTCCAGCTGCGCTTCGGCGCGGTGCGCGGCGAAGTAGGCGATCTGCGGCTTGAAGGCGATCACCAGATCGGCCGTGGCCTCGACGATGCGCACGCAAAAATCATGAATGCCCTCGGCATCGCGCGTGATGCCGGTGGGAAAGCGGCTGGGCTCGGGGTCCAGCCCCACGCAGAGCATCGACTGGTTGAGGGTTTCGGCTTCGCGCAGCTGGTCGATGAAGGTCATGGGGCGGATTCTAGAATCGATGGCTTCGCGCGCCCGTGCGCGGCCATTCTTGTCAGCCCAACATGCAAAAGCCCGACGCTCGCCCCCGCAGCCCCCACTTTTCCTCCGGCCCCTGCGCCAAGCGGCCGGGCTACGACGTGTCGCAACTCGATCTGCGCGCGCTGGGCCGCTCGCACCGCTCGGCGCTGGGCAAGGAACTGCTGGGCAAGGCCTGCAGCGAAACCGCGCGCATCCTCGGCCTGCCGGCGGGCTACCGCGTGGGCATCGTGCCGGCGTCGGACACCGGTGCGGTGGAGATGGCGCTGTGGAGCCTGCTGGGCGCGCGCGGCGTCGATGTGCTGGCGTGGGAAACCTTCGGCCTGACCTGGGTGAACGACATCGTGAACCAGCTCAAGCTGGCCGACGTGCGCGTGTTCAAGGCGCCGTATGGCGAGCTGCCCGATCTGTCGCAAGTGGACGCGGCGCGCGACATCGTGTTCACCTGGAACGGCACCACCAGCGGCGTGCGCGTGCCGCATGCCGACTGGATCGCCGACGACCGCCAGGGCCTGACCATCTGCGACGCCACCAGCGCCGCCTTCAGCATGGACCTGCCCTGGCACAAGCTGGACGTGACCACCTTCAGCTGGCAGAAGGCGCTGGGCGGCGAGGGCGCGCACGGCATGCTGGTGCTGAGCCCGCGCGCCGTGCAGCGGCTGGAAAGCTACGCCCCGCCCTGGCCGCTGCCCAAGATTTTCCGTCTGACCTCGGGCGGCAAGCTGATTGAAGGCATCTTCCACGGCGACACGATCAACACGCCCAGCATGCTGTGCGTGGCCGACTACCTGGACGCACTGGCCTGGGCCGACGCCCAGGGCGGCGTGCCGGGCCTCAAGGCCCGCAGCGAGGCCAGCCTGAAGGTGATCGAGGACTTCGTCGCCACGCACCCGTGGATGCATTTCCTCGCGCAGCGCGAGGACACGCGCTCGTGCACCAGCGTGTGCCTGACGCTCGACCTGCCGCCCGAGCAGGTCAAGCGCATCGCGCAGCTGCTGGAGGCCGAAGGCGTGGCCTACGACATTGGCGCCTACAAGGACGCGCCGCCCGGCCTGCGCATCTGGTGCGGGGCCACGGTAGAGCCCGACGATGTACGCGCGCTGATGCCATGGATCGAGTGGGCGCATGCGCAGGTACGCGCGGCGTGAGCTGACAACTCCTGCGCATTGGCTTTAGAAATGACAAATCACGAATGACTTCGCTGCGCTTCAATGACAAATGGCGCATTCGTCATTTGTCATGCGGCGCCAGCCGCGGTCATTCGTCATCGTCCTGAACGGCAAAGACGGCATCAACAGCACTCTGTCGCTCACGACACGATGTAGGCCGCGCTGCCGGTGGACACCAGCTTGCCTTGCGCATCGCGGAACTCCATGCGCGTGCTGGCCACGCGCGAACCCAGGCGCATCACCTCGGCCCGTGCGATGAAGTGATCACCCAGGCCGGGCCGCAGGTAGTCGATGCGCAGGTCGATGGTGCCGAGCTTGATGAAGCGCTCCAGCCGCCGCGCGGGCGGCTCGTCCATGTGGCGCGCGCCGATGGCGGCCATCACCGCCACGCCACCCATGGCGTCCAGCGTGGCGCTGATCACGCCGCCGTGCAGCCGCTGGTAGCTGTAGTGACCGATCAGCTCGGGACGCATGTCGACACGGCCCGTCACGTGATCGGCCTCGATCTCCATCAACTGCAGGCCAAGCAGGCGGTTGAAAGGGATGAGCCGTTCGAACACCTCGCGCAGCCCGGCGATGAACTCGGGCTCGAACGGGGGTAGTGGGGCGGGTGCGTGCTTGGTCATGCGGTGGCGTGAACCGCTTTCAGCACTTGCTGAAGTCTGGCTTTCGTTTCTCCATGAACGCGGTCATGGCTTCGCGGGCGGCGGGTTCGCCCAGCATGCGGGCGAAATGAATGGCCTCGTCGTTGATGCGCGTCAACACGGCGGCTTGCTGCTCGCCCTTCATCAGCCGCTTGGTGGTCATCAGGCTGCCCAAGGGCTTGGCGGCCAGTTTGCGCGCCTGCTCGGCGGTGTAGGCGTTGCATTCGGTCGGCGGCAGCACGCGGTTGACCAGGCCCACCTCCAGCGCCGTCTCGGCCATGAAGGGCTCGCCCAGCAGCAAGGCCTCGGCCGCGCGGTGGTGGCCCAGCATCTGCGGCACCAGCAGGCTGCTGGCCGCCTCGGGGCACAGACCCAGGTTGACGAAAGGCATCGAGAACGCCGCGTTGTCACCCGCGTAGACCAGGTCGCAGTGAAACAGCAGCGTGGTGCCAATGCCCACGGCTGGGCCGCAGACGGCGGCGATCAGCGGCTTGGGGAACGTCGCAATGCCGCGCAGGAAGCGGAACACGGGCGAATCCATGCCCTGCGGCTTGTTCTTCAGAAAGTCCTCGATGTCGTTGCCGGCGGAAAACACCGCCTCGTGCCCCTGGATCACGACCACGCGCGTGGCGGCATCGCCGGCTGCCTGCTCGATGGCGGTGGCCAGTGCGTCGTACATGGCGACGTTGATGGAGTTCTTGCGTTCCACGCGGTTGAAGGTGAGCGTCAGGACGCCGGCGTCGTGATGCTGGAGGATTTCGGTCATGGCGGGTTGCTTCCTGTGGTTCAGAGAATCGGGTGGCCGCAAAGCAGGCCGTGCCATCGAACGCCGTGCTCGGGCTTGTACCGAACACTGGCGTTGTCCCTCGTCCCGCAGGAAAAGGGGGAAGGCGCGAAGCGACTCAGGGGGGTGTTCACTCTTTGTAATAGACGATCTGGTGCGTGGTCGCCAGCAGGTGCCCGGCTTCGTTCCACAGCTCGGCGCTCTGGTCGAAGTAGCCGTTGAAGAACGACTGCGCGCGGGCCTGGCCCAGCAGATAGCCCTCGCCGGTGGCGGCCAGCTCGGCGGCGCTGGCGTGGAAGTACACCGTCATCGACACGGTGCCGATGGGCGTCATGCGCGCGCGGCGGCGCCAGATGCGCGGGAAGAAAGCATCGGCCAGCGCCGTGAGGCTCAGGTAGTCGAGCGGGCGCGGCGGATCGTCGCGCAGCCACAGGCGGGTCAGGCTGTCGGCCTCGCTGCCGTCCCAGTGCTGCGGGATGGCACCCACCACCGGCCGCATGTCGTAGCGGCCCACCCAGGCCACGCGGTCGGTGAAGGGCGCCCGCGCCACCTCGGTGGGCGCCGCCACGTCGGGCATGGGGGCGTCGACGGCACTCCACGTGTCGCGCCGCACGGCGGTGACGGCGGTGGCGGTGAGCATGACCGAATCGACGCCCTCGGCATCGGTCTGCCACAGGGTGACCGTCCAGTGCTGGGTGGAGCGGTTGGTGCGCACCGGATGCGCCTCGACGCGGAACGGCGCATCGGCCAGCGCGGCGGTGAAGTTGATGGTGAGCGCCACCGGCTCGCCCAGCCGCTCGGGGTGCAGCAGCACCGCCTGCAGCGCCTGCGCGGCGGTGACGCCACCAAACGGCCCCACCATGTTGGCGTAGGCCGCATGCGGGCGCCCTTCGAACTGGCGCGGCGATTCGCGCCCGTGCTCCTGCGCGTTGGCAGGCACGGGCACGAGCGCGACGGCTTCGTCGAACGGGTGGGTCACAAGCAGCTTGGGGCGTGTCATGGGCGGAAAGTTAGCATGCGGCGCGGTGCGCCCTTGTCACGCTGGCGCCTGCGCCACGCGCTGCGGCAAGTCGCGCAGGGCCTGCAGCGCGTGCGGCCACAGGTCGGGCTGGTGGCGGCGGTGGAACCAGCCCAGGTGGCCGATGCGCGTCAGGCCATGGTCGGCGGGCGCCACGCGCTCTAGCTGGTGGGGTGCCTGGGCGTACATCGACAGCAGGCTTTGCGTACTCTCCAAGGTCATCATCTCGTCGTCGGTGATGGACAGCGCCAGGATGGGAAAGCGCACCGCCGCGTAGCGGGCCAGCGCGTGCTCGCCCTCGGCCCCGCTGTAGCGCGGGTGCAGGCACCAGCGGCGCCACTGGCGGATCACGCCCGCCGGCAGATCGCCCACCGCGCCCAGGCGCTTGCCAGGAAAGTAGCCGAACAGCGGCGTGAGCACGGGCACCAGGCCGTGCCACATGAGCAAGGCACGCTTGCGCAGCTTCGGCGCGTTCTGGCGCCAGTAGCCGCTGCCAGCGGCCACGGCCAGCAGGCCGCTGATGTGATCGGTACGCTCAAACAGCCCGGGCAGTTGCGCGCCCAGGCTGTGGCCGATCAGCCGCAGCGGCAACTCGGGCGCCACCTGGTGCAGGTGCAGCGTGGCCGCTTCGTAGTCGGCGCGCCAGTCGTGCAGCGTGGCATCGACATGGCGCACGCGCCGCGTTCGCAGCAAGGCCAGCGATTCGGCATGGCCCCGGTAGTCGAACGTGAGCACGCGCACGCCCTGCGTTGCCAGCCAGGCGGCGAAGTCGGCGTAGTAGCGCTGCGGCACGCCCACGGCAGGGCCGATGACGGCCTGCAGCACGGGCGGCACGCCAGCGGGTGGCTCGAACACGCGCGCGGCCACGTGGCCGCCGCGTGGGGTGTGCAGATGCAGCTCGGTCATCGGGCCGAATGTCCCGGACATGACGGAATGACCTCGCTTCGCTTCGATGACGGAATGACCCCGTTCAGGTCATGGCGCGCAGCGGCCATCATCGATGGCCGCAGGCCGAGATCATGCGCCGTCAGGCGCGTCATGCAGCGGTCACACCCGCTCGAAGATGCCCGCCGCGCCCTGCCCCATGCCGACGCACATGGTGACCATGCCGTACTTGAGCTTGTGGCGGCGCAGTGCGTGCACCACGGTGGCCGAGCGGATGGCGCCGGTGGCGCCCAGCGGGTGGCCCAGGGCGATGGCGCCGCCCATGGGGTTGACCTTGGTCTTGTCCAGACCCAGCGTGTTGATGACGGCGAGCGACTGCGCGGCGAAGGCCTCGTTCAGCTCGAACCAGTCGATCTGCTCGTGCGTCAGGCCGGCGGACTTCAGCGCGGCGGGAATCGCCTCGATGGGGCCGATGCCCATGATGTGCGGCGGCACGCCCTTGCTGGCGTAGCTGACGAAGCGCGCCAGCGGCGTGAGGCCGAAGCACTTCACCGCCGCCTCGCTGGCAAGAATCAGCGCGCCCGCGCCATCGCTGGTCTGCGAGCTGTTGCCCGCCGTCACCGAGCCGCGCGCGGCGAACACGGTGCGCAGCTTGGCCAGCCCTTCCAGGCTGGTGTCGGGGCGCGGGCCTTCGTCGATGTCGACGGTGCGCTGCTTTTGCGTGACTTCGGCGGTCTTCAGGTTGACGGAGCGTTCCGTCACGGTGACGGGCGTGATCTCGTCCTTGAACTCGCCGGCGGCGATGGCCTTGAGCGCGCGCTGGTGCGATTCAAGCGCGAAGGCGTCTTGCTCGGCGCGGCTCACCTTCCACTGCTGCGCCACTTTCTCGGCCGTCAGGCCCATGCCGTAGGCGATGCCGTAGTTGTCGACGTTGTCGGTGTCGGTGAACATGGCGGGCGAGAAGCTGGGCGAGTTGCCGGTCATCGGCACCAGGCTCATGCTTTCCACGCCAGCGGCGACCATCACCTCGGCCTCGCCCACGCGGATGCGGTCGGCGGCCATGGCGACGGCCGACAGGCCCGAGGCACAGAAGCGGTTGACGGTGATGCCACCCACGCTCTTGGGCAGGCCGGCCAGCACGGCGCCAATGCGCGCCACGTTCAGGCCCTGTTGCGCCTCGGGGATGGCGCAGCCGGCGATCACGTCCTCGATGGCGGCGGGGTCGAGCCCCGGCGCCTGCCGGACGGCCTCGCGCAGCACGTGCGCGAGCAGGTCGTCGGGCCGGGTGTTCTTGAAATAGCCCCGATGCGAGCGCCCGATGGGCGTACGGGTGGCGGCGACGATGTAGGCGTCTTGAACTTGTTTCATGGAATGCTTTCGCGGGTTCGTGCCAGGGGTCTCGCGCTGTCAGCGCGGGGCGTCGGCACAACCCTTGTAAGTGGAGTTGCCGTAGGTGAGCGTGGCGAAGAATTCGCGCGGCTTGTCGTCTTCGGTGGCCTTGTCGCAAGGCCCCGAGCGGATGTCCAGGCTGACGGCCACGTCGCCGTCCTTGCCCTCGAAGGTGACGCCTTTGGCGTAAGCCGAGCGCTCGACCGCGATGCGGCGCAGCGGTTGGTCGACGCCGGTGGTTTCGGGCACGTCGAACTCCAGCTCTTCGCCATCGACGTTGGCCTGCCACGCGGGCGAGAAGCCGAATGCCGTGAAGCGGGTCAACGGGCCACTGTCGGCGCCGTCGGGCGCGGCGGCGGCCTCGCTGGCCGGAGCCGGCGTGGAGTCGGCCTCGGGCGCTGGCGCGGCGGTGGGTGCCGGCGCGGGGGCCGGCGGCTCGCTGCGCTGCTCGCAGGCCGACAGCATCAGCACCAGAACGGACAAGGACAAAAGGGATTTTTTCATCATCGGCTCCAACGGGTCGGTCTCAGTTGCGCACCGGCTTGCCGGTGTTGAGCATGCCCATGATGCGCTCGTGCGTCTTGGGGTGGCCCAGCAGCGAGGTGAATGCCTGACGTTCCAGCGTCATCAGGTATTCCTCGTCGACCAGCGTGCCGGCATCGACGTCGCCGCCGGTCAACACGTGGGCGATCAGGCTGGAGACGTGGAAGTCGTGCTGGCTGATGAAGCCGCCGTCGCGCATGTTGATGAGCTGGCCCTGGATGGTGGCCTTGCCGTCGCGCCCCGCCACCGGGAACTGGCGCTTGAGCGGCGGACGGTAGCCGGCCTGGTACATGGCCTTGGCTTCCTGGATGGCGACGTACAGCAGTTCGTCCTTGTTGGGGACAATGGTGTCGCTCCACAGCAGGTAGCCCAGCTTGCGCGAGTCGATGGCGCTCATGCCGACCTTGGCCATGGCCGCGGCGGTGAAGCCTTCGGTCAGGAAGGGCAGCAGCGTCGGGTTCATGCTGGTTTTGGCGTTCTCGGCCGCGCGGCGGGCGATGTAGGTCAGGCCACCGGCGCCGGGCACCAGGCCCACGCCGACCTCGACCAGGCCGATGTAGCTTTCCATGATGGCGACGCGCTTGGCGCAGTGCACCGCCATTTCGCAGCCACCGCCCAGCGCCATGCCACGGATGGCGGCCACGGTGGGCACGTTGGCGTAGCGCAGGCGCAGCATCAGATCCTGCAGCTCTTTTTCCATGGAATCGACCAGGCCCACGCCACCGGCCACATAGCCGGGTAGCATGGCCTGCAGGTCGGCGCCGACGCTGAAGGGGTCGTCGCCCGGCCAGATCACCAGACCCTGGTAGTCCTTCTCGGCGATGTTGACGGCCTCCATCAGGCCCTCGCCCGCGTCGGGGCTGATGGCGCGCATCTTGGTCTTGAGCGTGGCGATGACCACTTCATCGTCCAGTGTCCAGACGCGGATGGCGTCGTTTTCCAGCAGCGTCTTGCCCGCATCGGCGGGGCGCGGCCCGCCTTCGCCCAGCAGCAGTTCGGGGAACAGTTGGCGCTGGTACACCGGCAGCTTGCGGCGCGGCTCGAACTGGCCGGTGGTGGGGTTCCACGAGCCTTTTTCAGTGTGCACGCCACCGGCGTCGGCCACCGGGCCCTTGAACACCCACTCGGGCAGCGGCGCCTTGCTGAGCGCCTTGCCGGCGTCGATGTCCTCCTGGATCATCTTCGCCACCTCAAGCCAGCCGGCTTCCTGCCACAGCTCGAAGGGGCCCTGCTTCATGGCGAAGCCCCAGCGCATGGCCTGGTCGACGTCGCGCGCGGTGTCGGCGATGCTGGCCAGATGCACGGCGGCATAGTGGAAGCTGTTGCGCAGAATGGCCCAGAGGAACTGGCCTTGCGGGCCTTCGCTGTTTTTCAGCAGCTTCAGGCGTTCGCCAGCGGGCTTTTTCAGCATGCGGCCATAGACTTCGTCGGCCTTCTGGCCGCTGGGCACGTATTCGTCCTGCTCCAGGTCGAAGCGCAGAATGTCGCGGCCTTGCTTTTTGTAAAAGCCGGCGCCAGTCTTCTGGCCCAGGTTCTTCTGCTCCAGCAGCTTGGCCAGCACGGGCGGCGTGCCGAAGCTGTCGTAGAACGGATCGAACTTCGCGGCCCCCGCGGCAGCGTCGCCGCTCAGGTTGTCCTGCAGCGTCTTGATGACGTGTGCCATGGTGTCCAGGCCCACCACGTCGGCGGTGCGGAAGGTGCCACTTGAGGCGCGGCCCAGGCGCTTGCCGGTGAGGTCATCGACCACGTCGAAGGTCAGGCCGAACCGGTCGACTTCCTTCATCGTCGCCAGCATGCCGGCGATGCCGATGCGGTTGGCGATGAAGTTGGGCGTGTCCTTGGCGCGCACCACGCCCTTGCCAAGCGCGGTGGTGACGAAGGACTCCAACTGATCCATCACCTCGGGCTGCGTGGCCGGCGTGGCGATCAGCTCCACCAGATACATGTAGCGCGGCGGGTTGAAGAAGTGGATGCCGCAAAAGCGCGGGCGCAGCTGCTCGGGCAGGGCCTCGCTCAACTTGGTGATCGACAGGCCCGAGGTGTTGGACGCCAGCAGGGCGTGCTTGGCCACGTGCGGGGCGATCTTGGCGTAGAGGTCGCTCTTCCAGTCCATGCGCTCGGCGATGGCCTCGATGATGAGATCGCAGCCTTTGAGCTTCTTCAGATCGTCGTCGTAGTTGGCGACCTCGATCAACTCGGCGTCCTCGGCCACGCCCAGCGGCGCGGGCTTGAGCTTTTTCAGGTTGTCGATGGCGCGGCGCGCGATGGCGTTCTTGTCGACCGGCTTGCCGTCTTCGCCCGGCTTGGCGGCCAGGTCGAACAGGATGACGGGCACTTTCACATTGACGAGATGGGCGGCGATCTGCGCGCCCATCACGCCGGCGCCGAGCACGGCGACTTTTTTTACGTTGAATCGGGACATGGTTGATTCCTTCACTGGACGCGGGTCCAGGTCTGCGTGCGGCCAAACGGGCCGATGGAGCCACGCACCTCAAGTTTCTTGCCGCCATCGACAGGGGTCAGGCGCAAGGTGTAGTCACTGCCTTTCTCGGGGTCGAGAATGCGGCCACCTTCCCACACGTCCTTGCCCTCGGCCTTCTTGGCGCCGCGGATGATTTCCATGCCCTCGATGGGCTTGTCCTTGCGGTCGTCGGAGCACTTCTCGCACACGGCACCCGCGGTGGCGTCCTTTTTCAGGATTTTCTCGATGCGGCCCGTCAGCACGCCCGCGTTGTCGGTGATGACGATCTGCGCCTTGACTTCCTTGGTCTGGTCGTCCGTGCTGCGCCAGGTGCCCACGGGGGTCATCTGGGCTTGCGCCACGCCGCAGAACGCCACGAAACCCACGACCGCCAGCGCCCGGGGAGCGCGGATGAAAGACGGCTTTTTCTTCAAGCTGTTCATGCCAGGGCCTCCTCGGTGTCCAGCAGGTTGGCAACGCCCGAGCGCGCGGTGCGCATGAGCGAAGCGGTTTCGGGGAACAGGCGCGCGAAGTAGAAGCGCGCGGTCTGCAGCTTGGCGGTATAGAACGGATCGGTGTTGCCCTCGGCCTGTTTTTTCAGCGCCACGCTGGCCATGCGAGCGAAGAAGTAGCCGAACACCAGATGGCCGGCCACGCGCAGGTAGTCGACGCTGGCGCCACCGACTTCGTCGGCGTTGACGAAGCCCTTGAAACCGATTTCGGTGGTGAATTTGGTCATCTGGTCCGCCAGATAGGCCAGCGGGTTGATGAACTCGGCCATCTTCTCGTTCACGCCTTCCTCGGCGATCAGCGCCTCGATCTGCTTGCCGAATTTCTTCAGCGTGGCGCCCTGGTTGCCCAATATCTTGCGGCCCAGCAGGTCGAGCGACTGCACGGTGTTGGTGCCTTCGTAGATCATGTTGATGCGCGCGTCGCGCACGAACTGCTCGGCGCCCGTCTCATGGATGTAGCCGTGGCCGCCGAACACCTGCATGCAGTGGTTGGTGGCGGCAAAGCCGTTATCGGTGAGGAAGGCCTTGACGATGGGCGTCAGCAGGGCCAGGATTTCCTCCGACTCCTTGCGCACTTTCTCGTCGGGGTGATAGAAGGCCTTCTCGGCCATCATGGCACCGTACATCGCCATGGCGCGGCCACCCTCGGCGTAGGCCTTGGCGGTGAGCAGCATCTTGCGCACATCGGGGTGCACGATGATCGGGTCGGCTGGCTGGTCCTTGGCCTTGGTGCCCGACAGGCTGCGCATCTGCTGACGCTCCTTGGCATAGATCAGCGCGTTCTGGTAGGCCACCTCGGTCAGGCCCAGCGACTGGTTGCCCACGCCCAGGCGGGCGGTGTTCATCATCACGAACATGGCTTGCAGGCCCTTGTTGGGCTCGCCCACCAGGGTGCCAATGGCGCCGTCCAGGCTGAGCTGCGCGGTGGCGTTGGCGTGGATACCCATCTTGTGCTCCAGGCCGGTGCAGAAGATGGGGTTGCGATCACCCAGCGAGCCATCGGCCTTGACGTGGTACTTGGGCACCAGGAACAGGCTGATGCCCTTGCTGCCCTTGGGCGCATCGGGCAGGCGGGCCAGCACCAGGTGAATGATGTTGGGCGCCATGTCGTGCTCGCCGGCGCTGATGAAAATCTTGTTGCCGGTGATTTTGTAGGTGCCATCGCCCACGGGCTCGGCCTTGGTGCGCAGCAGGCCCAGGTCGGTGCCGCAGTGCGGCTCGGTCAGGCACATGGTGCCGGTCCACTCGCCGCTGGTCAGCTTGGGCAGGAAGGTCTTCTTCTGCTCGTCGGTGCCGTGCGCGTGCAGGGCCTCGTAGGCGCCGTGCGACAGGCCGGGATACATCGTCCAGGCCTGGTTGGCGCTGTTCAGCATTTCGTAGAAGCACTGGTTGACCACCAGCGGCAGGCCTTGGCCGCCGTAGTCGGGGTCGCACGACAGCGCGGCCCAACCGCCTTCGATGAACTGTGCGTAGGCCTCCTTGAAGCCCTTGGGCGTGGTCACCTCGTGCGTGGCCTTGTCCAGCGTGCAACCCTCGGCGTCGCCGCTCAGGTTGAGCGGCTGCACCACCTCGGAGGCGAACTTGCCGCCTTCTTCCAGCACGGCGTTCAGCGTGTCGGCGTCGATGTCGGCGTGTTTGGGCAGCGCCTTGAATTCGCTGACGACATCGAGAACCTCATGCAGGATGAACTGCATGTCACGCAAAGGAGGGTTGTAGCTGGGCATGGCGAAATCGCTCCAAGTAAGAAAGGAAGGTTGAAGAAAATCAGGCGCCGTGACGCGCCAGAATATTGTCGAAACCACGCACGGCCCGCTCCATGGCACCGGACCCCAGTAAGAAACGTGCGTCGTAATGCAGCGCCAGGATGAGACCATGAATCTCGAACGTGACCTGGCGCTCGTCAGTATCGTCCGCCAGATGCCCCTCGGCCCGGGCCTGCGCGACGGCCCGCTCCATGGCCACCAACCAAGCGCTGACCGCGGCGATCAGGGCATCGCGCACCGGGCCGGGCCGGTCGTCGAACTCGACGGCACCGCTGATGAAAATACAGCCGGAATCGAGTTCGGCGCTGGTATAGCGCATCCAGTGATCGAACAACGAACGCAGCCGGGGCAGGCCGCGAGCCTGTGCCATGGCTGGCTGGAATACCTCCTGCTCGAAGCGGGTGTAGTACTCACGAACCACGGAAATCTGCAGTTCGTCGCGTGAGCCGAAATGGGCAAACACACCGGACTTGCTCATCTCCATGGCCTCGGCCAGGGCGCCGATGGACAGGCCCTCCAGCCCTACCTGCGCCGCCATGCGCAATGCCGTATCGACAATGGCGGCCTTGGTCTGCTGCCCCTTGGGCAGGGCACGAACCTTGGCAGGCGACGAGGATTGGAGAGAGGCGGACTGAGGCACGGCTTACGGAAAACGAACGAGCGTTCTATTTTGCCTGAAATTGGTCGTATCCGCCAAGCCTTGATTCAAAGGGGGGGCGCCAGGGATTACCCTTAGGGCCAGCCGATGAATGCACGGCTGCCGCTTCAACGGACATTGCGCGGGCTGCCTCTTGCTCTTGACCGCACTTGCAAGCAAGCGCCAAAAACCAGCCGTTTCACAGCATCTTGGCCATGCAGGCATCAAGCTGCTCCGACGGCATGCGTCGAAAACCGGAGCGCGCGAACCGCTGCAACCTACCAACGACAAATGCCGTCAGCACCGATGCAGTGAGCTGCGCGGAGGCATCCGGCGCCAACGCATCGGCATCGCCAGCGTCGCGAAGGCACTGCCGCAACGCCGCCTCCAGCTTGTCGAACAACTGGTTCATGCGCTGCTGCAACCGCTCGTGTTCGAACACCAGCGCGTCGCCCACCATCACGCGGGTCATCCCGGGGTTTTTCTCGCCGAACTGCAGCACCATGGCGGCGATGCGCGCGGCACGCGCACGGCCATCCGCCTCACGCTCGTTGATCTGGTTGATCAGCCCGAACACGCTGGACTCGATGAAGTCGATCAAGCCCTCGAACATCTGGGCCTTGCTGGCGAAGTGGCGATACAACGCCGCCTCGCTCACGTCCAGCCGGGCCGCCAGGGCGGCGGTGGTCACGCGCTCGGCACCAGGCTGCTCCAGCATGTGCGCCAGCGCTTGCAGAATCTGCACCCGCCGCTCGCCGGGCTTGGGGCGCTTGCGCCCGGTGCTTGGCGCGGAAGAATCGGAAACGGAAGCGGCGGAGGCTGGAACAACGTCGGTCATGGCTGGATACATTTGTTTCCAAATGATTCTCGCACATGATTCCTCATGTGGCCGGGCGCTTCTTTTGGATCCACTCAAAAGCCACGCGCTGCCCGCGGCACAAGTAAGCACTCGCGCCGGTGGGGCGGCCAAGCGCGTTATTGCGAGCGGATCATGGTGCCAAAAGGCTCGTCACCCAGCACCTCCAGCAGCAACGCGTGCGGCACGCGCCCATCAATGATATGCACCGCGTTCACGCCGCTCTTGGCCGCATCGAGCGCACCGCTGATCTTCGGCAGCATGCCGCCGGAGATGGTACCGTCCTGCACCAGTTCGTCGATGCGGCGTGGCGTCAACTCCGCCAGCAGGGCTCCGGCCTTGTCGAGCACGCCGGGGATGTTGGTCAGCATCAGCAGCTTCTCGGCCTGCAGCACCGTCGCCAGCTTGGCGGCCACCACATCGGCGTTGATGTTGTAGCTCTCGTTCTGAGCCCCGAAACCGATGGGGCTGACCACCGGAATGAACTGATCGTCCTGCAGCGCCTTCACCACCGCCGGATCGATCTGGTCAATGTCACCCACCTGACCGACATCGTGCTCGATGCCTGGGTCCTTGGTGTCGACCATCTTGAGCTTGTGGGCTCGAATCATCCCGCCGTCACGCCCCGTCAGGCCCACCGCCTTGCCACCGGCCTGATTGATCAGGCCGACGATGTCTTGCTGCACCTCGCCACCCAGCACCCACTCGACCACTTCCATGGTCTCGGCGTCGGTCACACGCATGCCCTGGATGAACTTGCCTTCCTTGCCCAGACGCTTGAGCGCGGTCTCGATCTGCGGCCCGCCGCCATGCACCACCACCGGGTTGATGCCCACCAGCTTCAGCAGCACCACGTCTTCCGCAAACGCCGCCTGCAGCGCTGGGTCGGTCATGGCGTTGCCGCCGTACTTTATGACCATGGTCTTGCCGTGGAACTGACGGATGTAGGGCAAGGCCTGAGCCAGGATTTGGGCTTTGTCGCGGGGGGCAAGGGAAAGAAGATCGGTCATCGCCGGCATTCCTCGTCGTGGTTTGAAACGTTTCAGTCACAATGGCACGGTAGTAGGCCCTTGAAAAACTGATGGCATGCGAAAATCGATCAATCTTAGAACACCAACTGAGCTCTTTGCCGCATGATCCAGCCAAAAGATCACACTAGCCCCGTACCCCAGCCTGTTGCCTATATCCTGTCACCGACTCAAGCTCCACTGAACAACACGGATGAGATCAACCTTCTGGAGCTTCTGAGTCAGTTTCTCGAGCGCTGGCGCTGGTGGGTAGGCGGGCTCCTGTTGGGCGGTCTGCTAGGGCTGGCTGCCGGGTTCCTGGTTCCTCCCAAGTACGAGTCAAATGGCGTTGTCCGCATCGGGCAGGTCACGGGCACGCTCATCGAGTCCGTCTCGGAAACGATTGCCCGCATGCAGACGCTGGCGTTCCGCAATGAAGTGATTGAGCGGCTGAATGGAGAAGGCGTGCTAACCGATGGAGAGCGCGAACGTTTGCTAAGCCAAATCGGCAGTAGAGGTGCGGTCACCCAAGTGAAGGATGCCAGCTATATCAGCATCACGCTCCAAACCGAGAGCCAGGGATTCGGGAGCGCGACTATCAACACCATGGTGAAGCTGCTACAGGAACGCCAGCAGCCGTTGATGAATGAAAGAATTCTGCAGTTCCAGAAAGACATCGAGCAAACCAAGGCGACTGTCGTGGAAATGGAAAAACGCTTCGAAGCCGTTGCTGCAGCTACCCACCCGCTCAATAATGCCAGCCCGCAAACCTATCTGGAACTCGCCCGCATGAGCGAGGCAGGCACCAACGCCAGCCTGCGGCAGCGCCTGCTCGAACTGCAGAACTCCTTGCTCCCTCCTTCAACTCGGCCCACCGCTCTTGTGGAACCTGTGGCCACTTCGGACCGCCCGACAAGCCCCAAGAAATCCATGATCGCCATTGGCGGCGCATTGCTGGGTTTTGTGCTTGGCACCTTGCTCGCGTTTGGGCTTCGTGCCTGGAGTGATTTTCAAAGGAGGAAACAGATTGCTGTCGACCAATTGGCCAACTAAATCCACCTGAAGCATTGAGCACGAGTTACACACACCAAACCCGCGAAAACCCATAGTCCATGAACCGTGGGCCCTGCAGGCGTTCACCGTGCACCAAACCCTGTCAGCATGGTGCGGATGGTCTTGAAAATGATCAGCAAATCAAGCCAAAACGAGAAGTGCTTGATGTAATAAAAATCATGCTCGATCTTGACTTGGGTTTCTTCAGCTCCCGTCGCGTAGCCGTGCATTACCTGCGCCCAGCCTGAGATTCCAGGCTTGACGATATGGCGGTACTGGTAGAACGGCACCTGCTGCTCCAGCTCGTCGGCGAATTTCTTGTATTCGGCGCGCGGCCCGATCAGGCTCATCTCTCCCTTGATGACGTTCAGAAACTGCGGCAGCTCGTCGATACGCAACTTTCTGATGGTGCGCCCCACTCGCGTTACCCGGGTATCACCATGGGCTGTGGTCTGTTGCTGGTTCAAGCCACTCTCGGTCATGCTGCGAAACTTGTACATCAGGAATGGCTCGCCGCGATAACCCACCCGCTCCTGATTGAAGAACACCTTGCCTCCGTCGTCCAGCTTGATCAGGAGTGCAGTCAGGAGCATCAAAGGCAACGTGAGAGGCAGCGAAACAATGATGAGCAGCGACTCGAACACATATTTGACCGCCATGTAAATATGCGACGGCAACAGCGACCCGAGGTCGTTTTCGTACATGTGTCTGATCTTGACACGTCCGGTCAGCGACTCCTCGACCTGCCTGATGTTGTAGACCGGGAGGTGCTGCAACGAGCACCACGCGAGAAAAGCCTGCCACTGGTCACTAAGTTCCGGAGAATGAAGGTCGGCCACGATACCGTCCGCCGCCCCCACACCTTCGGGCGCTGGCACATCCAGCCGCACCCAATCCACGCCCTGCAATTGATCTGCCTGCACGGCCCTGCCGAGCGGCACAAAGGCAAACTTCAGCTTGTAAACGTTCTGAACATACATGGACCACGCCACGAACCAAGCAATCGATAACGTGAACCCCGTGGCGATATAAGCAATGCTGTAGGGCAATCTGAGCACCAGCACCAGCACGACAAGGGCCCCGTACCAGCCAAGCAGCAGCGGGATGGCCGCCAGTACCGAACGCTCGCCAGGAAACCCGCCGAACACCCTCAGACCCACGGCCACCAGCACAAAACTCAACGCCACCACGGCGCAACTGGTCCAATGAATCAGGGTGAACTGCGCTGGCCACAAGGACCATCCAGGCAGCACCGCCATTGGCAGCACGGCCACCACGGCCAAGCCGCAACACGCTGCTATCCAGCCCAACAACGGCACATTTGATCGCCGCGCCCCCAACGTTCTTGATCGCCGCATTCAGTTACCCTTCAAGCGATGCCACGATCTGTTTGACTGCTGCCGATGCAGAAAACCTCTCCTCGGCGAGTTGTCTGCATCGTGCGGAAATTTGCGGATCGTTTCGTAACGCCTCCACCAGATCGCCCGCCACTGCCGCCAGTACGGCGCCGTCGTGCACGGTGCACGCCTTGCCCACTCCACGATCATTGATGAGTTCGACGAGGTCGTTGCCTTCGTTCACGCACGCGAGCACCGGCAAGCCGGAACGCATGTAGGACAGAAACTTTCCGGGAATATTGTGTGTTTTGTGCCTCGGGTCGAGCGCCACCAGGCCCACATGGCATTGCCGATACAGGCCCGGTATTTCGTCAGGCTCTATCTCGTCGAAGAACACGACGTTGTCGAGTTTCTCCTGGTGTGCCCGTTCCCTGAGTCGCGCTGCCTCACTTCCTCGACCGACGAACAGGAATCCCAGGTCGCTTCTGTCCCGCAGCCGGGCCGCCAGGTCGAGCATGGTGTCGACGCCTTGGGCGACGCCCATGTTGCCTGCATAGACAAAAACCAGCTTTCCGGCCAGTGCCGTGGAGCTCAAGGCTATGCTGCATGGGAAGTCCACTTCGGGAGCCAGCCAGTTCTGCAGCACCTCGATGCGCGCCGCCGTCCGATTGTTGGGCGGCTCGAAGTACACATGGTTTCCAGGGGTCTGGATCCCGATGACATCGGCGACCGCATACTGGTAGTTGGCAATCTTCTTGAAAAACCGATAGGGGAGCCCCGTTCCCATCAACCCCATGTCGACCGCCCATTCCGGGAAGATGTCCCGAATGATCAGGTAGGCAGGGCATCGGCTTTCGGTTTTCAACGCCTTGACCATGGGCCCCAGGAAGATGGTGGGCGAATACCAGACGACCCCGTCCCATTTCTCATCGGCAAGCGTGCTGCAGCGGTAGTTGCGGAGCATGGAGAACGGCATGAGCAGTTCTGCCAGTGTTCTGCGCACATAGCCGATGTCCTTGTTGCGGGGCGCCTTCAGCCGCAAGATCTCGACGCCGCGCCATGTCTCGAGCCGCCATCCCTCGGCCTGCCCCGGAGACGCCACCATCACCGTGATGGCGTGCCCCTGCCGCGCAAACTCCTCAGACAGATCGCGCAGTTGAACGGCAGCAGAGGATCGAAGTGGTGGAAACGAATCCGCAATCAGGGCGATCCGCATGGTGCTTCAGTCAGTATTTCTTCCAGACGACCCGATTGACGTAATCGGTGTAGCTCAAGATGATGCGCAGCACCTTGTCGGACACATTGGGCATGCTGTAGTCAGCCACTTGGCGCAGCATTCGATTTTCTCCTGATGGTTGCCCCTCCAGAATCGCCAGCCCCTGCATCACGCGGTCAACAGACAAGCCGGTCATGATGACCGCCGCCTCCTCCATGCCCTCGGGCCGTTCGTGCGCTTCGCGCAGGTTGAGCGCCGGGAAGTTCATGATGGACGATTCCTCGCTGATGGTGCCGCTGTCGGACATGACCGCTTTGGCGGAGCACTGAAGTCTGTTGTAGTCCGTGAACCCCAGTGGCTTGAGCAACCGCACATTGGAATGAAACCGGGTACCCAGCGCATCCACGCGCTTCTGCGTGCGTGGGTGCGCGGAAACAATCACCGGGAGATCGAAGTGTTCGGCCACATTGTTGAGAACACGTGTGAGTTTCGCGAAATTCACGTCGGATTCGATGTTTTCCTCGCGATGGGCGCTGACCACGAAGTAGTTCCCCGCGTTCAGACCCAAGCGCCCCAGCACGGTCGACGCATCGATGGCCGAGCGGTAATAGCCAATTACCTCGGCCATGGGGCTGCCCGTCTTGACCACCAGGTCAGGCGGCAACCCCTCGCGCAGCAGGTACTCGCGCGCAATGCTGCTGTAGGTGAGGTTGACATCGGCAGTGTGATCGACGATGCGGCGGTTGATCTCTTCGGGCACCCGCATATCGAAGCAGCGATTGCCGGCCTCCATGTGAAAGATGGGGATCTTGCGACGCTTGGCCGGAATCACCGACAGGCAGCTGTTGGTGTCGCCCAGAACCAGCAACGCTTCCGGCTGCTCCGCGACCAGTACTTCATCCATCGCCGCGATGATCTTGCCAATCGTTTCGGCCGCGCTGCCGCCAGCGGCGTTCAGGAATCGATCCGGCTTGCGGATGCCCAGATCATCGAAAAAAATCTGGTTGAGTTCATAGTCGTAGTTCTGGCCCGTGTGCACCAGCACATGCTCGCAATGCTCGTCCAGACGGGCGAGCACGCGCGAGAGGCGAATGATCTCTGGCCGGGTACCCACCACGGTCATGACTTTGAGTTTTTTCAATCTGATTTCTCCAACAGCCGCCAGACGCATCGATCCTGGGATTACAATGGGTGGGCAAAGGTATCGGGCTTGGCTCGATCGAACACCTCGTTCGCCCAGAGCATGACGACCATCTCCTCCGAGCCGATGTTGGTGATGTCATGCGTCCAACCGGGGATAGTTTCCACCACCTGGGCCTGGCATCCCTCCGTCCGGAGTTCATAGGTTTCGCCGGTCTGCATGTGGCGAAAGCGGAACAGGGCTGTGCCCTTGATCACCAGAAACTTTTCGGTCTTGGTGTGGTGGTAATGCCCACCGCGCGTGATGCCTGGGTGCGCCGTGAAGTACGAGAACTGGCCGCTGTCGCTGGTCTTGAGCATCTCGACAAACACGCCGCGCGGATCGCCATGCATGGGAACGCCGTATGCAAAACTGTCGGTGGGCAGATAGCTGACGTAGGTGGCGTACAAGGCACGCGTCAAGCCGACACCGACACGATCCACCATCAGGGTTTCACGGCTGTCGCGGAATCCCCTGATCTTGTCGGCCAACGCGCCCACCATGGTGTCATACACGGGCTGCACCTGCTCGAACCCCTGCGCATCCACGCAGGGCGCAGCGCCGTCCATCAACTGAACGAATCGCTGTACCACGTCGTCCACATACACGAGTGAAACCGGCGCGTCAGGATTGTTGACCTGAATGGGCAGACCACGTGCAATGTTGTGGCAGAACGTCGCCACCACCGAGTTGTAGTTGGGTCGACACCATTTGCCGAACACGTTGGGCAGGCGAAACACATGGACCGGGATGCCATGCTCCTTGTTCAGCTTGAACAGCAGGTCCTCGGCGGCGCACTTGCTTTCACCGTAGGGATTGGCCTGCGCTGCCTGGATCGACGAACTGTGGATCACGGGTATCCGATGACCACGGTCGGAGGCCACCTTCAGCGCCAGGCAAACCGTTGCCGTCAGATCCACATTGCCAACTGCGAACTCGGCGGGATCCTGCGGCCGGTTGACACCTGCAAGATGGAACACGAAATCCACGCCATCGAGCATGGAGAGAAGAAGTTCGGGCGTGTGGGTGCGATCAAAGCAGCGTACCTCCACATCCGTGCGTGGGAGCAATTGCAGCAGCAGGTTCCGGGCAATGAAACCACCCGCTCCGGTAACGAGGACCTTCAAGTGCTTACTCCTCAGGGTTGGCATGTTCGCCGCGGGCAATGCGCTGCATGAAATCCAGCTTGAGCAACAAGGCCTTCATCCCCTCCACATCGAGCCTCTGCGTATTCTGGGAGTTGTAATCCTCGCCGTGAGAGGTCTGCGTGAGCTTGGGCTCGCCCTTTTCCACAAATTTCGCATAGTTCAGGTCGCGGCCATCAGCTGGAACCCGGAAATAGTCGTCCATGTCCTGGGCGCAGGCCATTTCCTCGCGGCTCAGCAGCACCTCGTACAGCTTCTCGCCATGCCTGGTTCCCATGACATTGATCGGGTGCCCGGCCTTCTTCATCAAGTCGAGCACCGCCTTGGCAAGCACCCCAACGGTGGCGGCTGGCGCCTTCTGCACAAAAATGTCGCCGTTGTCCCCGTGTTCGAATGCGTACAACACCAGATCAACCGCATCGGCCAGCGTCATCATGAACCGGGTCATCTCGGGGTCGGTGACGGTGATCGGCTGGCCGCTCTGAACCTGCTGCACAAACAACGGAATCACGGAACCCCGCGATGCCATGACGTTGCCGTACCGAGTGCCGCAGATCACCGTTCCTGTGCCTTCAAGATTGCGACTGGCGGCGACCATGACCTTCTCCATCATTGCCTTGCTGATGCCCATGGCGTTGATGGGATAAACCGC
This sequence comes from Pseudomonadota bacterium, assembly GCA_030538085.1. Classification (GTDB taxonomy): domain Bacteria; phylum Pseudomonadota; class Gammaproteobacteria; order Burkholderiales; family Burkholderiaceae_C; genus Ottowia. The sequence goes on along the minus strand of JAUNUR010000015.1, from coordinate 31,817 downwards.
CTTGTCGGTACTGAGACACACCACCCGCTTCACCTCCGCCTGAATCGCGGAAAGGATCAGGTTCTCGGTCCCCATCACATTGGTGCGCACGGCCTCCATGGGGTGAAATTCACACGAAGGCACCTGCTTGAGCGCTGCGGCATGAAAAACATAATCCACCCCGCGCATCGCCGCATCGATGCTTCGCTTGTCTCTGACGTCACCAATATAGAACTTGATCTTAGGGTTGCCATACGCCTTGCGCATGTCGTCCTGCTTCTTCTCGTCTCGACTAAAGATACGAATCTCTTTGATTCCCGACGAAATGAATCTGCGCAACACCGCATTGCCAAATGACCCCGTACCCCCGGTGATCAATAGTATGCGACCATCAAGATGACTCACGTTACTCACGCCAACCTCCGAAAGATTAAAAATATTTATCTATGAGATAGATGTACGATTTCACGTGCTCGCCGGAAATGAATTTATCATGCTCTTTCGAGGTGGAGCCATGCTCACCATCATAAACCTTTAGTTGTGGCGCATATATTGTCTTAAGACCTTTGAGTCTCGCCTCCTCCGCCACAAATACTTCTTCGCCAAACAGAAATCTTGGATAGTCAAAAGAAGCTCCTCTATCGACATAGTTTTTTGTGAATATCATCATGGAACCGTGGGCACCATACATCTCCATATTCGGCAGATTCGACCGTGCACTCCGCCTCTTATCCGATTCGCCACGCAATCCCTTGAGTTTCGCCTTGGTGACGGAAGCCCAATTATGTAATCTATAAAAGGACAGGACCGAAAAACCATATCGAAGCAGCTTCAACTTAAAAACACTAGGCCTTTGAATAATCTTGGGATTGATATCACCTCCGGTTTGCATGGACAAAATAGACGGCGCAACAACACCGGTGTCCGAAGAAAGCTCAAGCTCCGCGAGTTCACTGAAAAACGCTTGATCCACCGCCAGATCAACATTAGTCACTATAATAAAATCAAAATCTCCTTGCATCGCACGCAGCGCCTGGCATCCAACATAAAAGGCCGGAAAATAACCAATATTATCCAGCTTCTTATACAAAAAATGGAACGGCGCCTCAAAATTCTTCACCAAATCCCTGCCAGAAAGATCCGAAGAGTTATCACAGACAGCGACAGCCAGCTCTAGAGTATCTGGGGCCTTCCGATAAGCTGCAAGCAATGAGTCGAGAAATTTAACGCAATCATCATATGCGTTATAACACACAGCAACGACGCCTACCTTCATGTAATTCAACTCGCTCTAAGAGAAAAATACCTAAAAATACACAGAGTCACAGGCAGCAAAACCATGCCAATGACAAAAGTCGGCCACATCAATGTGCTGACAGTGTAACTTTGATAAAGCATCACTACAGATAAAATATACACAGGAGCCAGAAAACAACTGACGCGCGCCATGCGAACCCTGTAATAACAAAAATTAAAAATATAACCCATCACCGCAACAACAGCCAGCGACCCCATTACACCGAAATCCGAGAGCAGCCCCCTGAATATCGTATAAAGATTCGTCTCAAACAACCCATTATAATTAAAATATTCAGTATAAAGCCCAAAGGGAACCGGTCGATCATCCCCCAACATCCTAAAAGCGGCCATGAATGTATAGAACCCCAACTCCAAATTCGGCTGATCGTACGACATCAATGATTCTGAAAAATATCTATTCGAGAACCAATCCGAAAAGGCATAGACATGACCTGCCGCATAGTTCCTAAAATAGAATAAAACTCTCTCAAACGAATCCGAGCCTTGAATAAAACCTCTCAAATAAAACGAAATGACGGCGAAGGTGAAAACACCCAATCCCGAGCCCACAAGGTATAAAACCTCTCTGCCACCAATTCTAATCTCTCTACCTCGATATGATTTGATCAAGAAAATGCTACCGATCACTATAAACACACAAACAACGAAGGTACCCTTCACGGACTGGACCAGCAATATAAAAAAAGAGGGAATTAGCGCAGCCACGATATACATTCGACGCGAGTCCCGCGTCATTGCGGACAGCAACCCACCAATGGCGGTAACAGGATAAATCAGAATCAGATAGAGCGGCTTAAATATTGTTGCTGTCAGCCCTCCCCCATACAGCATACTGGCATACCCCCGAGACACCTCGGACACATTGGACATGATTTGCCAGACGGAAAACCCTTGAGCAACCGTATCCGCAACGATGAGACCAACCAAAGAAAAAGTCGCAAGCCAGAAGAATATCTTCAATCCACCGTTCCCGAAGGCTCGCCTCAACTCATGCTCCGAAGCAACTTTATAGTACCGACTACTTGGAAACAGCAAGGCGGAGCCAGCGAACAGCAGGACACAAAGATAAACATAAATCGCCGCGAAGATGTCAATTTCCCCATCGGGCACCAGCACAACTGGGATAATTAAATATACAAAAGAGAATACGACAGCAAGCGTTGACGGCGCCATCCACGTACCAGTCCCCCTTCTGATTAGAAGACCCGGGATGAGAAGTAAAACGAGGAAGATGAACCCGATAATCATGCTGCACCGTTACCAAGTCTGATATCAACAGGCGTCACACGGTCATCTCACGGCGATTATAAGCACGCAGGCTACTTCCCAGTAGAACCGCTTCACCCAAAACATAAGCGAGCGCCACTACATAAACATTGCCGAACCGCGCCCCAAGAAAAGAAAAGGCGAGCGAAATCACCCCCGAAGCAAACACATATCTTGAAAACAGCCTTCCTTGCCCCAACAAGATCAAACCAACCGCACCAAACATATAATTGCAAATACCGAAAAAAATCGCAAACAGCATGAGCAAAGTGAGCACCAGTTGCTCGGTGGAGAAGACAGCACCAATCGCCTCAACTTTGGCCGAGGCAATGGCGACTCCAGAAATACTAATCACACTTAGAAGCAATGCGATTCCGAGCTGCCCATATGTTCGGCGCCATATCTCTTTGCGAAGCAGCTCAGAGGAAACACCATGCGCACAGCCATCAAACCACGCATTGAGCTTGTTCTGATAGTACATATTCAATGGCATGATCGCCGCTTGCAATACCTTTATCATTTTTTCGGCCAATGAGTACATCATCACCGCCACAGGCGCTGCCAGCATAGAGAGAATCAACACATTACTACCACGAAACATCGCCACATAAGTATTCCCGGTGGCCAGATGGAAGCCTTGCTTATACTGATTCATGCATAGCGCAAGGAGCCCTCTAGCAGTTGCGTGACGCCAATTCATGATCAGAACAGACGATGCAGCAATCACGCCCGAAAAGAGGAAACTGCCAGCGGCAAACGCTGACGCCAGCAGGATGTCACCCTCACCGACAAAAATGTAAGTCAAAACAAGAGCAACAACACGAGCTGCCACTAACAACAGGGAGAAATATTTATTATTATTTAATGCCTGAAAATAAAAGTTCGACTGGAGAAGCACCCCCAGGGGATGAAGCAACCAGATTGCTGTCAGAAATAGAAACTGGCCACCCTTGTAGATTGCAGAGGCCGCAATCAAGCCGAGCGCAAGTAACATATATATACTCAACCTGCTCACCAAAGAGGCAAGATAGTATTTTATTACTCCCACCTTATCACGCGCGAGACTTCTACTCCCAATCTCTCTGACGCCAATCACCTCGAAACCGTATGACACCAGGGGCAAGACGTATAGCATAACCGCCTCCAAAGTGACCAGATTCGCATACTCCTGGACAGTCAGCCGTCGCGCCAAAAGTGGGAACAGAAACAGTGGGAATATCGCCCCACTTCCCTGAACAGCCACAAGCCAGATCAAGCTATTTGCCCGATCAAAAAACTTTAAAATCATCCGTCAAGACGTCATACGCCGCCAAAAAATCATTGGAGCATCGGCTAACCAATTGGTCGCATCGCTGGATTCCTACGACTGAAACCCAGCATCCCCTTCTCGGTCATGCGATATTCAAATATTTTTGAGCTGCTTGGCGCGGCCATCCTTATCGGAAACCAATGGCTTTGATATTTTATTTTCAGCGAGAGGCCAGTCAACGCCCACATCAGGATCATCCCAAGCCAGTGACGCCTCGAATTGAGGAGCATAATAGTCTGTAGTCTTATACAAAAAATCCGCCGATTCGCTTAATACAAGAAAGCCATGCGCAAATCCCGGAGAAATCCAGAGCATGCGTTGATTTTCGGCACTTAGTTCGACGCCGAACCATTGGCCGAATTTCGGTGAATCCTTTCGGATATCAACGGCAACATCAAAAACTTTACCGGAGACGACACGCACCAGTTTTCCTTGCGGCTGCTGAACTTGATAATGCAAGCCCCTCAACACTCCTTTTGTGGATCTCGAGTGGTTGTCCTGCACGAACTGATGATTGGTGCCTGTGATCTCATCAAAAACCCGCTGGTTGAAGCTTTCGAAGAAAAAACCTCGCGCATCACCAAAAACCTTGGGCTCGATGATCAGAACCCCGGGCAGCCCCGTTTCGATGGCTTTCATCAAACACCTCTGTCTTTCAGCATGCGCATCAGATATTGGCCATAGCCATTCTTGAGGAGTGGCTGAGCCAGACGCTCGGCCTGAGCATCGTCGATGAAGCCGCTGCGCCATGCGATTTCCTCGGGACATGCAATTTTCAGGCCTTGGCGATGCTCCAGCGTGGCAATGAACTGGCTTGCCTCCAGGAGGCTCTCATGGGTGCCGGTGTCCAGCCAGGCATAGCCTCGCTGCATGATCTGCACTCGCAATTCGCCGCGCTCCAGATAGGCCTGGTTGACGCTGGTGATCTCCAGTTCGCCACGCGCGCTCGGGCGAACCGATTTGGCGATATCGACCACCTGCTCGTCATAGAAGTACAAACCTGTAACGGCGTAGTTCGACTTGGGCTGCCTGGGTTTTTCCTCGATGCTGCTGGCCTTGCCCGTCTGGTCGAACGCCACCACACCGTAGCGCTCGGGGTCGTGCACGTGGTACGCAAACACGGTGGCGCCCGCAGCCTGTGCGTCCGCAGCCTTGAGCATCGGCTGGAAGTCATGGCCATAGAAGATGTTGTCGCCCAGAACCAGTGCACTCGGGTGCCCGTTCACGAACTTGTCGCCGATGATGAAGGCTTGCGCCAGTCCGTCGGGGTTGGGCTGTACGGCGTATTGCAGGTTCAACCCCCATTGGGCGCCATCACCCAGCAGTTGCTCGAACCTCGGCGTATCCTGCGGTGTGCTGATGATGAGGATGTCGCGGATGCCCGCCAGCATGAGCGTGCTGAGCGGGTAATAGATCATCGGCTTGTCGTAGACCGGCAGCAGCTGCTTGCTGATGGCCAGGGTGGCCGGGTGCAGCCGGGTGCCGGAGCCGCCGGCCAGGATGATACCTTTGCGTGTGGTCATTGGTGTGGAAGGTTCAAACTGGGAAGGTTCAGAGGATCTCGGCCAGCATGCGGTCTACGCCATGCTGCCAGGGCGGCAAGATCAAGCCGAACCTGGCCTGCAGCTGCTGGGTGTCGAGCCGCGAGTTTCGTGGCCGGCGAGCGGGCGTCGGGAAGGCTTCGGTAGCGACAGGGGCTACTTCGGTTACCGCCAGCTGAAGGTCGGGATTCAACTGGCGCGCCCGTGCCAGCACATGGTTGGCATAGGCAAACCAAGTCACGAACCCGCTGGCGGCCAAGTGGTAGATGCCGCCATCCTGCGGTCGCGCCCGCACTTGAGGGATGACATGGGCGGTCACGTCGGCAATCAGTTCGGCGCCGGTGGGTGCGCCCCATTGGTCGTCGATGACCGTCAGGCGCTCGCGTTCCTTCGCCAGCCGCAGCATGGTCTTGGCAAAGTTGCCGCCACGGGCCGCGTAGACCCAGCTGGTACGCAGAATCAGGTGCGCAACGCCCGCCTGCACGATGGCCTGCTCACCAGCCAGCTTGGTGGCACCGTACACATTCAACGGGCCGGTGGCTGAATCCACGGGCCAGGGCCGGTCACCGCTGCCGTCGAACACGTAGTCGGTGCTGTAGTGCACGAGCAGCGCACCGCAGGCTTTTGCTTCACGCGCCAGAACGCCAGGGGCTTCGACATTGATGCGATGGGCCAGTGCAGACTCGCTCTCGGCCTTGTCGACGGCCGTGTAGGCCGCGGCATTGACGATGACCTCAGGTTGCACGGCACGCACCGTGGCGGCCAGGCCGTCCAGATCCGACAGATCGCCGCACAGGCCATCTTGCCCTATGCGGTCGAGCGCCACGATTTCACCCAACGGCGCCAGGCTGCGCTGCAGTTCCCAGCCGACCTGGCCGTTCTTGCCCAGCAGCAGGATCTTCATGCGCTCGTTCCTGCGCCGTATTGCGCGGCCACCCAGTCACGATAGGCACCGCTCTGGACACTCTTCACCCATTCGGTGTTGGCCAGGTACCAGGCCACAGTCTTGCGGATGCCGGTGTCAAAGGTTTCAGCCGGGCGCCAGCCGAGTTCGCGCTCGATCTTGCGCGCGTCGATGGCATACCGGCGGTCGTGGCCAGGCCGGTCCTGCACGTGGGTGATCTGGGTGCGGTAGCTCTGGCCGTCGGCGCGCGGCTGCAGTTCGTCCAGCAGATCGCAGACGGTGTGCACGATGGACAGGTTGGTCTTCTCGTTCCAGCCGCCCACGTTGTAGGTCTCGCCGACCTGGCCCGCTTCCAGCACGCGGCGGATGGCGCTGCAATGGTCGGTGACGTAGAGCCAGTCGCGCACCTGCTGGCCGTCGCCGTAGATCGGCAGCGGCTTGCCGGCCAGCGCATTGACGATCATCAGCGGGATGAGCTTCTCGGGGAAGTGATACGGACCGTAGTTGTTGGAGCAGTTGGTCGTCAGCACCGGCAGCCCGTGCGTGTGGTGCCATGCGCGCACCAGGTGGTCGCTGGCGGCCTTGCTGGCGCTGTACGGGCTGTTGGGCTCGTAGACGTGGTCTTCGGTAAAGGCGGGTGCATCCGGTGCCAACGTGCCGTAGACCTCGTCCGTGGACACATGCAAAAAACGGAAAGCCGCTTTTTCGTCGACCGGCAACTGGCTCCAGTAGCCGCGCGCCGACTCCAGCAGGCGAAAGGTGCCGACGATGTTGGTCAAGACGAAGTCCTCGGCGCCATGAATGGAGCGGTCCACATGGCTCTCGGCGGCGAAGTTGATGATCGCGCGGGGGCGGTGCTTCTGCAGAAGACCATCCACGAGTTGCGTATCGCCGATGTCGCCCTGAACGAAGATATGCCGTGCATCGCCCTGTAGCGACGCCAGGTTGGCGAGGTTGCCGGCGTAAGTCAGCTTGTCCAGGTTAACCACTGGCTCGCTGCTGCCGGCGAGCCAGTCAAGCACGAAATTCGCACCGATGAAGCCAGCGCCGCCCGTAATCAACAACATAAATATCCTCTAAATAAAAATAGGCACTGAGAATCACATGTGCAAGTGAGCCGCGCTGTGACCATGGGCAACCCTGAACATTGCATCATTTCAGGGGCACAACGCGTCACACCAAGTGATTATTCCATGCGGCCACCTGTCCGCTGTGGGTACTGGCGCATGTAAAGTGCGGCCATGGCGTCCAAGTGGACGCTGGATTTCCCAGGAGTTGCCATGGTTTCCAGACCGCGCAAGCACACACCGGCGCCACCTGCATCGGCGATCCCCACCCCGCCCGCCATGAGCGGCCCCGCGCACAACATCTGGCTGGCGGGGCTGGGCGCGTTCGCCAGTGCGCAGGCCGAGGGCAGCAAGGCTTTCGAGGCACTGGTCAAGCAAGGCCTGGCGCTGCAAAGCCAGACCCAGGCGCTGGCCAAGGAAAGGCTGACGGAAGCCGCCGAGCGCATGGAGGAGTTGACGGCGCAGGCTGGCGCCGCTGCCCGCTGGGACAAGCTGGAAGGCATTTTCGAGCAGCGCGTGGCCCGGGCGCTGACGCGCGTGGGCAGCCCCACGGCGCAGGATTGGGCCGCCCTGCTGGCGCGGGTGGAAGCGCTGGAGCAGCAACTTGCGACCCGCCCCGCCGCCTCACCCACCCGCAAAGCGGCCAAGAAAGCCGGCTGAAAGCAACCCATGCGCGCGCCGTTGCCCGCCGCCCTGTCAGGCCGCCCTGCCGCCGCGTGGCGCCTGGCCCGCCATGCCGGAGCACACGCATGACCCGCAAGGCGCCACGCCGCACCGCCGAGCGCATCCTCGGCACCACGCTGGCGCTGTTCAACCGCTTTGGCGAGCCCAACGTCTCCACCACCATGCTTTCGGCCGAGCTGAACATCAGCCCCGGCAACCTGTACTACCACTTCCCTTCCAAGGATGAGCTGGTCAACACCTTGTTCGACCAGTACCAGGTCGCGGCAGACGAGCTGCTGTCCGCCAGCGGCGACGTGCGCGACGTCGAGGACGCCTGGTTCTTCCTGCACTCGCTGTTCGAGCTGATCTGGCAATACCGCTTTCTGTACCGCGACGTGGGGCATCTGCTGTCACGCAACCGGCGGCTGGAAACGCATTTCCCCGCCATCCTGCTGCGCAAGCGCACCGCACTGCTGGAGATGCTCGAAACGTTGCGGCCATCCAGCGCCGCGACGGCCGAAGAAAGCCCGCGCGATGCCATCGCCGCCAGCATGGTAGTGGTGCTGACCTACTGGCTGAGCTATGAATACGTGCTGCAGCCACGCACCGCCCTGGAGCCGGAAAACGCCCAGGACGCCCTGCTGCGCGGCGCCTACCACGTCATGAGTCTGCTGGCCCCGCACCTGGACGAAGATGCGCGCACGCACCTTCAGGGGCTGATGCACGCTTATCATCCGGTTACACACTGAGCACATTCCCCTCATGACCGCCTGGCAGCCCTGTCCCTATGTCGCCGACTACCGCTTCGATGTCGGCCGCGTGCGTGCGCTCTGGCCCGCCCTGCACGCCGTCGATGCCGAGCCCCTGCCGGAGTCCGATGCGCTATGGCACGCTTGGGCACTGTTCCACTCGGGGCGGTTCGAGCAGGCCGCCGACGCCGGCTTGGCCGTCGGGTTGGCGGGCTGGTCGGTGGCCAACCGGGCCACGGCGGCCCACGCCGCCCTGGTGGAGCCGCACGAGTCCGCGCGCGTGGAGCTGTTCAAACGCATCCACGCCCGCGCCGTCACCCACACCGCGCTGCAGCCGCACCAGGCCAACGCCTGGTACTGGCAAGGGTATGCACTGGCGCACTACGCGCAGGGCATCCATGTGGCCCGCGCACTGGCACAAGGCCTGGGCGCGCAGGTGCGCACGGCGCTTGAAGCCACGCTGGCACTGGCCCCCGGACATGCCTACGCGCACGTGGCGCTGGGTGGCTTTCATGCTGCCGTCATCGACAAGGTGGGACCGCTGGTCGGCGCCATCACCTACGGCGCGCGCACCGACGCCGCGCTGGCACACGTGGCCGAGGCCCGCCGCCTAGCCCCCAACTCGCCCGCCGTGCTGGTCGAGTGCGCGCACACGCTTGAGCGGCTGGGCGGCGACGAGCGTCTGGCCGAGGCCGCCCGCTTGCAGGAGCAGGCCGCACAACTGCCCGCGCGCGACGCCGTGGAACGCCTGTGGGTCGAGGTGGCGCGGACCGAGCTGTGACCCTGCCGCCCTCCGGCGCCGCAACCGCGAGCGGCTAACATCGGCTTTTTTGGCAACCAAGGTACCCTCATGTCCGACCTCAAAGCCCGTTTCGACGAAGCCGTCGCCAGCTCCAAGACCCTCAGCGAGCGCCCCGACAACATGACGCTGCTGAAAATCTATTCGCTCTACAAGCAGGCCACCGAAGGCGACAACGAGGATGCCAAGCCCGGCTTCACCGACATCGTGGCGCGTGCCAAGTGGGATGCCTGGAAAAAGCTCGAAGGCACCAGCAACGACGAAGCCATGCAGCAATACATCGACCTGATCGCCGAACTCCGTCAAGGTTGATATCCCCCCCGCTGCTGCCGCGCGCACCAGCGGGCGGCTCGCAGCGGCAGTCCGCTCTCTTTTTCATGGCGTGCCCACCGTGGACATGGCGGCTGGTGGGCTTGCCTGGCATCACCGTGCTGCGGAGCCTTCCGTATCGCGCGCCACTTCCGCGTTACCCAGCGCCCGCAGGCGCGCATCGCGCTTGGCCTTGGGCTGGCGCGACAGCTCGTGCACGGCGGCATGAAAGCGCCGCCAATCGCCGCCCACTTCAATGAACAGCGCCTCGAAGCCCGGCACCCACCCGTCATACGCCGCCTGAATGCCGAAAAACGCGTTATTGGCCTGCGCCATCCAGGGGTCGTAGCCATCGAATGGCGCACCCGCCGCGGCCCAGTCGGCCTTGAGTCCGGCATAGCGTTGCTTGAAGCGCGCCATTGCTTCGTCTTTCATGGCATACAGCGCCGGCTGGTCGGTGGCCAACGCTTTTTTTTGCGCATACACCTGCTCCAGTTCGCGCCGCGTCAGGCGTGAAAGTTCGCGGAAGTCCTGACGCCGCCCGTCGAAAGCCGCATAGTCGCGCCGCGCCGCCTCGCCCGCTTGCGTGCTCAGCCAGCGCTGCACGCCCAGGCGCTCCACCGCCGTGGCGTACGACTCGTTGAACATGGTGTCGTCGTCCGCGTACACCACCTGGTGCGCCAGCTCGTGAAAAATCATGCGCGCCAGCTCGCCCTCGGGGTAGCGGATGAAGGTGGACAGCAGCGGATCGCCGCCCGCCCAGTTCAGCCAGCCCAGCGTTGAGTACGCGGGCACGCCGTACACGCGCACTTCCAGCCCTTCGTCTTTCTCCAGCCGCGCGGCCAGCGCCTTGGCCTCGGCCTCGTCGTAATAACCACGGTAGCCCACGCAGCCGACCACCGGAAAACACCAGCGCCGCAACTCCAGCGAATCGGGCGCCGCCGCCGCCACGTTCCATACCGCCGCGCGGCGCTTCAAATCGGCGTAGCGGTGGTAGCTGGCGTTGTCGGGCAGGGCCAGATCGCTGACGGCAAAGGCACGAATGCGGCGCGCCAGCGCCAGCCGGGGCTTCAGCTCGGCCGGGGTGGCCGGATCGGCCAGCCAGTCGTCAACGGGCCGCGCCGCGTGCATCAGCGACAGGTGGCCACGGATCGACTGCGCGTAATAGCTAAGGGGCGTACAAGAGGCCAGAACGCCAAGCAAGATCAACACAGCCGTCAGGATCGACACTCGGCGCCACCACGGCGAACAAGCAGCAGAACACACGGAAGCCTTCATGCGCCACTGGCTTGAATAATTGCGCTCATCCATCGCTTCGATCCACGGCATTCTTCGAAAAAGGGTGGAGTCAGGGCGTGTCATCACATGAATTCACGCCGACGCTTTCTCACCAAGAGCATTCCATTCTCCGTCAGTCGCCATCGCACGCGCAGAGCAGCTTCGGTGACCAGTCTTGGTCTTGGCTTGGTCCTGCACGGGGCTGCGGCCGCCGCGTCATTCTTGGCCAGCCATGCAATTGGACGCCCGGCCTCATGCCGGCGTGGAGCCATGGTTCCGATCTGACTGAATGCCATCAAATGGGGCGTCATCGGCACGTCCCCCATGGAATCAAGGTCATTTGCATTGGCGACTCCGCCGCTCGGCATGGCGCTAGACTGCCGTCCATGAAGCTGATCGAACCCATCCTGGCGCAGGCTGCGGCCATCACCCAACTGCGGCGCGACATCCACGCGCACCCTGAACTTTGCTTCGAGGAAGTACGCACGGCCGACCTGGTGGCGGCCAAGCTGACCGAGTGGAGCATCCCCGTCCACCGCGGCCTGGGCACGACCGGCGTGGTGGGCATCGTGCAGGGGCGCGATGGCGGCCAGAGCGGGCGGGCCATCGGTTTGCGCGCCGACATGGACGCGCTGCCCATGACCGAGTTCAACACCTTCCCGCATGCCAGCAAGCACGCCGGCAAGATGCACGCCTGCGGCCACGACGGCCACACCGCCATGCTGCTGGCCGCCGCGCAGCACTTTGCCACCCACCGCGATTTCGACGGCACGGTGTACCTGATCTTCCAGCCGGCCGAGGAAGGCGGTGGCGGCGCGCGCGAGATGATCAAGGACGGACTGTTCGAGCGGTTTCCCATGGAGGCCGTGTTCGGCATGCACAACTGGCCGGGCATGGACGTGGGCACGTTCGCCGTGTCGCCCGGCCCGGTGATGGCGTCAAGCAACGAGTTCAAGATCACCATCCACGGCAAGGGCGGCCACGCCGCGCTGCCGCACATGGGGTGCGATCCGGTGCCCATCGCCTGCCAGGTGGTGCAAGGCTTCCAGACCATCCTCACGCGCAACAAAAAGCCGGTGGACGGCGGCGTGATCTCCGTCACCATGATCCACGCTGGCGAAGCCACCAACGTCATTCCCGACAGCTGCGAGATCCAGGGCACGGTGCGCTGCTTCACCTTCGAGGTGCTCGACCTGATCGAGCAGCGCATGAAAGAAATCTCCGAGGGCGTGAGCGCGGCCTTTGGCGCCCGTTGCGAATTCGAGTTCAAGCGCAACTACCCGCCCACCATCAACACCCCGTACGAGGTCGACTTCGCCCGCCGGGTCATGGCCGGCATCGTGGGCGATGAGCGCGCCACCGAGCAGGAGCCGGTGATGGGCGCGGAAGACTTCTCGTACATGCTGCTCGAAAAACCCGGCGCCTACTGCTTCATCGGCAACGGCACCGGCGCGCACCGCGCCAGCTACGAGGGCGGCGGCCACGACGCCGGCCCCTGCACGCTGCACAACCCGCGCTACGACTTCAACGACGAGCTGATCCCATTGGGCGCCACTTACTGGGTCAGGCTGGCCGAACAATGGCTGGCACACGAAGCGCCAGCGAATCGGCCCATGCCGGCCAAGGGCTGACGCCCGCACCGCAAAAGCTGGCTTGCCCGCGACGGACGGTTCACGCCCGTCAGCGCCTCATGGAAATTCAATGGGCTGAACGGCAAAAACCGTTCAATCCGCGCCGTGCAGCGCTTCACGGCCTTGCGCGATCACCAGCAGGCCGTCGAAGATCAGGCTTTCCACCAGCTCATAGGGCCGTGTCATGGCCGGCAGCATTTTCCAGCCCGCGCCGCCCGTCATCAGGCACAGCGGCTGCGCGTCGCAGTGGCGAAACAGGTTCTGGTACATGCGCTCGCAGGCACCGGCGATGGCGAAGGTGCCGCCGCTGGTCAGCGCGTCGCTGGTGTTGGTCGGGAACTCCACCACGTCGCCAGTCGGCACGTGCAGACCGGCGGTGCCGGACTCCAGCGCGCGCAGCATGATGCCGTGCCCGGGCAGGATCAGCCCGCCCAGAAAGCGCCCGTACTGGTCGATGGCCTCCACCGTCACCGCCGTGCCCACCATCACCAGGATGATGGGCCGCGCCGGGCCGCGCCGCAGCATGTGGTGGCGCGCGCCGATCATGGCCACCCAGCGGTCGGCGCCCAGGCGGGGCGGAAAATCGTAACCATTGGTCAGGCCTGCCTCCGACTCGCCCGCCACCACCCAGCGCGGCTCGACCGACCACTGTTCCATCTGCTCTTGCACGCGGTGCTTCACGGCCTGGCTGGCCACGATGCAGCCCAGCATGCGCGAGGGCTCCGGAATCTGCGACCACGCGCTTTCACCCAGGCGGTCGATCTGTTCCAGAAACTCCGCCCCGTGCGCCACGATGTGCGCGCCCACGGCGGGTTGTTCGTACAGCGTCCACTTCAGGCGCGTATTGCCGACGTCGATGGCCAGAAAGGTCATGAGCTGCGAATATAGCGGCTTTGTCCTACACCCGATTCAGGGGCCGCGTTCCGGATCGTCGCGCGATGGGGGTACAGTGCATGTTCCCCTGACCACCAACCAAGGAGAAAGCAATGGGATTGTTCAGTTTCATCAAGGAAGCCGGCGAAAAGCTGTTCGGCGGCAAGGAAGTCGAGCAGGCCGCTGCCTCCAGCGCGCCCAACGTGGCCGAGCTGAACCAGAAGGCCGGCGACGCCATCAAGACCTACATCGAGAAGCAGAACCTGGGCCTGTCGGGCCTGGGCGTGACTTTCGATGGCGCTTCCGGCAAGGTCGTGCTGACCGGTTCCGCCCCCAGCCAGGAAGCCGCCGAGAAGGCCGGTCTGGCCGCTGGTAACGTGGCCAGCGTGTCCGACGTGGACAACAACCTGGAATACCCCGCTGGCACCGCTTCGCAGTACCACGACGTGGTGAGCGGCGACACGCTGAGCGCCATTTCCAAGAAGTACTACGGCGACGCCAACAAGTACATGGTGATCTTCGAGGCCAACAAGCCCATGCTGAGCCACCCCGACAAGATCTACCCCGGCCAGAAGTTGCGCATTCCAGCACTCTGATATTGATAGCATCAAGCGCCTGCGCGGCAGGCGCTTGATGGCGATGTCAATCACGGCAAAGGCACCTTCGGGTGCCTTTGCCGTTTGGGCGCCAGCTCGGATCGACGGGCGGGCAACCGCCAAGGTGCGCGACAGGCGCGACAATCCAGGGGGCTGCGCCGCAGCCAGACTCACCCGGAACCGAAAAAACGATGAGCACTTTTGTGATTGAAGGCGGCGTTCCGCTGAAGGGAACCGTGCGCGCCTCGGGCAACAAGAACGCCGTGCTGCCCATGATCGCCGCCGCGATCCTGACCGACCAGGAACTGGTGCTGCACAACGTGCCCGATATCCGCGACGTGCGGCACATGCTGGAAATCATCGAGCACATCGGCGGCACGGTGGAGCGCGATGGTCAGAGCGTGCGCCTGCGGGTGGCGCGGGTCGACACCGCCACCATCAGCCAGGCCTTGTGCGACAAGGTGCGCACGTCCATTCTTTGCGTGGCACCGTTGTTGTACCGGCTGGGCCAGGCCACGCTGTTCCCGCCGGGCGGCGACGTGATTGGCCGGCGCCGGCTGGACACGCATTTCTACGGACTGCGCAAGCTGGGCGCCCAGATCGAGGTCAACGGCCATTACGACTTCCGGCTGCCGGGGCGGCTGAAGGGCTGCGAGCTGTTCTTCGACGAGCCTTCCGTCACCGCCACCGAACACATCCTGATGGCCGCCGCCGTGGCCGAGGGCGACACACTGATCCGCAACGCCGCCTGCGAGCCGCACGTGCAGGACCTGGCCCACATGCTCAACGCCATGGGCGCGCGCATCTCCGGCATCGGCACCAACCAGTTGCAGGTGACCGGCGTGTCGCAGCTGCATGGCGCCACCCACACGGTGTGCCACGACCATGTCGAGGCCGCCTCGTACCTGGCGCTGGCGGCGGCCACGGGCGGCGAAATCACCGTCACCCATACCGACATACCCGCCTACTGGATGTGCCATCGCGTGTTCGAAACGCTGGGCATCCACATCGAACTGCGCCACGACAGCATCCACCTGAGCGCCAACCAGCCACGCCGCATCCGGCAGGATCTGGGCAATGCGTTGCCGGTGATCGCCGACGGCCCCTGGCCTCAGTTCGCATCGGATCAGATGAGCTGCATGATCACCCTGGCCACGCAGGTGGAAGGCAGCGTGCTGTTCTTCGAGAAGATGTTCGAGTCGCGCCTGTATTTCGTCGACCGTCTGATCGCCATGGGCGCGCAGGCCGTCGTGTGCGATCCGCACCGCGTGGTCATCAGCGGCCCCGCGCGCCTGCGCGGCACGCGCCTGCCCTCGCCCGACATTCGTGCCGGCATGGCGCTGCTGGGCGCCGCCCTGTGCGCGGAAGGCAAGTCGGAAGTGCAGAACGCCAACATGATCGACCGCGGCTACGAGCAGGTGGAGCAAAAGCTGCTGGCCCTGGGCGCGCGCATCAGCCGGAAGGAATAGGCGCGCGTCCTTGTCCTTGCTGCAACGGAGGCCACCTCAACAACCCGGCTGCGCAGCAAGCCGCTGCCAAGGCCGCGGAGCAGGCCATGCAAGAACACCGTGGCCGGGGTCTCCCCGGCCACTGGTGTTGTCCCCCTCAGGGGGACGGCGCCGCAGGCGCCTCAGGGGGCGTCAATTCTGCCGCCACGGCAGGCCCGCATGGCGCCAGCCGTTCTTGTGACCGCGCTGGGCATGCTCGTCCAGCTCGCCCTCGAAGCCACCCGTGATGCTGTAGGCCGTCAGGCCCAGTTCCGTGGCGCGCTGTGCAGCGGCGGCGGAGCGCACGCCACTGCGGCACAGCAGCACCAGGCGCCGACCACCCTCGGCGGCCTCGCGGATGGCGCGGTCGAATTCGGGATTGATCGTCATGCCGGGCCATTGCTTCCAGGCCACGGCCAGCGCGCCGGGCACGAAGCCGACCCACTCGCGCTCGGCGTCGGTGCGCACGTCCACCAATACGGCATCACCGGCCTGCACCCATTCATGGGCCTGTTGCGGCGTGACGGAGCGGACATCGCTGGCGCCGTTCCCGCCGCCAGCGTCCTGTCGCAGGCCCGAGCGCTGGTTGGCCGGCACGGCCTCGTCGATCCGGCGTGGCTTGGGCAGGTCCAGCGCGTCCATCAGCGCGATGAATTCGTCGCGTGATTTGCCCGCCAGGCGCGGGTTGGTGGCCTTCTCCACGCCAATGGTGGACTGGGTACGGCCGTGGTAGTCGTGGCAGGGCCAGACGATGGTGGTGTCGGGCAGGGTGAACAGCTGGGTGGTGATGCTGTCGTACAGCGCACCGGCGTCGCCTGATTGGAAATCGGTGCGGCCACACCCCTGGATCAGCAGCGTGTCGCCGGTGAACACGTGGCGGTCGTCGTGGCGCTGGTCAGGCCGCATCCGGTGCCCCAGCGGCGCCTGAGCGGCCTCACTCGACAGCTCTTCGTGCGGATGCGGGGCGCGCTGCCAGTAAAAACACGCGCTGCCCGCCGTGTGGCCGGGTGTGTGCAGCACCCGCAACTGCTCGCGACCGAAACGCACCGCATCACCCGCCTTCAGCTGCACGGCGGCGGTGCCGATGTCGCACCCCGCTGGCGCGGCGGTGCGCGCGCCGGTCAGCTCGGCCAGCATGGCGGCGCTGGTGATGTGATCGGCGTGCGCGTGCGTCTCCAGCGCCCAGATCAGGCGCAGGTTCAGGCGCTCCAGCACGGCCAGATCGCGCTGAAGCTGCACGTCCACGGGGTCGATGATGACCGCCTCGCGCGAATCCTCGTCGAACAGGATGTAGGTGTAGGTACTGGATACCGGGTCGAAAAGCTGCGTAGGGTTCATGCGCGCAGTTTATGCGGGCATGAAGCACGCGGCAGGCGCCGCCAGGGCCATCCCGGTGCCGCGCCGTGACCGGAGCAAAATGGCGCCACGCACCGGCTTCGCGGCGCTGGGCGCTGGTCTTTTGGATGCGCGCCCTCCATAATCTAACGTTTACGTAAACGTCAACCTGACAGGGGATCATCGGCATGGCAAAAAAGAACGATGTCGGGGCAAAGTCCGCGCTTGAACATTGGCGGGTACCCATCGGCGGCAAGGGTTTTGCACTGAAAGACCGCGACCCTGGCGCCAAGCCCTACGGCAATGGCGACAAGAGTGCCGACAAGGCCCGCGTGGCCGAACTGGCGAGCGAGATCGACGCGCTGCAGGACGTGTTCTATGCCGATGGCCGCTTCAAGCTGCTGGTGCTGCTGCAGGGCACCGACACCGCCGGCAAGGACGGCACCATCCGCGCCGTGTTCAAGGAAACCAGCCCGCTGGGCGTGCGCACCCACGGCTGGAAGGCGCCCAGCACGCTGGAGCGCAGCCACGACTACCTGTGGCGCATTCACCAGCAGGTGCCGGCGGCGGGCGAGTTCATGATCCACAACCGCAGTCATTACGAAGACGTGCTGGTGCCGGTGGTCAATGGCTGGATCGACAAGAAGCAGACCGAGCAGCGCTACGCCCACATCAACGACTTCGAGCGCATGCTGAGCGAAACCGGCACCGTGATCATGAAGTTCATGCTGCACATCAGCTTTGAGGAGCAGCGCCAGCGCCTGCAGGAGCGCATCGACGACCCCACCAAGCACTGGAAGTTCAGCATGGGCGACCTGGAAGTGCGCAAGCAATGGAGCGAGTACCAGCAGGCCTACGACAAGCTGCTGCGCGCCACCTCCACCGAGTGGGCGCCGTGGACCGTGGTGCCCGCCGACAGCAAGACGCACCGTAACCTGATGATCGCCACCCTGGTGCGCGACAAGCTGAAAGCACTGAAGCTGCGCTACCCGCCTGATGACCCACAACTGAATGGGCTGGTCGTGCATTGACGGAATGACCGCGCCGCTGCGCGGCGGCGATGACGAAATGACGAACCCGCGCCACGCCTTTCATTGAAGGCCGCGGGCCGAAGTCATTCCGTCATGTCGTCATCGGTCGCGGCAATGATCTGATTCGATACACAAGGAGACAAACCATGACCGACCTGTCCGCCGAGTTCAAGGCCCTGGCCGAATACCGGCCCACGCACAAGGTGCGCTTCGTCACCGCCGCCTCGCTGTTCGACGGCCACGACGCGGCCATCAACATCATGCGGCGCATTCTGCAAAGCATGGGCGCCGAGGTGATCCACCTGGGGCACAACCGCAGCGTGGACGAGGTGGTGACCGCCGCGCTGCAGGAAGACGCCCAGGGCATCGCCATCAGCAGCTACCAGGGCGGCCACGTGGAGTACTTCAAGTACATGGTCGATCTGCTGAAAAGCCGTGGCGGCGAGCACATCCAGGTGTTCGGTGGTGGTGGCGGCGTGATCGTGCCAGCCGAGATTCGCGAGCTGCAAAGCTACGGCGTGGGCCGCATCTACAGCCCCGAGGACGGCCAGCGCATGGGCCTGCAGGGGATGATCGGCGAGATGGTGATGCGCTGCGACAAGGATTTGTCCAGCTATGCGCCGAAGCAGATCGAAGCCATCCAGGGCCAGACCGAAGCCGCCTGGCGCGCGCTGGCGCAACTGATCACGGCGCTGGAAAACGGCCAGGCCGACGCCGAACTGGTCAAGACCGTGCAGGCCGCGGCCACTGACAAAAAGACACCCGTGCTGGGCATCACCGGCACCGGCGGCGCTGGCAAGTCGAGCCTGACCGACGAGCTGATCCGCCGCCTGCGCCTGGACCAGGACGACAGCCTGCGCGTGGCCGTGGTCAGCATCGACCCCAGCCGCCGCAAGTCGGGCGGCGCGCTGCTGGGTGACCGCATCCGCATGAATGCGATTGGGCCGTGGAACGGACAAAGCCGTGTTTTCATGCGCTCGCTCGCCACGCGCGACACCGGCAGCGAGATCAGCGCCGCCCTGCCCGACGTGATCGCCGCGTGCAAGGTAGCTGGGTTCGATCTGGTGATCGTCGAAACCTCCGGCATCGGCCAGGGCGACGCGGCCATCGTGCCCTTCGTCGACGTGCCGATGTACGTGATGACGCCCGAATACGGCGCCGCCAGCCAGTTGGAGAAGATCGACATGCTCGACTTCGCCGAGTTCGTGGCCATCAACAAGTTCGATCGCAAGGGCGCCGCCGACGCGCTGCGCGACGTCGCCAAGCAAGTGCAGCGCAACCGCGAGGCCTTCGGCAAAAAGCCCGACGAGATGCCCGTGTTCGGCACCCAGGCCGCGCGCTTCAACGACGACGGCGTCACGGCCCTGTACCAGGCCATCAAGCTGCGCCTGGGCGAGTTTGGCCTGCCGCTCAAGGAAGGCCGCCTGCCGCTGGTGAACGTGCGCCACAGCACCAACCAGACCCCCATCGTGCCGCCGGCACGCACGCGGTATCTCGCCGAGATCAGCAGCGCCGTGCGCGGCTACAAGGCGCGCGTGCGCCAGCAGGCCCGGCTGGCGCGCGAGGTGCAGCAATTGCGCGAAACCGCGCGCATGCTGGCCGAAGACGACCCCAGCAAAACCGGCGAGCATGGCGCCCGCGCCACCGTGCTGGCGCTGGCCGACCAGCGCGCCGAGAAGGTGGACCGCGACGCCGCCAAGCTGATCGAGCAGTGGCCCGACATGCAGAAGGCCTACGCCGGCGACGAGTACGTGGTGAAGATCCGCGACAAGGAAATCCGCACCGCGCTGACCACCCAGTCGCTCAGCGGCACCACCATCCGCAAGGTCGTGCTGCCCCAGTTCGTGGACCACGGCGAGATCGTCAAGTGGCTGATGCTGGACAACGTGCCCGGCAGCTACCCCTACACCGCCGGCACCTTCGCCTTCAAGCGCGAGGGCGAAGACCCCACGCGCATGTTCGCGGGCGAAGGCGACGCCTTCCGCACCAACCGGCGCTTCAAGCTGCTCAGCGAAGGCATGCCGGCCAAGCGCCTCTCGACCGCCTTCGACTCGGTCACGCTGTATGGCAACGACCCCGATCCGCGCCCCGACATCTACGGCAAGGTCGGCAACTCGGGCGTCAGCATCGCCACGCTGGATGACCTGAAGGTGCTGTACTCAGGGTTCGACCTGTGCCACCCCGCCACCAGCGTGAGCATGACGATCAACGGCCCGGCGCCGTCGATCCTGGCGATGTTCATGAACGCCGCCATCGACCAGCAGCTGGAGAAGTTCAAGCTGGATAACGGCCGTGAAGCGACGGATACCGAAGCCGAGAAGATCCGCGAATGGACGCTCGCCAACGTGCGCGGCACCGTACAGGCCGACATCCTGAAGGAAGACCAGGGCCAGAACACCTGCATCTTCTCGACCGAGTTCAGCCTGAAGGTCATGGGCGACATCGCCGAGTATTTCGTGCACCACAACGTGCGCAATTTCTACTCGGTGTCGATCAGCGGCTACCACATCGCCGAGGCGGGCGCCAACCCGATCAGCCAGCTCGCCTTCACGCTCAGCAACGGCTTCACGCTGGTCGAGGCGTACTTGGCGCGCGGCATGCACATCGACGACTTCGCGCCCAACCTGAGCTTCTTCTTCAGCAACGGCATGGACCCGGAGTACACCGTGATGGGCCGCGTAGCGCGCCGCATCTGGGCCGTGGCGATGAAGGAGAAGTACGGCGCCAACGAACGGTCCCAGAAGCTGAAGTACCACATCCAGACCAGTGGCCGCAGCCTGCACGCGCAGGAGATCCAGTTCAACGACATCCGCACCACGCTGCAGGCGCTGATCGCCATCTACGACAACTGCAACAGCCTGCACACCAACGCCTTCGACGAGGCCATCACCACGCCCACCGAGGACAGCGTGCGCCGCGCGATGGCGATCCAACTCATCATCAACCGCGAGTGGGGCCTGGCGAAGAACGAAAACCCCAACCAGGGCGCCTTCATCATCGAGGAGCTGACGGAATTAGTTGAGGAGGCCGTGCTGGCCGAGTTCGAGAAGATCGCCGACCGCGGCGGCGTGCTGGGCGCGATGGAGACCGGCTACCAGCGCAGCAAGATCCAGGAAGAGAGCATGCACTACGAGATGCTCAAGCACACCGGCGAGTACCCCATCATCGGCGTCAACACCTTCCGCAACCCGCACGGCGACGAGGTGCTGGAAAGCCTGGAGCTGGCGCGCTCGACCGAGGATGAGAAGCAGAGCCAGCTGGGGCGCCTGGCCGAGTTCCACCAGCGCCACGCGACCGAATCGCCCAAGCAGCTCGCCCGCCTGCAACAGGCCGTGATCGACAACCAGAACGTGTTTGCCGTGCTGATGGACGCCGTGCGCGTGTGCTCGCTGGGGCAGATCACCAACGCGCTGTTCGAGGTGGGCGGGCAATATCGGCGCAGCATGTAATGCCGCTTCGCGTTCAGAACGATGACGAATGACCGCGGCTGGCGCCGCATGACAAATGACGAGTGCGCCATTTGTCATTGAAGCGCAGCGAAGTCATTTGTCATTTCGAAAGCCATGCGTATAAGCCCCTCCCTTCGCTTGGTGTCACGCTCCGCTCCCTACAATCGCGGCCATGAGTCTCGCGCATGCCGCGCGGGCGTGGCTGCAGGAGACACCATTTCATGAGCTTGCTGTCGGGAAAGCGCTTGCGCGCGTTGGTCGTTGCCATGACGACCGGGACGATATGGATGACCGGCGCCGCCCTGGCTCAAACCGCCGCGCTCGACCAGCTCAAACAAACCCAGGCCGACTCCTCCCTGACCGACGCCGCGCTGAAGACCGGCGCGCGGGTGACCACGCTGTGCGCCAGTTGCCACGGCGCCAGCGGCAACAGCGTGCAGCCCGACACGCCCAACCTGGCGGGGCAGAACCCGCGCTACATGCTGGTGCAGATGCGCCGCTTCGAGGAGGGCCAGCGGCAGAACGAGTTCATGCAGCGCCTGATCAAGGCCATGAGCATCGACGAGCGCATCGGCGCCGCGCTGCACTTCTCCAGGCAATTCGTGACCACGCGCCCGCCCGCCGACGCGGCGCTGGTGGCTCAAGGCAAGAGCTACTACGAGCGCGTGTGCTTCCGCTGCCATGGCGGCGATGGGCACGGCACCGAAAGCTACGCCCGCCTGGCTGGCCAGCAGATACCCTACGTGACGATGGTGCTGAAGCGCTACCGCGACAGCACGGACAGCCGCATCGACCCCGTCATGGCATCCAACGCCAAGCTGATGAGCGACCACGACATCGAGGCCGTGGCGGCCTACGTGGCATCGATGCCCTGACCAAAACAGGATCAGGAATCAGGCATCCGGCCGCAGCCACAGCCAGATGGCAATCGCCAGCATCACCGCCGGAACGGCGATGCGCAGCCACAGCGGTATTTGCGTGAAGAACTGCAGGCCAATGGCGCTGGTGCCCATCATCAGCGTGCTATACCACTTGGCGCGCCGGGGCACGGCGCCGCGCTCGCGCCATTGCAGGATGGGCGGGCCGAACAGGCGGTGATTCAGCAGCCAGATCTCGAACTCCGGCCAACCCTTGCTGGCGGCCCAGGCCGAGACGATGAGAAACGGCACCGTCGGCATCACCGGCAGCGCCACCCCGATCAGGCCCAACGCCAGCGACACCACGGTAATGGCACGCCACATCAGCGTCAGCAGACGGCGGCGCAGCAGCACGCGCTGCTCGGTGGTCAGGGGCGGTTCGCGGTCGATGGACATCAAAACAAGGCTTCAACGCCCGTCCCAAAGGCACGAGCAGCTATCAATAGAATAGTAACCTGAGCCCGCAGATGATAGCGGCCACGGTGCAGCGGTCGCGTAGGACGGTGCTGCGAGCGCGCGCCACGCCAGATAGCGACAATCGACCCGATGACCGCATCCACCCTGCCCTCTTCCGGCTGGCGCCGCCAAGCACTGCTGCACTGGCGCATGACGCGGCCGGCATTCCTGCTCGTCACCGTGTCGGCGGCGCTGGTGGGCATCGCGTCAGCGGCTTCGTGCGGCTGCGGGCTGGACACGCCAGCGGCGCTGGCCACGGTGCTGCTGGCCTGCGTGGCGCATGCCGGCGCCAACGTGCTGAACGACTATCACGACGCCCGCAACGGCGCCGATGCCGCCAACACGCAGGGCCTGTACCCGTTCACGGGTGGCTCGCGCCTGATCCAGCAAGGCCAGGTGAGCGAGGCCGACACGCGCCGCTGGGCCGCCGTGCTGCTGCTGCTGCTGATTCCCGCCGGCCTGCTGCTGGCCGCCCGCAGCGGCGGCGGGTTGCTGTGGATTGGCGTGGCGGGGCTGTTGATAGCCTGGGCCTATTCGGCGCCGCCGCTCAAGCTGATGTCGCGCGGCGTGGGTGAGCTGGCCATAGCCGCCGCGTGGTGGCTGGTGGTGATCGGGGCGGATTACGTACAGCGCGGCCAGTTCTTCGTCATCCCCGCGTCGCTGGGCTTCAGCGTGGCGCTGCTGGTGGCCTGCATTTTGCTCATCAACGGCGTGCCCGACGCGCCGGCCGATGCGCGCGTGGGCAAGCGCACGCTGGCCGTGCGTCTGGGTGCGCAAGGCGCGGCCATGCTGTACGCATGGCTGGTGCTGCTGGCGCACGGCTGGCTGGCGCTGAGCGTGTGGCTGCTGATACCGCCCAAGGTGGCGCTGTGGGGGTTGCTGTCGCTGCCGCTATCGCTGCTGGCGGCGGTGCTGTTCTGGCGCCACGCACGGCAGCCGCGGCGCCTGCGGCCCGCGATTGCACTGACCATCGCCGCCGCCAACGTGCATGCGCTGGCTGTTGCGGCAGCGCTGGCACTGGCGGCGATGGCGCGGTGAAAGAATACTTGGAACATCGAAAAACATAGCGATACACACCTGATGTGCAAGGCTTTCAAGGCGCCTCACCCCGAAGCCACTGCTTATCAAACGTAAGTCGCCATAAAAAAAGCCCGCGAAAGCGGGCTTGCTGGGTGCGTCTCCCTGAGAGGCTGTCCTCAAATTCATCGCGGTAAGCGATTGGCCCGGATCGGGTGTCCTGCAAGGCGCATTTCGCAGCCAATAGCTGGTGCTATTGGCAAGGGATGCAACGCCACAGGGTGCCCGAGACCGGGAGCAAGCGCGGCGCGAGGGGTTGGAGGACAGCCTCTGAGTGCAGACTCTCAGGGACGCACGTCAGAACTTCGGTAGATTGAACTGAGGCGGCACGCCCATGCGCGTGTTGATCACCCACTGCTGCGCGATGGTCAGGATGTTGTTCGTGATCCAGTACAGCACCAGGCCGGCGGGGAAGAAGAAGAACATCACGCTGAAGATCAGCGGCATCATCCACATCATCTTGGCCTGCATCGGGTCGGGCGGCAGCGGGTTCAGCGCCGTCTGCAGCAGCGTGGTCAGCGTCATCACGATGGGCAGAATGAAGTACGGGTCCTTGGCCGACAAGTCCTTGATCCACAGCATCCAGGGCGCGCCGCGCATTTCCACGCTGGACAGCAGCACCCAGTACAGCGCGATGAACACCGGGATCTGGATCAGGATGGGCAGGCAGCCGCCCATGGGGTTGACCTTCTCCTCGCGGTACACGCGCATCATCTCCATCTGCATCTGCTGCGGGTTGTCCTTGTAGCGCTCGCGCAGCTCCATCACCTTGGGGTTGATGGCCTTCATCCGGGCCATGCTCTGGTAGGCCTTGGCGTTGAGCCAGTAGAAGGCAATCTTCAGCAGCACTACCAGCGCCACGATGGACCAACCCCAGTTGCCGATGAAGCCGTGCAGCTTGTCGAGCAGCCAATACAGCGGCTTGGACAGGATGGTGAAAAAGCCATAGTCCTTCACCAGTTCCAGGCCGGGGGCGATGCTCTCCAGCACCTTTTCTTCCTGCGGGCCGACGAACAGGCGCGTGTCGGTGGAGCGCGTGGTGCCGGGGCTCACCGCGCCCACGGGGGCGATCATGCCGGCGGCGTACAGGTTGTTGTCCACCTTGCGCGCGAAGTTCTCGTGCTGCGTAGCCTGCGGCCACAGCCAGGCGCTGGCGAAGTAATGCTGCACCATCGCCACCCAGCCATCGGGCGAGGAGGTGACGAACTCGGCCTTGCCCTTCTCGATGTCGGAGAACTCGACCTTCTGGAACTTCTTGGCGTCGGTGTAGAAGGCCGGGCCGGTGAAGGTGGAGTAGAAGGTCGATTCGCCCGCCGGCTTGTTGCCGTCGCGCACCAGTTGCACATACAGCTGCGGATTGACGGTCTGGCCACTGGCGTTGACCACCTCGTGGCGCACGTCGATCAGGTACGAACCGCGCTTGAGGGTGTAGATCTTGTTCAGCCGCACCCCATCCTGTTCGAGCGATTCGAAGCGCAGCACCAGTTCGTTGGCGTCGTCGGCCAGGGTGCGTTCGCCGCTGAACGTCATCGGCGTCTTGTGGTTCGGGAATGGCCCGCCGATCAGGCCCGACTGCGCCTGGTACACGCGGTTGGCGCCGTGGTCGAACAGCACGAAGGGCTGATCAGCCTGCCCCTGCGCCGCGTGCTTGAGGAATTCACTGCGGATGACCGTGCCGCCTTCGGTGTCGAACACCAGCTTGAGCACGTCCGTGCTGACTTCGATGCGTTCGCGCGGGGCGGCGGCATCCGCCACCGTGGCAGCCGCGGAGGCCGTTGCGTCGGTTGCCGGGGGCATGGCCGTGGCGCCGGCCGTGGCGGCGGCGGGCACATCGCTGGCGGCGGGTGGCGCAGCCGAGGCGGGGGCGCTGGCGGTGGGCGTGGCGCCACGCGGAAAGAACGTCGCCTTGCGACCGTTGTGCACTTGCCACTGATCCCACAGCATGACCAGCGAGAAGGCAAATATCACCCAGAGAATGGTGCGGCGAATGTCGTTCATGACCGGTGATCAGGGGAGTGCGGGCCGGAGCGATCAGAGTGGATCAGGCCCGTGAAAAGTCGTGGAGGATGCTCGGGGACCGGGTCGCAGCCGCCCTCGCACCAAGGATGGCAGCGGGCCAGCCGCGCCAGTGTGAGGTAGCTGCCGGCCAGCGCGCCGTGCCGCTCCAGCGCGCCCAGCGCGTACAGCGAGCAGGTGGGCGCGAAACGGCAGGACGAACCCAGCCAGGGCGACAGCAGCAGTCGATACCCCTTGACCAGGCCGATGAGCAGCGCGCGAATCACCGGCGCTCTCCGCCGGCGAACAGTTGCAGCAATTCGGCGCGCACCGCCGCCTTCAGCGCCGCCGAGCTGGCGCTGGGAAACTGCCGTGGCGCGAAGCCCGTGCGCAGGCGCACCAGGTGCGCATCGGCGGAAAGCGGTGGCTGCAGGGATTCACCCACGGCGTAGATTTGTCGGCGTACGGCGTTGCGCGTCACGGCTCGGCGCGCCCAGCGCTTGGGCACCATGGCGCCCAGCCAGGCCTCGTCGGCTGGCTTGAAGAGCGGTTGAGCCGCATCCAGGGGCATGCGGTGCAGCGCGAAATGCGCCGTGCGCGACACGGGGCGGAGCGCCAGCAAGGCCTGGAATTGATCACGGGTGCGCAAGCGCGGCATGGGGCCGGGGCACGGCGCCCCAAATTGGGGCGGGCGCATGGGCGCCGCTGCAAAAAAGCGGGCTCAGACAGCCAGGCGCTTGCGGCCCTTGGCGCGGCGGGCGTTGATGACCGCGCGGCCACCGCGGGTCTTCATGCGGACCAGAAAGCCGTGGGTACGCGCGCGGCGCGTCTTGGAGGGCTGGTATGTGCGTTTCATGACGAATCGTCCTCGGTAAACATCTCGGGGGAAAGCATCCCCATGCCTTGGCCGCGCATGAGCGTGACGCGGCGCCATCCCGGCAGCCATCGGGCTGAACACGGGCAAACAGATCAAGGGGAACCTGGCATTATCGCAAATCTTCACGACATGGCCAAGGCGGAACGGGGCCGCCGGATGGAGCGCGTTGCGTTTCGACCATCGAATGAAGCGGGGGCCAAGGCCGGAAAGCTGCTTGCGCACGCCAGGCCGCCGAAGAAAGCGGTGACCAACCGCCTTTTTCAGAAGCCTGCTTGCGGCAGGCGCCCGCATGTGGATAATTGCCTTCCCGGCGCCACTTCTAGCGCCCGGTTCGAGAGATTTATCCACAGGGCCGTCGTTTCCCCTCATGCACACAGAAGTTTCCACTGGCGCGGCGCTATGGCCCGCCTGCCTCGATGTCCTGGCCCAAGAGCTGCCAGAGCAGCAATTCAACACCTGGATCAAGCCGCTGGGGGCCGACCTGGCGGACGATCAATCCAAACTCACCCTGTACGTGGGCAACCGCTTCAAGCTGGACTGGGTGCGCGCTCAGTACGCCTCGCGGATCGCCGGCATCCTGGAGTCGCTGCACGGGCAACCCGTTGGACTGGAGTTAGCGCTAGCTCCTCGGGCAGCACCCATGAGACCAGCCTCTCTGACTTCCACTCGCCCTGCTGGAGCCGTTGCCGCACCCGTCGCGCAGGAGCCGCTGTCGCCACCGCCGGCGGCGGAGGAAGACAGCGCTGGCGGCAGCGGTTTTCGCACCCGCCTGAACAGCGCGCTGACCTTCGATACCCTGGTGGAGGGCTCGGCCAACCGCATGGCGCGGGCTGCGGCGCTGCACGTGGCCGGGGCGCCGGGGCAGTTGTACAACCCGCTTTTCATCTACGGCGGCGTGGGCCTGGGCAAGACCCATTTGATGCACGCGGTGGGCAACCGGCTGCTTGAAAGCCGGCCGGGCGCCAAAGTTCTCTACATCCACGCCGAGCAGTTCGTCTCGGATGTGGTCAAGGCCTACCAGCGCAAGACGTTCGACCAGTTCAAGGACCGCTACCACTCGCTCGATCTGCTGCTGATCGACGACGTGCAGTTCTTCGCCAACAAGGAGCGCACGCAGGAGGAGTTCTTCAACGCTTTCGAGGCCCTGCTGGCCAAGAAAAGCCACATCGTGATGACCTCGGACACCTATCCCAAGGGCCTGGCCGACATTCACGAGCGGCTGGTGTCGCGCTTCGATGCCGGCCTGACGGTGGCGCTGGAGCCACCCGAGCTGGAGATGCGCGTGGCCATCCTGATCAGCAAGGCCGCCGCCGAGGGCACCGAGATGCCCGAGGAAGTGGCGTTCTTCGTCGCCAAGAACGTGCGCTCCAACGTGCGCGAGCTGGAGGGCGCGCTGCGCAAGATACTGGCCTATTCGCGCTTCAACCAGAAGGAAATCTCCATCCCGCTGGCGCGCGAGGCGCTGCGCGACCTGCTGTCGATCCAGAACCGACAGATCAGCGTCGAGAACATCCAGAAAACCGTGGCCGACTACTACAAGATCAAGGTGTCGGACATGTACAGCAAGAAACGGCCGGCCAGCATTGCCCGGCCGCGCCAGATCGCCATGTACCTGGCCAAGGAGCTGACGCAGAAAAGCCTGCCCGAGATTGGCGAGCTGTTCGGCGGGCGCGACCACACCACGGTGCTGCACGCGGTGCGCAAGATCTCCGGTGAACGCCAGCAGCTGACCGAGCTGAACCAGCAACTGCACGTGCTGGAGCAGACGCTGAAGGGATGATCCCGCCGGTGGCGGCGCCGGGGCCCGAAAGGCCGCCAAAACCAGCGACAATGCGGGGTTGGCCGGCGCTTGCCAAACGGCGGCAGCGTGGGCGCCACACGGCCCGGCCTGGGCGCCCATCATGACGAGGACTTAGAGGAAGACATGATCGTTCTGAAGACCACCCAAAACCAGTTGCTCGGCGCGCTGCAGTCGGTCGCCGGCATCGTCGAGCGCCGCCACACGCTGCCGGTGCTGGCCAACGTGCTGCTGCGCAAGAACGGCGAGACCGTTCAGTTCACCACCAGCGACCTCGAAATCCAGATCCGTACCGCGGTCACGCTGGGTGGCGATGGTGGCAACTTCGCCACCACGGTGGGCGCGCGCAAGCTCATCGACATCCTGCGAACCATGCCGGCCGATCAGACGGTGAGCCTGGAGTCACAGCAGAACAAACTGATCCTCAAGGGCGGCAAGTCGCGCTTCACGCTGCAGACACTGCCAGCCGAGGACTTTCCGCTGGTGCAGGAAGCGCCCAACTTCGGCCCCTCGTTCAAGGTGCCCCAGAAGACGCTGAAGAACCTGCTCGACCAGGTGGCCTTCGCCATGGCGGTGCACGACATCCGCTACTACCTCAACGGCATTTTGTTCGTGGCCGAGGGCACGCAACTCAGCCTGGTCGCCACCGACGGCCACCGCCTGGCGTTCTCCAGCGCCACGCTGGATGTGGAAGTGCCCAAGCAGGAAGTGATCCTGCCGCGCAAGACCGTGATTGAGCTGCAGCGCCTGCTGTCGGATGCCAGCGTGCCCGAGGGGCAGGAGGCGCCGATGATCGAGATGCAGTTCGCCGCCAACCAGGCGCGCTTCTCGTTCGGCGCCATGGAATTCGTCACCAAACTGGTCGAGGGCAAGTTCCCCGACTACAACCGCGTGATTCCCAAGAACCACAGCAACAGCGTCACGCTGGGCCGCGCGCCGCTGCTAGCCAGCCTGCAGCGCACCGCCATCCTCACCAGCGAGAAGTTCAAGGGCGTACGCCTGAACTTCGAGCCCGGCACGCTGCGCGTGGCCTCGAACAACGCCGAGCAGGAAGAGGCCGTGGACGAGCTCGACATCGACTACGGCGGCGACGCCATCGAGATCGGCTTCAACGTCACCTACCTGATCGACGCGCTGGCCAACATGAGCCAGCAGGAGATGGTGAAGATCGACCTGCAGGACTCGAACAGTTCGGCCCTGATCACCCTGCCCGACAACGCCAATTTCAAGTATGTGGTGATGCCCATGCGCATCTGATGCGCCCATCACCCTGTCACTCTATTTTTGATAGCTGCTTGCGCTTGCCTTGAAAGCGCCAAAGACCAGTTTCACCCACCAGCAGCTACGCGGAAGATTTCATGACCGACGCATCCAAGCCCGATTCCCAGACCAACGCTCCCGCCGGTGGCGGCTACGGCGAAGGCGCCATCCAGATCCTGGAGGGCCTGGAGGCGGTGCGCAAGCGCCCGGGCATGTACATCGGCGACACCAGCGACGGCACCGGCCTGCACCATCTGGTGTTCGAGGTGGTCGACAACTCCATCGACGAGGCGCTGGCCGGCTACTGCGACGACATCGTCGTCACCATCCACTCCGACAACTCGCTCAGCGTGGTCGACAACGGCCGCGGCATCCCCACCGGCGTGAAGATGGACGACAAGCACGAGCCCAAGCGCTCCGCCGCCGAGATCGCCCTGACAGAGCTACACGCCGGCGGCAAGTTCAACCAGAACAGCTACAAGGTCTCGGGCGGCCTGCACGGCGTGGGCGTGAGCTGCGTCAACGCACTGAGCACCTGGCTGCGCTTGACCGTGCGGCGCGACGGCAAAAAGCACGAACTGGAATTTGCCCGTGGCGTGGTGCAAAACCGCCTGATCGAAGTGGTCGATGGCGAAGAAATTTCACCCATGCGCATCACGGGCGACACCGACAAGCGCGGCACCGAGGTGCACTTTTTGCCAGATACCGAAATCTTCAAGGAAAACAGCGATTTTCACTACGAGATTTTGAGCCGCCGCCTGCGCGAACTCTCTTTTTTGAACAACGGCGTGCGCATCCGGCTGCACGACGAGCGCGATGGCCGCGAAGACGACTTTTCGGGCGCGGGCGGCGTCAAGGGTTTTGTCGAGTTCATCAACGGCAGCAAAAAGGTGCTGCACCCCAACGCTTTCCACGCCACGGGCAGCCGCCCGGCTGAAAGCTATGGCGGCATTCCCGGCACCGAAATCGGTGTGGAAGTCGCCATGCAGTGGAACGATAGCTACAACGAACAGGTGCAGTGCTTCACCAACAACATCCCGCAACGCGACGGCGGCACCCACCTGACCGGCCTGCGCGCCGCCATGACGCGCGTGATTGGCAAATACATCGCCGACAACGATCTGGCGAAAAAAGCCAAGGTCGACGTTACCGGCGACGACATGCGCGAAGGCCTGTGCTGCGTGTTGAGCGTGAAAGTGCCCGAGCCCAAATTCAGCAGCCAGACCAAAGACAAGCTGGTGTCGAGCGAGGTGCGCGCGCCGGTCGAAGACATCGTCGCCAAAACCCTGCTCGATTACCTTGAAGAAAACCCCCTCGATGCCAAAATCATCTGCGGCAAAATCGTCGAAGCCGCCCGCGCCCGCGAGGCCGCCCGCAAGGCCCGCGAGATGACGCGCCGCAAAGGCGTACTCGACGGCTTTGGCCTGCCCGGCAAACTGGCCGACTGCCAGGAGAAAGACCCCGCACTGTGCGAGCTGTATCTGGTCGAGGGCGATTCTGCGGGCGGCAGCGCCAAGCAGGGGCGCGACCGCAAGTTTCAGGCCATCCTGCCCTTGCGCGGCAAAATCCTGAACGTGGAAAAAGCCCGCTACGAAAAACTGCTGGCCAGCAACGAGATCATCACGCTCATCACCGCTTTGGGCACCGGCATCGGCAAGACCGAAGAATTCAGCGGCAAAAACGGCAGCGACGATTTCAACGTCGAGAAGCTGCGCTACCACCGCATCATCATCATGACCGATGCCGACGTGGACGGCGCGCACATCCGCACGCTGCTGCTCACCTTCTTTTACCGGCAGATGCCCGAGCTGGTCGAGCGCGGCCACATCTACATCGCGCAGCCGCCGCTGT
>JAUNUR010000106.1 GCA_030538085.1 Pseudomonadota bacterium | reverse complement strand
GTTGAGCGTTGAGCGTTGAGCGTGTTAGAAGTGCGGCGCTGCAAAGTTCCTGGGTATTTCACGCTGAACGCCCAACGCTCAACGCTGAACCTGCTTTCAAGGCAGCGGCACCGCATCAATCATGGCCCGCACCTGCTCCACCGCGCCACGCCCGGCGTCGCTGACGGGAATCATGCGGTGCGCCACGCACTGCGGCAGGATGGCCTGCACGTCGTCCGGCGCCACGTAGTCGCGCCCGGCGATCAGCGCCTGCGCCCGCGCCGCGCGCATCAACGCGATGCCCGCGCGCGGCGACAGGCCCTGCAAGAACCAGCGCCCGTTGCGCGTGGCGGCGATCAGGTCTTGCACGTAATCCAGCAGCGGCTCGGCCACGTGCACGCGGCCCACGGCCTGCTGCAGCGCGGCCAGTTCCTCGGTGTTCAGCAGCGCGGGCAGCGTCTCCAGCATGTCGCGCCGGCCGTGGCCGGTCAGCAGTTCGCGCTCGGCGGCGCGCTCGGGGTAGCCCAGGCTGATGCGCATCAGAAAGCGGTCGAGTTGCGACTCGGGCAGCGCATAGGTGCCCAACTGGTCGTACGGGTTCTGCGTGGCGATGACGAAGAACGGCCAGGGTAGGGCGCGCGTCTCGCCCTCCACGCTGACCTGTTTTTCTTCCATCGCCTCCAGCAGCGCCGATTGAGTCTTCGGGCTGGCGCGGTTGATCTCGTCGGCCAGCAGCACCTGGGCGAACACCGGGCCGGGGTGGAATACGAAGCGCTCCTGCCCGCGGTCGTACACCGACACGCCCGACAGGTCGCTCGGCATCAAATCGGCCGTGAACTGCACGCGCGAGAACTGCAGTCCGAAGGTGCGCGCCAGCGCGTGCGCCAGCGTCGTCTTGCCGACGCCCGGCACGTCCTCGATCAGCAGGTGGCCGCCCGCCAGCAAGCAGGCCACGCCATCCTGCACCTGGGCCGGTTTGCCGGCCATCACCGTGTTAAGCTGGCTCAATACGGCCTTGATTTTCTGTGTCACGTCCATGCAAGGAAGGTAACGGATATTCGATACCGTATCGTGAAAATAGGAGACTTTGCATGGGAAAAACCGGGTATTTCACACATCCCGATTGCCGCAAGCACGAGATGGGCGCGGGCCATCCCGAATGCCCGGAACGGCTCGACGCCATCGAGGATCGGCTGCTGATCACCGGCGTGGTCGATGCGCTGGAGCGGCGTGAGCCCTCGCCCGCCGCCATGGGTGAATTGCTGCTGGCGCACGGGCGCCGGCACGTGGCGGCCTTGCGCGGCCTGAACGACATTCTGGTCGAGGAAATGCAGGCGGGCGGGCCGGATCACTACTCGCTCGACCCCGACACCTCGATGAACCAGTTCACCTATCGCGCCGCGCTGCTGTCGGCGGGCGCGGCCATCGACGCGGTCGATGCGGTCATGACGGGCGAGCTGGAAAACGCCTTTTGCGCCACGCGCCCGCCCGGCCACCACGCCACGCGCAACCAGGCCATGGGTTTCTGTTTTTTCAGCAACGTGGCGGTGGCTGCCAAGTACGCCTGTGAGCGCCATGGCCTCAAGCGCGTGGCCATCATCGACTTCGACGTGCACCACGGCAACGGCACCGAGGACATCGTGGCCGGCGACGAGCGCATCCTGATGTGCAGCTTCTTCCAGCACCCGTTCTACCCCGAGGGCGGTACCCTGAAGGACGACGCCAACTTGCTGAACTGCCCGGTGCCCGCCTACACCAAGGGCATGGACGTGCGCGAGCTGGTGGAGATGATGTGGATACCCCGGCTGGAAGCGCACAAGCCCGAACTGCTTCTGATCAGCGCCGGTTTCGATGCCCACCGCGAGGACGACATGGGCCAGTTGGGCCTGACCGAGCAGGACTTCGCCTGGATGACCGAGCGCATCAAGTCGGTGGCGCAGCGCTTTGCCAATGGCCGCATCGTGAGCTGTCTGGAGGGTGGCTACAACCTGTCGGCCCTGGCGCGCAGCGTGGAAGCGCACTTGCGCGTGCTGGCGGATGTGTGACCACCCCCTGAGTCGGCCTGCGGCCGCCTTCCCCCTCAAGGGGGACAACGCCAGCGGCCGGGCAAAGCCCGCTCCGCGGCGTTTCTGGCATGGCCTGCTCCGCGGCCCTTCTTGGGCTTGCTGCGCAACCCGATGACGTGGGTGAAGGTAGGGTGATGTCCTGGCGGCACGCTCTTTTTTAAGGGCTGCTCGCGCCTGATTGATAAGCTTTTCAGACCCAAATCTCTTGAAAATGGTGTTTGATCAGCGCAGGCAGCCATGATTTTTGATGGTGCAGGGCCGCTCGTCCTGCCGAGGAGAACGACATGGAGGCAACGACAGGCTCTGATCCCGTGGTTCGCCACGAGCGCGATGCGCGCGGCGTGCATGTGCTGACGCTGAACCAGCCCAAGTCCTTTAACGTGCTGAGCGAGGCCGTGTTGGCTGAGCTGCAGCGGCAGCTCGATGTGATCGCGGCCGACGAGGAGGCGCGCGTGCTGGTCATCGCCGCTGAGGGCAAGGCCTTCTGCGCCGGCCACGATCTCAAGCAGATGAAGGCCAGCCCGCAACTCGACTATTACCAGCACCTGTTCGCGCAATGCAGCAAGGTGATGCTGTCGATCCTGAAGCTGCCCGTGCCCGTCATCGCGCGCGTGCAGGGGCTGGCGACGGCGGCGGGCTGCCAACTGGTGGCGCAGTGCGATCTGGCGGTGGCGGTGGATTCGGCGCGTTTCGGTGTCAACGGTATCGACGTTGGCCTGTTCTGCTCCACGCCCAGCGTGCCGCTGGTGCGCAACATGCAACCCAAGCAGGCCATGGAAATGCTGCTCACCGGCGGCTTCATCGGCGCCGAGGAGGCCGGGGCGCGTGGCCTGGTCAACCGCGTGGTGCTGGCCGAGCGGCTGGACGCCACCGTGGAAGAGCTGGTGGCCGCCATCCTCGCCAAGCCGCGCGAGGCCATCGCCACCGGCAAGCAGCTGTTCTATCAACAGCGCGAACTCGGCATCGAGGCGGCTTACCAGTTGGCCGGCCAGACGATGGCCTGCAACATGATGTTCGACGTCGCGCAGGAAGGATTGCAGGCCTTCATCGACAAGCGCGCGCCGGCCTGGCGGCCTGCTTCCCAGTGAGGATGATGCGAGGTTGCGAAGAGCGCATCAAACCTTCCTATAATTAAAAAAGCACGGTCGTGCGATTTTCCTTGTGATGTCGCTTGGGCGAAGGTCTGGAAGGAGTTTCGTGGGGGCGCTGCACTAGAATGATTCCATGGGCCTGGCGCAACGCCGGGTCGCCGCACAAACATCAACTCAGGAGATTTCCAGAAATGAAAGCACTCGTCGCTGTCAAGCGCGTGGTGGACTTCAACGTCAAAGTGCGCGTGAAGTCGGACCAGACCGGCGTGGACATCGCCAACGTCAAGATGAGCATGAACCCCTTCGACGAAATCGCCGTCGAGGAAGCCGTGCGCCTGAAGGAAAAGGGTGTCGTCACCGAGATCGTCGCCGTCTCCTGCGGTCCCACCCAGTGCCAGGAAACCCTGCGCACCGCCATGGCCATCGGCGCCGACCGCGGCATCCTGGTCGAAACCAGCGAAGAACTGCAGCCCCTGGCCGTCGCCAAACTGCTGAAAGCCGTGCAGGACAAGGAGCAGGCCCAGCTCATCATCCTGGGCAAGCAGGCCATCGACGACGACGCCAACCAGACCGGTCAGATGCTGGCCGCGCTGGCCGACCTGCCGCAGGCGACGTTTGCCAGCAAGGTGGAGATCGAGGGCGACAAGGCCAAGGTCACGCGCGAGGTCGATGGCGGCCTGGAAACCATCGCCGTCGGGCTGCCGGCCGTCATCACCACCGACCTGCGCCTGAACGAGCCGCGCTACGTCACGCTGCCCAACATCATGAAGGCCAAGAAGAAGCAGCTTGACGTGATGAAGCCCGAGGACCTGGGCGTCGACGTCGCGCCGCGTCTGAAGACCCTGAAAGTGGCCGAGCCGCCCAAGCGTGGTGCCGGCGTCAAGGTGCCCGACGTGGCCACCCTGGTCGACAAGCTCAAGAACGAAGCCAAAGTGATCTGAAGAGGTTGGGCGTTCAGCGTTGGGCGTTTGGCGTGAAGCCAACGGACCCGCGCTCAACGCTCAACGCCGAACGCTGAACCTGAGGAACGAACAATGACCGCACTCGTCATCGCCGAACACGACAACGCCACCATCAAGGGCGCCACCCTCAACACCGTCACCGCAGCCGCTGCCTGCGGGGGCGACGTCCACGTGCTGGTGGCTGGCCACAACGCCGCCGCCGCCGCGCAGGCCGCCGCGCAGATCGCTGGCGTCGCCAAGGTGCTGCACGCCGACAGCGAAGCCTTCGCCCATGGCCTGGCAGAGAACGTGGCCGCGCAGGTGCTCGCGCTGGCCAGCAACTACAGCCACATCCTGTTCCCGGCCACCGCCAGTGGCAAGAACGTCGCCCCGCGCGTGGCCGCCAAGCTGGACGTGGCGCAAATCTCCGACATCACCAAGGTCGACAGCCCCGACACCTTCGAGCGCCCGATCTACGCCGGCAATGCCATCGCCACCGTGCAGAGCGCGGATGCCACCAAAGTCATCACCGTGCGCACCACCGGCTTCGACGCCGCCGCGGCCTCGGGTGGCGGCGCCGCCGTTGAAACCGTTCAAGCCACCGCCGACAGCGGCAAGAGCAGCTTCGTCGGCCAGGAAATCGCCAAGAGCGACCGTCCCGAGCTGACCGCCGCCAAGGTCATCGTTTCCGGTGGCCGCGCCCTGGGCAGCGCCGAGAAGTTCAACGAGGTCATCACACCGCTGGCCGACAAGCTGGGTGCCGCCATCGGCGCCAGCCGCGCCGCCGTGGATGCCGGCTACGCCCCCAACGACCTGCAGGTCGGCCAGACCGGCAAGATCGTGGCGCCGCAGCTGTACATCGCCGCCGGCATCTCGGGTGCCATCCAGCACCTGGCCGGCATGAAGGACAGCAAGGTGATCGTGGCCATCAACAAGGACCCCGAGGCGCCGATCTTCAGCGTGGCCGACTACGGGCTGGAGGCCGATCTGTTCCAGGCGATCCCGGAACTGGTCAAGGCGCTGTAAGCCCGCGCGCGCAAGCTCGCTTGAGCCGTCCCATGAAAGGGCATCCGATGCGATGCCCTTTTGTTTGACCAAAACCAGGAGAAACCACCATGAGCTACAAGGCCCCCGTCAAGGACATGCTGTTCAACATCGAGCATCTGGCGCGCATCGAAGAGATCGTGAAGATGCCCGGCTTCGAGGACGCGGGCCTCGAAACGGCGCAGGCCGTGCTGGAGGAATGCGCGCGCTTCAACGAGGAAGTGGTGGCGCCGCTGAACTTCGAGGCCGACAAGGCACCCTCCAGCCACTCGGGCACCACGGTGACCACCAGCAAGGGCTTCAAGCCCGCCTACAAGCAGTTCAGCGAAGGCGGCTGGCAGGGCCTGCAGCACCCCACGGCCTTTGGCGGCCAGGGCCTGCCCAAGACCATTGGCTCGGTGTGCGGCGAGATCATCAACGCGGCCAACCTCAGCTTCGCGCTGTGCCCGCTGCTGACTGACGGCGCCATCGAGGCGCTGCTGACCGCGGGCAGCGACGAGCTGAAGGCCACCTATCTGGAAAAGCTGATTTCCGGCGAGTGGACGGGCACCATGAACCTGACCGAGCCGCAGGCCGGCAGTGACTTGGCGCAGGTGCGCTCGCGCGCCGAGCCGCAGCCCGATGGCACTTACAAGGTCTTCGGCACCAAGATCTTCATCACCTACGGCGAGCACGACATGGCCGACAACATCGTGCACCTGGTGCTGGCCCGCGTGTCCGGCGCGCCCGAGGGCGTCAAGGGCATCAGCCTGTTCGTGGTGCCCAAGTTCATGGTCAATAAGGATGGCTCGCTGGGCGACCGCAACGACGTGTACTGCGTCAGCATCGAGCACAAGATGGGCATCAAGGCCAGCCCCACCGCCGTGCTGCAATACGGCGACAACGGTGGTGCCGTGGGCTATCTGGTGGGCGAGGAAAACCGCGGCCTCGAATACATGTTCATCATGATGAACGCCGCGCGCTACGCCGTGGGCGTGCAGGGCATCGCGGTGGCCGAGCGCGCCTACCAGAAGGCCGTGCAATACGCGGGCGAGCGGGTGCAAAGCCGCCCGGTCGACGGCAGCGTCAAGGGACCGGCCACCATCATTCATCACCCCGACGTGCGCCGCATGCTGATGACGATGCGCGCGCTCACCGAGGGCAGCCGCGCCATGGCCAGCGTGGCCGCCGCAGCTTACGACGCGGCCCATCACCACCCCGATGCCGAGGTGCGTCGGCAGAACCAGGCCTTCTACGAATTCATGGTGCCGCTGGTCAAGGGCTACAGCACCGAAATGAGCCTGGAAGTGACCAACCTGGGCGTGCAGGTGCACGGTGGCATGGGCTTCATCGAGGAAACCGGCGCCGCCCAGCATTACCGCGACGCCAAGATCCTGACCATCTACGAAGGCACCACCGCCATCCAGGCCAACGACCTGGTGGGCCGCAAGACGGCGCGCGATGGCGGCCAGACCGCCTTGGGTCTAGCGGCGCAGGTGGAGGCGACCGAGAAGGAACTGGCCCAGGGCAGCGACAACGCCAAGGCCGTTGGCCGGCGCCTGGCCGCCGCGCGCCAGGCGTTCATCGACGTGGTGGGCTTCATCGCCGCGCAGGCCAAGACCGACCCCAACGCCGCCTACGCCGGCAGCGTACCCTACCTGCTGCTGACCGGCAACCTGGTGGCCGGCTGGCAACTGGGGCGGGCGCTGCTGGCGGCCGAACGGCTGGCCGAGGCCGGCAACGACGTGGCGTTCATGCAGGCCAAGCAGGCCACCGCGCGCTTTTATGCCGACCACATCCTCACGCGCGCGCCGGGCGTGCGCGATGCCATCGTCGAAGGCGCCGACAGCGTGATGGCGCTGCCACTGGAAGCGTTCTAAGCTTCTTGACTGATAGCTGCTCGCGCCCGTTTGGCGGGCGCGAGTGCTTTTTTTCCGCGCATTTCGCGCCGTCACGCTTTTCTTGAGAGAAACCCGCATGTCCCGCCTGCCCCCCGTTCTGCAATCGCTGAAGTTTCCCGTCATCGGCTCGCCGCTGTTCATCATCAGCAACCCCAAGCTGGTGATCGCGCAGTGCACTTCGGGCGTGGTCGGCTCCATGCCGGCGCTCAACGCCCGGCCGGCGGCGCAACTGGATGAATGGCTGGCCGAAATCACTGAAGGCCTGGCCGCCTGGGACAAGGCCAACCCTGACAACCCCGCCGCGCCGTTCGCCATCAACCAGATCGTGCACCGCAGCAACGACCGGCTGGAGCACGATCTGCAGGTGTGCGCCAAGTACAAGGTGCCCATCGTCATCACCAGCCTGGGCGCGCGCGAGGACGTGAACCAGGCCGTGCATGCCTGGGGCGGCATCGTGATGCACGACGTCATCAACAACGTGTTCGCGCACAAGGCCATCGAAAAGGGCGCCGATGGCCTGATCCCCGTGGCCGCCGGCGCGGGGGGCCACGCCAGCGCCAAGAGCCCGTTCGCCATGGTGCAGGAAATCCGCGAGTGGTTCGACGGCCCGGTGGCGCTGTCGGGCGCCATCGCCTCGGGCGGCGCCATCCTGGCGGCGCAGGCTTGTGGGGCGGATTTCGCCTACATCGGCTCGGCCTTCATCGCCACCGACGAGGCGCGCGCCGTCGATGCCTACAAGCAGATGATTTGCGAGAGCGATTCCGACGACATCGTCTACAGCAACTTTTACACCGGCGTGCTGGGCAACTACCTCAAGGGCAGCATCCGCAACGCCGGCATGGACCCGGACAACCTGCCCGAGAGCGACCCGAGCAAGATGAACTTCGGCACCGCCGGCGGCGATGCCCGCGCCGCCAAGGCGTGGAAGGATATCTGGGGCTGTGGGCAGGGCATCGGCGCCATCAAGCAGGTGGTGCCCGCGGCAGAATTGATCGCGCGCCTCAAGCGTGAGTACGCCGAAGCGCGGCAACGGCTGGCACTGTGATGCCTCCGCGTTCATGATCTTGCTTGGCTTCTCAACGCGTTTCAGAGCAAGCATGGGCGCGTGCGGTTTTCTATCGTTTTTGTGGCAGCGGGCTTGGCCGCTGCCACAAGCAGTATCTATTGAGCAACCCAACCCCGTCAGCAGGGCCGGTGTGCCTGAAGAAAATCAATGACTTACAAAACGTTTTCTTGAGAGATTTTCAAAAATCACGACAGCGCGGGCCATCAGAAAAAGCCTCTCACATCCC
>JAUNUR010000105.1 GCA_030538085.1 Pseudomonadota bacterium | reverse complement strand
GCGCGCCATGCAGAACGCCATGCGCCTGGGCGCCCAGGGCATCAAGATCATGTCCGCCGGCCGCCTGAACGGCATCGAAATCGCGCGCACCGAGTGGTACCGCGAAGGTCGCGTGCCGCTGCACACGCTGCGCGCCGACATCGACTACGGCTTCAGCGAAGCCCGCACCACCTACGGCATCATCGGTGTCAAGGTCTGGGTCTACAAGGGCGACACGCTGGGTCGCAGCGACGCGCCCTCGCTGGACTCGACGCCGCGCCCCGAGGGCGAGGAGCGCCGTGGTCCGCGTGGCCCGCGCCGTGATGGCCGCGGTGGCCCCGGTGGTGATCGCCGTGGTGGCCCGCGCCGTGATGCCCGCGGTGGTGGCACCCATGCCGCGCCCGCCGATGGCAGCGACAAACCCGCCGAAGGCCAGGGTGCCGACGGTCAACCCGCCGTTAAGCGCGTTCGCTCCGTCGCCGCGCCCGCTGCAGCAGCGGACGGCGCCGCTCAAGGAGAGTAAACCATGCTGCAACCCGCACGCAGAAAATACCGCAAGGAGCACAAGGGCCGCAACACCGGTATCGCCACACGTGGCAATACCGTGGCCTTCGGCGACTTCGGCCTGAAGTCCACTGATCGCGGCCGCCTGACGGCGCGCCAGATCGAATCCGCGCGCCGCGCCATCACGCGCCACGTCAAGCGCGGTGGCCGTATCTGGATCCGTGTGTTCCCCGACAAGCCCATCTCCACCAAACCCGCCGAAGTGCGCATGGGCAACGGCAAGGGCAACCCGGAGTACTACGTGGCCGAGATCCAGCCCGGCAAGGTGCTGTACGAGATCGTCGGTGTGCCCGAAGAGCTGGCGCGCGAGGCATTTGCCCTGGCCGCCGCCAAGCTGCCGCTGCGCACGACCTTTGTTGCCCGCATGATCGGCCAGTAATCAGGAAATTCAAGAAGGATTCGCCAGATGAAAACCGCTGAACTGCGCAAGAAAGACGTCGCCGGCCTGCAAGCCGAGGTGAAGGACCTGCAAAAGGCCCACTTCAACCTGCGCATGCAGAAGGCCACCCAGCAGCTGTCCAATTCGGGGCAGCTGAAAATCACGCGCCGCGCCATCGCGCGCGCCAAGACGCTGATCGCCGAGAAGCAGGCTGCTGAAAAGCAGGCTGCCGGCAAGTAAGGAGCGACCATGACGGAAGCCAAACCATCCCTCAAGCGCACCCTGATCGGCAAGGTCGTCAGCGACAAGCGCGCCAAGACCGTGACGGTGCTGATCGAGCGCCGCGTGAAGCACCCGATCTACGACAAGATCGTGATCCGCTCCAGCAAGTACCACGCTCATGACGAGAACGGCGAGTACAAGCTGGGCGACACCGTCGAGATCACGGAAAGCCGCCCACTGTCCAAGACCAAGAACTGGGTGGCCACCCGCCTGGTGCAGAAAGCCGCTCGGGTCTGAAGACCACGCTGCCAGGGCGCCCAAAGTAGCGCCTTCGGCACACAGCCATCCAACAGCCCACAATGCGTGGGCTGTTTTCTTTTGGGCGCCATTCTTGTCGTGCGGCCCGCATGACCCAACACACCCGTCAGGAGTTGAAATGATCAAAGTCGGAGACGCGCTGCCCGCGCTTACCCTGTCAGAGTATTCCGAAGTCGAAGACAATGGCTGCAGCCTGGGGCCGAACCCCGTGGACGTGGCGCAGTCCGTGGCGGGCAAGACGATCGCCATCTTCGCCGTGCCGGGCGCCTTCACGCCCACGTGTTCGGCCAAGCATGTTCCCAGCTACCTGGAGAACCACGATGCGTTGAAGGCGGCGGGCGTGGATGAGATCTGGTGCCTCTCGGTCAATGACGCGTTCGTCATGGGCGCCTGGGCGCGCGAGCAGAAGACCAGCGGCAAGGTGCGCATGATCGCCGACGGCGATGCGGCGTTTGCCAAGGCCACGGGTCTGACGCTGGACTTGACGGGCAAGGGCCTGGGGCTGCGCAGCAACCGCTATTCAATGCTGGTCAGGGATGGCAAGGTCGTGACGCTGAATGTCGAGGCGCCGGGCAAGTTCGAGGTCAGCGACGGCGCGACGATGCTGGAACAAATGAAGTAACCCCCTGAGCCGCTGGCGCGGCTTCCCCCGAAGGGGGACAACGCTGGTCGCCGGCGCAGGTCCGGCGACGGCGTTCCCGGCTGGCCTGCTTCGCGGCCGCTTGAAAAGGGCTTGCTGCGCAGCCCTTGCGGGAGAGGGGGGACTTGCTGAGCATTTTTGGGTATGGAATCAGCCCCTGGCGCTCGAAGAACGAGCGCGAACGGCTATCAATTCAATACTTCAAAGTGGCTTTAAATCATTGTTGCCTGTTTGGGTGACCTCAGTGCAGGTCGACCTTCAGGTAATGTGCGCCCGGCAAGGGATTGTGGTAGTAGGGCGGGATTTCCTCGAAGCCCAAGTCTTCATACAGCGCACGCGCCGATTCCATGTCATCCAGCGTGTCCAGCAGCACGCTGCCGTAGCCTAGGCGCACGGCCACTTCGAGAATGGCCTCGGCCAGCGTGCGGCCCAGGCCAAAGCCGCGAAACGCTTTGCGCACGAACAGGCGCTTCATCTCGGCGGCGTTGGCGTAATCCACGTCGTCGGTGGGGCGCAGCGCGCAGCAGCCCGCCAGCTCACCATCTACCCAGGCCAGCAGCAGCGCGCCGTGCGGCTCGGCGTAGTCGCCGGGCAAGCCGGCCAGTTCTTCCTCGAAACCCTGGAAGTCCAGGTTCACGCCCAGTTGCTCGGCGTACTCACGAAACAATGCGCGCGCGGCATCCAGTTGTTCGGGGCCGCTGGCCGGGGCAATGTCGATGGGAGGGCGTGAGTCCACGGTGTCAAAAAATCCGGCGCCCACCTTGGTGGCGCCGTTGCAACTTGCTTCAGTCTATCCCAGCATGGGCTGCTGGCCCAGTTGTACCACCCACCACACCACGCCCGATGCCACGCCCAGCAGCAGCAGGGCCAGCAGGCGTGTGCCAGCGCTGTCGCGCGCGGCGGGCACCGGCTCGGCCATCAGCTTGTCGCCCAGCACCATGGGCGTGATGAGGTTGTTGCGCCGGATCAGGTAAACCACGATGCTCAGCACGTGCAGCGCCACCAGGCCGATCATCAGCCACTGTCCCCAGGTTCTGTGCCAACTGGTCAGCGTCCACACCGTGTCGCCTGACACCAGCGCCGTCAGCGGGCCGGCAAAGGCGATCTCGTCGTCGGAAAACAGACCCGTGCCCACTTGCGCCGCCAGCACCGCCAGCAGCGCCAGCACCGAGAGTGCGCCCAGCGGGTTGTGCCCCGCCGTGTCGGCTGCCGTGGCCCGTCCGCCGAAGTAGCGCGACAGCCGCCCCGGCGTGGGGAAAAAGCTGGCAAAGCGCGACCAGTGCCCGCCCACGAATCCCCACAGCACGCGGAAGATCAGCAGCGCGAATACCGCGTAGCCCAGCCAGAAATGCCAGTTCATGGCGTTCCCGCCGACCTTGGCGGTCACGACCAGGGCAATCGCGCAGCCTGCCAGTACCCAGTGAAACAGGCGGGTGGGCAGGTCCCAGATACGAGTCTTGTTCATGGAGACAGATACATAGGGTTAACACTGAGGCGCTATGCTGCGCCCGTAGCCTGTCCGAGTTTAGTGTTGTTTTGTAACTGGCGTTGGCTGGCTGCGTGGCAAGCTTGTCCAATCACTTGTCGCTTGTTCAACCCCAAGGAGTTTTCGCGATGAAAAAAATGATCCGTGCCGCCGCCGTGCTGGCCGCCGCCGCTGCCGTGTCCCTGCCCGCCGCTGCCCAGTTCGCCAAGGCCGAGGACGCCATCAACTACCGTCAGAGCGCGTTCGCCGTGCTGGGTCACCACTTCGGCCGCCTGGGCGCCATGGCCAACGGCAAGATGCCCTTCGATGCCGCCGTGGCCGCGGCCGATGCGGACGTGATCGCCGCCGTTGCCAAGCTGCCCGCCGCTGGCTTCGTGCCGGGCTCCGAAAAGGGCCACGGCACCAAGACCAAGCCGGAGGCTTGGAAAGAGCAGGCCAAGGTCAAGGAGATGGATCAGAAGATGGTGGCCGAAGTCGCCAAGCTGGCCACCGCGGCCAAGAGCGGCAACCTGGACCAACTGAAAGCTGCTTTTGGTCCCGCAGCGCAGACCTGCAAGGCTTGCCACGACAACTACCGCGCGCGTTGATGGCGACTGGCATGGGTTGCTCCCGAAAAGAGCAGCCCAAATCGG
Source organism: Pseudomonadota bacterium (assembly GCA_030538085.1). GTDB lineage: Bacteria > Pseudomonadota > Gammaproteobacteria > Burkholderiales > Burkholderiaceae_C > Ottowia. The sequence continues at coordinate 4,174 of JAUNUR010000105.1, read as the reverse complement.
CCAGATACTCATGAAAAAGCCGCACCTTGGTGCGGCTTTTTTTGAGTGTGAGGACCTCACACTCAACATCATTTCGTCATGGCGCCGCGCAGCGGCGAAGTCATTCCGTCACTCATCACGGCATCAGGCCGCGGCCAGCAGCTTCTCGATCAGCTTGTGCAACTCGTCGAAGTTGGGCGCGCCCACGTACTTCTTCACGATCTGGCCCTGCTTGTCGACGATGTAGGTGGTGGGGGTCAGCTTCACGTCGCCCCAGGCCTCGGCCACTTTGCCGGTGTTGTCGATGGCCACCTTGAACGGCAGCTTGCGCGTTTGCGCAAAGTTCACCACGTAGCTCGGCGAGTCGTAGCTCATTGCCACGGCAATGGTGTCATAGCCCTTGGCCTTGTACTTGTCGTAGGTGGAGACGATGTGCGGCATCTCCGCCACGCAGGTGGTGCAGCTGGTGGCCCAGAAGTTGACCAGCGTGACCTTGCCCTTCATGTCGGCGGTGGTGGTGGTGCTGCCGTCGAGCAGCACGAAGGTGGATTCGGGCGCGGCACTCTGGCCGCAGCCGGCGATGGTGGCGGTGATGACCAGCGCGGCCAGGCCGACAAGCGCCGCGCGGCGGGGGGGGGGGTGTTTCGGGATCACGGGGGCAATTCTAGGGTTTGGCAAAGCGGCGTGCCGAGATTGTGAACATACCCTGAGCCCAGCCCGTTGGCCGGGAAGCTGGCTACGTGCACAGGCAGGGGCGTTTGGAGTGACCGGCTGGCGGGTGTGAAATAATTCACAGCTTCGCAGGCCGATACTCTGGAGGATGGATCATGGGATGGGACATTTCTTATCACCCTGTTGCGAGCGAAGAAATAAAAAGCATATATTTTCGCGGCCTGGCCGATCCGAATTTCCACGAGGAGCTTGTTGCTCGTTTTGGCGTGGATGAGTTTTATGCCGAGCAGCTGAAAGTCCGGTTCGAGGAGGCGCGGCGGATAGAGCAGGATGTTCCTTTCAATAAAGGCCATGCGTTTTATGCTGCGATCATTTTTGGTTTCTTGAGAAAATACAACTATATACGGGGTGGGGCGTTCTCGTTTCTTGCGGATGACCCGGTATTTTCTCCTTGTGTCACTGATTGGCGGACGCTGGTCCCGGAAGACTTCAAGGGTTTGCGGTTCAACAATGCCCTGACCGAAAACTACTGCGGCGGAGTGTTCATCTCACACGATGGCCTGCTTCGACTGCGGGAGATGTATGAGAAGGAGGCGCATGCCAAGTCCGCGCTTGATGAAAATTTCTCGCATGGCCGGTTGAACGTATTTTGGAAAGCCGTGGATGAGGCCCTCGCCGAGGGCTGTGGACTGCTTGAAGCGTCCGAGGTCATCGAGCCGAACCCGCTCGATCTGAATTCGAGCAGATGTCTCTCCAATCTTTTCAATTGTCATCCCGACGGTGCGCTTTTATACGCCGAGGCCGCCATGGAGCAGTTGAATGAGGTGGTCGCGAACCAGGAGCCACCCAAGAAGAAGAGCTGGTTTGCGCGCTTGTTTGGGTGATCGCTCGAAACTTCACGGCGATTTTTGCTGTTTCAAGAAATTTCAAGATTGGAATGACCATGCCACGCATGCTCTTGTTCATGCTGCTGCTTCCCGCGGTGGCTTTCGGCGCCAGTTTCGACTGCAAGCAGGCCGCCACGGTGGTCGAGAAATTGATTTGCCGGAACGCGGAGTTGTCGGAGCTGGACAAAACGCTGTCGGAGTTGTTTTTGTCGGAACTGGAGCGGCCCGGCGGCGCCGCGGCGCTGCAGTCCGCGCAAAAGAAATGGCTGACCAAGCGCAATGCCTGCACCGGCGCGGCCTGCATTCAGCGCGAGTACGAGCGCCGGATCGCCCAGCTTGCCTGTGATTCCGACAGCACGATGGCGGGCTCGGCCATCGGCGCCAATCAATGTGCCGACTACTCATTGCGCGTGCTCGAACACGAGCTTCTGGCGGTGGAGGCGCGGTATGGCCGCCAGATCGCCAAGGACTCCAACAACCCCGATTACACCGCCAGCACCTTCAAGGAGGAGCAGCGTGCGTGGCGCACCTACCGGTCGGCCCAATGCGCGCTGCAGGGCGCGGTGGAAGGTGGCTCCGACGGGTGGAAGAACGCCTTTGCTGGCATGTGCGAGGTGGAGGCCACGCAGAAGCGGATTGAAGGCTTGAAGAAAGAGCTGGCGGCGCAGTAAGAGCCTGTTCATTGAACCTATTGAGCAACCCAACTCCGCCAGCAGGGCTGGTGTACCTGAAGAAAATCAATGACTTACAAAACGTTTTCTTGAGAGAGAGTTTCGTCATTCAGGACAAGCCTATGTCATGCCATCACCTCATCCCGTCATTGCGGCGAAGGCCGCAATCCACACGGTGTCCGCAGGTGAACGCCGCGTCAAGGTGACGCCCCATGGATTGCGGCCTTCGCCGCAATGACGAGGGGATGTGAGGGGGTTTTTCTGATGGCCCGCGCTGTCGGGATTTTTGAAAATATCAATAGCTTGAACAGGCTCCTAGCCAGGCCGCCATCGCCGGTCAGATAGCGCCGGCGTCGCGCAACGCGGCGATGCGCGCGGCGTCCAGGCCCAGCAGGGTGCCCAGCACCTCGTCGGTGTGCTGGCCCAGCAGGGGCGGGGGCAGGTCGGTGCGCACGGGCGTTTTTTCCAGCTTGATGGGGCTGGCCACCAGCGGCAGGTCGGCGCGCAGCGGGTGGCGCCAGTGCGTGACCATGCCGCGCGCCCGCACCTGCGGGTCGGCGAATACCTCGTCCAGGCTGTTGATGGCGCCGCAGGGCACGTGGGCGGCTTCCAGCGCGCGCAGCCAGTCGGCCTTGCCGCGCGTCTTCATCACCTGTTCCAGCGCTGGCACCAGCTCGGCGCGGTGACGCACGCGATCGGCGTTCTTGATGTAGCGCGCGTCGGCGGCCAGCTCGGGCCGGCCCGCCACTTGGCAGAACCGTGCGTACTGACCGTCGTTGCCCACGGCCAGGATGATGAAGTCCTTGCCGCCGTCGGCCTTGGGCGCCACCTCGAACACCTGGTAGGGCACGATGTTCTGGTGCGCATTGCCCATGCGGCCCGGCACCTTGCCGCTGACGAGGAAGTTGGCGCCCAGGTTGGCCAGCATGGCCGTCTGCACGTCCAGCAGCGCCATGTCCAGGTGCTGGCCCTCGCCGGTGCGTTCGGCATGGCGCAGCGCGGCCAGGATGCCCACGGTGGCGTACATGCCGGTGAACAGGTCGGCCACCGCCACGCCCACCTTCTGCGGACCGCCATGCAGTTCGTCGCGCTCGCCGGTCACGCTCATCAGCCCGCCCATGCCCTGGATGATGTAGTCGTAGCCGGCGCGCGGCGCATACGGCCCGGTCTGGCCGAAGCCGGTGAGGCTGCAGTAGACGAGCCGCGGGTTCACGGCCTTGAGGCTGTCGTAATCCAGCCCGTAGCGCGCCATGTCGCCCACCTTGAAGTTCTCGATGAACACGTGGCAGTGCTCGGCCAGCGCGCGAATCAGTGCCTGCCCCTCGGGCTTGGCGATGTCGCATGTCACGCTGCGCTTGTTGCGGTTGGCGCCCAGGTAATAGGCGGCCTCGTGCGTCTCGGTGCCGTCGTCGGCCGTCAGAAAGGGCGGGCCCCAGGTGCGCGTGTCGTCGCCGGTGCCGGGGCGCTCGATCTTGATCACGTCGGCGCCGAGGTCGGCCAAGGTTTGCGTGGCCCACGGGCCAGCCAGCACGCGGGAGAGGTCGAGGACACGGATGCCGTCGAGTGAGTTCATCACGGCATTCTCTCCGACCCGGCGCCCGGCGTTGGGCGTTGCGCGGTTCGGGGCATGCCGATGACGGCGCTGCGCACCATGACCGCACCCGCTGACGCGGGCGCATGACGGCGGCTGCGCCGCCATGACCTGGCGCGGCGCGCAGCAAGAGGCTCCTGCGTTCTGCGCCCGGCGTTGAGCGGATTGGCAGCGCGGCCATGCTGTGCAGCGGCACCGTGTGCCGGGTTGGCCGTGCCTGTGCGGGCGCCAGGGTTGACGGTGAGGGTATGCGCGGGGCGGGTCAGCAGTCTTGTGACCAGGGCGTCTGGCCGGTGGCCGTGTTCCAGGCGGGGTCAGCGCCGCCCTGCGCGGGCGCCGTCAGGGCGTTGGGGCACAGCGAAGACTGGCTGCGC
>JAUNUR010000014.1 GCA_030538085.1 Pseudomonadota bacterium | reverse complement strand
CTCATGCCAGTTGTCCAAGGATAGCGAGCGGTCAACTGCCGTTTCTAGGATCAGTAGCCTTGGAAAAGAAAATCGAGCGCCGCCAGCACGCGATCCTGATCATGTGCCAGCGACGCCACCGGTTTTTGCAGCACACGCTCGGGCACGGCGGCGAGTTTGGGCGTCTCCATCAGGCAGGCGGTGCCGTTGACATCGAGCAGAGGCATCAATCGTTCGGGAATCTTGACCTGGGCAAACCGCTCTGCGCTGCGCAACGGCACCACCACGCGGCTGTCCAGGCCACTCAGCAAATCGGTCTGCACGTCGAGCAAATAAGGCGTCGTATCGACGTGCAGCCCAGGGTTTGGATAGACGTCGAAGCGCGCCATCAGAAGCTTCGAAACTCCGCCAGAGGCAGGCCTTCGGCTTCCAGCGTGGCGTTGTAGGCGGCTACGAATTCGGCGTGCTCCTGCTGCCAGCGGCGCTGCTGCTCCTGTCGCACCACCTCGCGCAGGTGACGGTCGCACACCTGCGAGACATTGATGCGCAGGGCCTTGGCGGCGTCGAGCACGTCGGCGCTCAGGCTCAGGTTGGCAGAGCGCTTGGGTGAGGATGGAACAACAGGTGCTGTGGACATGGTGGGTGCGCAAAAAACCATGCGCATGATTTCATGCGCATAGTCTATGCATGAATGGAGCGGCCGACAACGACAGCCCAACGCCGTTGCCTGCGGATGTCAATCCGCCCGGTAATTCGGCGCCTCTTTCGTAATCTGCACATCATGCACGTGCGATTCACGGATGCCGGCGGCGGTGATTTCCACGAACTCGGCCTTGTCGCGCATGTCGTCGATGGTGGCACAGCCGCAGTAGCCCATCGACGCGCGCAGGCCACCGGCCTGCTGGAAGATGATGGCGACCACGCTGCCCTTGTAAGGCACGCGGCCTTCGATGCCTTCGGGCACCAGCTTGTCGGCGTTGGGGTTGCCTGTGCTGCTTTCCTGGAAGTAGCGGTCGGCACTGCCCTGCTGCATGGCGCCGATGCTGCCCATGCCGCGGTAGCTCTTGTAGCTGCGGCCGCCGTACAGCACGATTTCGCCCGGCGCCTCTTCGGTGCCGGCGAACATGCCGCCCATCATCACACTGCTGGCGCCGGCGGCAATGGCCTTGGCGATGTCGCCCGAGTAGCGCACGCCGCCGTCGGCGATCAGCGGCACGCCGGTGCCGTGCAGCGCGGTGGCCACGTTGTCGATGGCGGTGATCTGCGGCACGCCCACGCCGGCCACGATGCGGGTGGTGCAGATGCTGCCGGGACCGATGCCGACCTTCACGCCATCGGCGCCCGCCTCCACCAGCGCGCGCGCCGCGGCGCCGGTGGCGATGTTGCCGCCGATGACCTGTACCTGCGGATAGTTCTGCTTGACCCAGCGCACGCGCTCAATGACGCCCTGGCTGTGGCCGTGCGCGGTGTCGACAATGAGCGCATCGACGCCAGCCTTGACCAGCGCTTCGACGCGCTCCTCGGTGCCGGCACCCACGCCCACGGCGGCGCCCACGCGCAGGCGGCCATGGTCGTCGCGCGCGGCGTTGGGGAACGTGGTCTGCTTGGTGATGTCCTTCACCGTGATCAGGCCTTTGAGGCGGTCCTGGTCGTCGATGATCAGCAGGCGCTCCAGCTTGTGCTTGTTCAAGAGCGCCTTGGCTTCGTCGTGGCTGGTGCCCTCGGGCACGGTGATGAGGCGCTCGCGCGGGGTCATGATCTCGCGCACGGCCACGTCGTAGCGGGTCTCGAAACGCAGATCGCGCCCGGTGACGATGCCGACCACGCGGCCATGGTCGATAACCGGAAAACCGCTGATGTCCAACTCGTCCGAGAGCTGCATCACCTGCAGCACGGTGTGCTCGGGCGTGATGACCACCGGATCGCGCAGCACGCCTGACTCGTAGCGCTTGACCTTGGCCACCTGCACGGCCTGCTCTTCGGCCGTGAGGTTCTTGTGCACGATGCCGATGCCGCCCTCTTGCGCCATGGCGATGGCCAGGCGCGCCTCGGTCACGGTGTCCATCGCGGCCGACACCAGGGGCAGGTTCAGGCGGATGTTGCGAGAGAACTGGGTGGAGAGATCGACGTCCTTGGGCAGGACCTGGGAGTACGCTGGGACGAGCAGGACGTCGTCGAAGGTCAGCGCTTTGCCGAGAAGGCGCATGGGTGTTGGCTCCAAAAGGCGGATTGTAAATAAACAGCCCGCCCAAGGGCTTCGCGTGTGCCATTTCGCACGGTTGGGCGCTGCCGATCATCGGCTGAATACCACCGCAGGGCGTTACATGAACGGATTTTGCGCGCGCGCGACTACACTGCCTGCCCTATGAATACAGCCCGCGCCCTGCTCTTCGGATTGACCCTGGCCGCCACCATGGCCGCACATGCCCAGTACCAGTGGGTGGACAAGGATGGCCGCCGCGTGTTCAGCGACCGTCCGCCACCCGCCGACGTGCCGCAAAAGAATGTGCTGCAGCAGCCGCGCATGTCGACCGGCGCGCCAGTGGCGCGCGCGGCCCCTGCGCCCGCCGCAGCCCCTACTGCCGCCGCCAGCGAAGCGCCCAGCGCCGCCGCCAGCCCTGCCGCCGCGGCCAGCGCGCCACCGGCCGTGGACAAGACACTGGAAGAAAAGAAAAAGCAGGCCGAAGCGGCTGAAGCCGCCAAGAGAAAGGCCGAGGAAGAAAAAATCGCCGCCGCCCGTGCGGAAAGCTGCAAGCGCGCCATGAATGCCAAGGCCTCGCTGGAGTCGGGCATGCGCATGGCCCGCCTGAACGACAAGGGCGAACGCGAGGTGCTGGACGACAACCAGCGCGCAGCCGAGATGAAGCGCACGCAGCAGATCATTGATCAGGATTGCAGGTAATTCCATTACCACTTCAAGACGCCAATAACCGTCATCCTGGCTTTCATCGGAATGACGAAAATTGCGGCTTTGATGTGGGGCAGGAATAGGGCCAAACAAAAAAACGCGCCACATGGCGCGTTTTTTTAGGGCCTGAAAAATCGTCAGTACCCCGGCTTGGCCCCTGGCCGGCGCTGGGCAAACAACCCTGCCGCCCGCGCACCCTGTTGCACAAAGCGTTCGCGCCTCGCCAGCTTGGGATCAACGCGCAGCGGGCGCCAGACCTCGACCCGATCACGCTCGCGCAGCAACTGGCCCAACGGCACCTTGCGGCCCCACACGCCCACGTAACCTGACTCGACTTTCATGTCGGGAAACCGCGCCAGCAACCCGCTGGCGGTCAGCGCATCCTGCACCGTGCCGCCCATGGGCAGCGCGACCTCCACCTCATGCATCTGGCGCGGCGCGGGCGAATACGCGACGGTGATATGCAGCAAATTGCTCACGCCGCCGCGCCGCCGTACACCTGTTCGGCGCGCTGCACGAATGCATCGACGAAGCTGCTGGCGATCTTGTCGAACACCGGGCCCACCAGCGTGGCCAGCAGTTTGTTCGAGAAGCCGTAGTTCATCTTCAGGTCGATCCGGCAGGCGCGCTGGTCCTCACCCACGGGGGTGAAGGTCCACACGCCTTCCAGCCTGGAGAACGGGCCTTTGACCAAATGCAGTTTCACCTCGCGCCCCGGAATGTGCTCGTTGCGGGTGGTGAACGTTTGACGCACGGCCTTGAAGGCGATGCCGACCTCGGCCGTCATGCCGTGCTCGGTGCGCTCCAGCACCTTGCCGTGGCTGCACCAGGGCAGAAATTCGGGATAGCGCTCGACATCGATCACCAGGTCGAACATTTCCTGGGCGGTATACCAGATCAGAACGGACTTGTGGACGGATTTCATAGAATGCGCGTTTACCCGCAATTCTAGGCGCCCTGCCCCGGCGCCTGCCGCGCGCAGCTTGCAAAAGCGCCCTTGGCGCTTCATATGCCTCAGATGGCCACGAAGAAAAAACCCAAGTCACCCAGTCCGGTCATCGCCGAGAACAAGAAAGCCGCGTTCAACTACTTCTTCGAGGAGCGTTACGAGGCCGGCATGGTACTGGAAGGCTGGGAAGTGAAGGCGCTGCGCGCTGGCAAGGCGCAGCTGACAGACGGTTACGTGGTGATCCGCGATAGCGAGCTGTTCGTCATCGGCTGCCAGATCAACCCGCTGGGCACCGCCAGCACCCATGTGCGGCCCGATGCCGTGCGCACCAAGAAGCTGCTGTTGCACGGCGAGGAGATCAAGCGCCTGATCGGCAAGGTGGAGCAGAAGGGCTACACGCTGGTGCCGCTGAAGCTGTACTGGAAAAACGGCCGGGTGAAGTGCGAGATTGCCCTGGCCAAGGGCAAGGCCACGCACGACAAGCGCGACACCATCAAGGAGCGCGAGGGCAAGCGCGAGGTGGAGCGCGCGATGAAGATGCGGCTGAAGTAGCGTGCTGCGGTCGTGCGCGGGGCTCACTGCGGCGCCCGGTATCGGTGGCCGCTTGCCACGCTGGGGCGTCGCCTGCCCTCAGCTTCCCGTCCGACATTGGGTGGTGGGGTGTCGGGCTAAACTGTCATGGTTTTGACACACGCACAAGGAGCCTCACCCATGAAAGCACTGATCACCGCCGTGGCCGCCGTGGCCGCCGCGGCCCTGCTGGCCGCCTGCGGCACCAGCACCAAGACCAGCACCCCGGCCACCGCGGACGCCAAGCCCAGCACGCTGACGCAAGCCACCGACGGCACGCTGATCGGCCCGGATGGCCGCACGCTGTACGTGTTCACCAAGGACGTGGCCGGCAGTGGAAAATCCGCCTGCGTGGATGCCTGCGCCGCCAACTGGCCGCCGCTGGGCGTGGCCGCCACGGCCGTGCCGCTGGGCGACTACACCATCATCACCCGCGCCGACGGCAGCAAGCAGTGGGCCTTCAAGGGCATGCCGCTGTACTACTACGCCAAGGATGCCAAGGCCGGCGACCGCCTGGGCGATGGCGTGGGTGGCAACTGGCGCCTGGCGCGTCCGTGATGCAAAGCTGATTTTGACCCGCCGCTGAGGCGGCCCGCAACGAAAGCCGTGGCCCAGCCACGGCTTTCTTGTTTCTTCTATTGAGCAACCCAACCCCGCCAGCAGGGTTGAGTTGCTCAATAGGCGCAGAGGGTGCAAAAAAAACGCCGGCAGGTTGGCGCACGCCAACAAGGTACGCAATGCCTTCTCTTCATCCCGTCATTGCGGTGAAAGCCGCCATCCGCACGGTGTCCGTGGGTCAACGCCGTGTCAAGGTGACGCTCCATGGATGGCGGCTTTCGCCGCAATGACGAGGGAATGTGAGGGGTTTTTCTGATGGCACGCGCTGTCGTGATGATTGAAAACCTCTCAAGAACACGTTTTGTAAGTCATTGATTTTCTTCAGGTACAACGGCCCTGCTGGCGGGGTTGGGTTGCTCAATAACGGCATCGATGGTCAATGCGCCGAATAAAACGCCTGCACGCGCTCCGTCAGCACGCTGCCGTCGTACTGCCACCACAGGCCCGCCATGCCCCGGCGCACGGGCAAGGTGATGCGCTCGCCAGCGGGCAGGCTGGCCCAGAACTCGGGCACCTGGCCCGGCTGCAGATCAGGCACTGGCGATTCAGGCGCCACGGCACGCAAGCGGGGTGGCTGGGTTCCTTGCACGCTGAACACGATTTGCTGCGCGGGCTGGGTCAGCCACGTCCATCCCAGAGCCAGCAGGGGGCCAGCCAGCGTGCACGCCATACCGAACAGCACGGCAACCACGAACTTGGCATACCCAGCTCGTACTTCGAAACGCCCTCCTCTTGCGGGCGATCACCCTCGGGCCACGACCAGGCCAGCGCCGCCAGTGCCCAAGCACCGCCCCAGGCAGCCAGCGGAATCCACGTTGGCGCAGCGAAGAAATGCTGGTCTTGCAGCACGACAAACAGCACCACCGCCAGCACGATGAGCGCGAAGAAGCCGATCACCAAGGGTTTCAGGCGCGGGTGCGCCATCAAGTCCAGCCCGTGCATCTGCCGCTTGCCGGTAATGGGCGGGAGCGCCACGCCACGCGCGGCGAGTGCCTGCACCAGTGGCAACGCCAGCAGATTGGCGTGCAGCACGGGCTGGTTGTCGGGCGATTCCCAGCGCACCAGGCCGAACGTGCCGCGCGGCTTCAACGGCTCGGTGTCGGCCTGGCCCGGTACATGCCAGGCGGCGGGATGAAAGCTGTGCAGACCGCCCCGGCCCCAGCTCACCCGGTACAGCGCCAATGGGTTGGCGCCAAACGGCGCGCCAGCCAATTGCAGCTTGAGCGTGCCAGCGCGCACGGCGTTCAGATCCAGCCGCCAATCCAGCCAGCGCGCCAGCAGCGGCACGCCTGATAGGTGTTGCAAGGCGTCGTGCGTGAGCACGAGGCGCGAGCGGCTGGGCACATGCACGACCAGCCACATCACGACCGGAACGGTCAGCATTTGCGCCAACCAGCCGATATTTTTGACGGGGTCTTTTTGCGCCAGCTTCAACAGCTCGACCCACACCTGAGGCCAACCACCCGGCGCATGCTGCAGCAGAATGAGCGCGACGCCCATGGGCACCACCAACACCAGTGCCAACGTCAACCATGGCAAGGCGCGCATCAGTACTTGCTGGCGTGGGCGGCCCGCCACGCGCGGATCGCGGTGGTGGAAAACCAGTTCAGGCTCAAGCGGTGGTGCGCTCCATTCTTCAGTGCCGAAGGTCAAACCAATCCCTCCTCGCTTGCCAGCAGCGCCCGCACGAAACCCATGCCCAGCGAATCGATCACGTCGCCCAGTTCCAGCCGTGCCCCGCTGGCCAGCGCCACCTGCAGGTGACGGCCGACGCGGAAAAAGCCAGCATCACGCCGCTTCGCGGCTCGCGCGCTTGCGCTCGTGCTCCTTCAGGAAGCGCTTGCGCAGGCGGATGCTCTTGGGCGTAATCTCGACCAGCTCGTCGTCCTCGATGAACTCGACCGCGTATTCCAGCGTCAGCAGGATCGGTGGCGTGATCTTGATGGCGTCTTCCTTGCCGCTGACGCGGAAGTTGGTGAGCTGCTTGGTGCGCGTGGCGTTCACCACCAGGTCGTTGTCGCGGCTGTGGATGCCGACGATCATGCCCTCGTACACCGGGTCGCCCGGGCGCACGAACATGCGGCCGCGGTCGTCCAGCTTGCCCAGCGCGTAGGTGAAGATCTCGCCGTCGTCCATGCTGATCAGCACGCCGTTCTTGCGGCCACCGATCTCGCCCTTGTGCGGCTCGTAGCCGTCGAAGATGTTGCTGATCAGGCCCGTGCCGCGCGTCAGGTTGAGGAATTCGTTGGTGAAGCCGATCAGCCCGCGCGCCGGAATGCGGTATTCGAGCCGCACGCGGCCGCGGCCATCGGGCTCCATGTTGATCAGCTCGCCCTTGCGCTCGCCCAGCGCCTGCATCACGCCGCCCTGGTGGTTCTCCTCAATGTCGGCAGTGACCAGCTCGATGGGCTCGCAGCGCTCACCGTCGATATCGCGGAACACCACGCGCGGCTTGCTCACGGCCAGCTCATAGCCCTCGCGGCGCATTTCTTCCAGCAGGATGGTCAGGTGCAGTTCGCCCCGGCCAGCCACTTCGTACACGCCCTCTTCGGCGGTTTCGCTCACGCGCAGGGCCACGTTGCTTTGCAGCTCTTTCTTCAGCCGGTCCCAGATCTGGCGGCTGGTGACGAACTTGCCCTCGCGCCCGGCCAGCGGGCTGGTGTTGACGCAGAAGTTCATCGTCAGCGTGGGCTCGTCGATCTTCAGCATCGGCAGGGGCTGGGGGTTGGTGGCATCGGTCAGGGTCACGCCGATGTTCAGGTCCTCGATGCCGTTGATCAGCACGATGTCGCCGGGGAAAGCCTCCTTGACCTGCACGCGGTCCAGCCCTTCGAAGGCCAGCACCTGGTTGACGCGGCCCTTGTACTGCTTGCCGTCGGGGCCTTCCATCACCAGCACGTCCTGCGCGGGCTTCAGCGTGCCGCTGTTGATGCGGCCGACGCCGATGCGGCCGACGAAGGTGGAGTAATCCAGCGCGGAAATCTGCAATTGCAGCGGCGCGGCGGCGTCACCCTCGTGCGGCGGCACGTGTTTGAGGATGGTGTTGAACAGTGCCGACATGTCCGGCCCCCACTGCTCGCCGGGCAAGCCTTCTTCCATCGAACTCCAGCCGTTGATGCCCGAGGCGTAGACGACCGGAAAGTCGAGCTGCTCGTCGTTGGCGCCCAGCTTGTCGAACAGGTCGAACGCGGCGTTGATCACGTAGTCGGGCCGCGCGCCGGGCTTGTCGACCTTGTTGACGACGACGATGGGCTTGAGGCCCAGCGCCAGCGCCTTCTTGGTAACGAAGCGCGTCTGCGGCATCGGGCCTTCCTGCGAGTCGATCAGCAGCACCACGCCATCGACCATCGAGAGGGCGCGCTCGACTTCACCGCCGAAGTCCGCGTGGCCGGGGGTGTCGACGACGTTGATGTGCGTGCCCTGCCAGGACACGGCGCAGTTCTTGGCCAGGATGGTGATGCCGCGCTCGCGCTCGATGGCGTTGTTGTCCATCACGGTGTCGACCACTTTTTCGTGGTCGGCGAAGGTGCCGGACTGGCGCAGCAATTGGTCGACCATGGTGGTCTTGCCGTGGTCGACGTGGGCAATGATGGCGATGTTGCGAATGGGCTTGCTCATGGATGGGCTCGGATGGGAATCGCTGGAAGTTCGGGAGGAAAACTGGATAACTTCAATAAAAATAGCTGCTTGCGCCTGATAGACAAGGATTTCAGATCGTTTTACATCTGAAAATCAGGCGTGACGAGCGTAAGCAGCTATGCTTTTTGTATATCGGGAGGCTCGGTGCGCATCACCAGAAATTGCTGGATTTCGACAGGACTCAGGAGTCGGTTGGGGATCAGTTCGCCGGCCTTGACGTGCGCCGTGCCCAGCAGCGCACGCGGCTGTTCACCGAACACGGCCACGTGCTCGGCATCGGGCCAGGGTCCGCGGCGGCGCATGCCGGACAGGAAGCGCCCCGCATCCTCGCCGGCCAGCGTGACGCGCGTGTGATCGGGCAGCAGTGCCTCGGGTGGCAGCAGCGCGGCCAGGCGCTCGGCTTCGGACAGGGCGTCCAGCGCATCGAGCGTGATGCACTGGCCCTCGCTGAACGGGCCGGTGGCCACGCGGCGCAGGCGTGTCAGGTGGCCGCCGCAGCCGAGCGCGGCGCCAATGTCCTCGCCCAGCGTGCGGATGTAGGTGCCCTTGCTGCACTGCACGCGCAGGTTCAGGAACGGCGCCTCGCCCGTCAGATCCATGTCGAGCAGTTCGAGCTCATGGATCACGACTTCGCGCGGCGCCCGCTCCACCGTTTCGCCGGCACGCGCGTATTCGTACAGCGCCTTGCCGTCCTTCTTGAGCGCGCTGTGCATGGGCGGCACCTGGCTGATCGGGCCGGTGAATCGGTCCAGCACCTCCACCACTTCGCCCGCGCTGCAGGTGACGGGCGCGGTGCGCACCACCTCACCTTCAGCGTCGGCGGTGGCGGTGGTCACGCCCAGACGCACCGTGGTTTCGTAGGTCTTGTCGGCATCCAGGTGCAGGCCGCTGAACTTGGTGGCGGCGCCGAAGCACAGCGGCAGCACGCCGGTGGCCAGCGGGTCGAGCGTGCCGGTGTGGCCGGCCTTTTCGGCGCGCAGCAACCACTTGGCTTTTTGCAGCGCCTGGTTGCTGGACAGGCCCAGCGGCTTGTCGAGCAGCAACACCCCATGCACCGGGCGCCGCTGCACCCGTGCACGTGGGGTGGCGGTCATGGCGTCTCGTCGTCCTTGGAGCGCGAAGCCACCGCCTTGGCGATCAGCGCGTTCATGTCGGCCGCGCGCTCGGTGGTGCGGTCGAAGATGAAGTGCAGCGTGGGCACGGTGTGGATGTGCAGGCGCTTGAACAGGCCATTGCGCAGGTGGCCGGCGGCGTGGTTCAACGCCTCCTCGGTCTCCGAAGGATCGCCCGTAAGCAGGCTGAAATACACCTTGGCGTGCGCGTAGTCTGGTGTGACCTCGACCGCGTTCAGCGTGACCATGCCCACGCGCGGGTCTTTCAACTCGCGCGCGATCAGTTCGGCCAGATCACGCTGGATCTGGTCGGCGATGCGGTAGCCGCGGTTGGGGGCGGAGCTCTTTCTGGTCATGCTGGCAATCGGGTCCACTGATGACAAATGACGGCGGCTGCGCCGGCCTATGACAAATGACAAAACGGCTTGCACGTGCGTTTGTCATTTGTCATTGATGCCGCGCCAGCGGCGAAGTCATTTGTCATAGAGTGCGGGCGATCTCCTTGATCTCGAAGATCTCCAGCTGATCGCCTTCCTTGATGTCGTTGTAGTTCTTGAGCTTGATACCGCACTCGAAGCCTTCCTTGACTTCGCGCACGTCGTCCTTCATGCGCTTGACCGACTCGATCTCACCCGTGTAGATGACCACGTTGTCGCGCAGCAGGCGGAAGTGCGCGTCGCGCCGGACCACGCCGCTGGTGACGTAGGACCCGGCCACCGTGCCGATCTTCGAGGCCACGAACACCGTGCGGATCTCGGCCATGCCGATGACTTCTTCCTTCTGCTCCGGCGCCAGCATGCCCGACATGGCCGTCTTCAGCTCATCGACGGCGTCGTAGATGATGCTGTAGTAGCGGATGTCGATGTCGTTGCCCTCGGCCAGCTTGCGCGCGCCCACGTCGGCGCGCACGTTGAAGCCGATGACCAGCGCGTTGGACGCGATCGCCAGGTTGACGTCGGACTCGCTGATGCCGCCCACGCCGGTGTACACCAGTTGCACCTTGACTTCGTCGGTGGACAGCTTGAGCAGCGATTGCCCCAGCGCCTCCTGCGAGCCCTGCACGTCGGCCTTGATGATGATGGGCAGGGTCTTGACCTCGCCCGCCGTCATGTCGGAGAACATGTTCTCCAGCTTGGCGGCCTGCTGCTTGGCGAGCTTGGTGTTGCGGAACTTGCCAGCGCGGTAGGTGGCGATCTCGCGCGCACGGCGCTCGTCGGCCATCACCATGAAGTCGTCGCCGGCCTGCGGCACGTCGGCCAGGCCCTGGATCTCGACCGGGATCGACGGGCCCGCGGATTTGGCTTGCCTGCCGTCCTCGTCCAGCATGGCGCGCACGCGGCCGCTGGTCTGGCCGGCCAGCACCACGTCGCCCACCTTCAGCGTGCCGGACTGCACCAGCACGGTAGCGACCGGGCCGCGGCCCTTGTCCAGACTGGCCTCGATCACGATGCCCTTGGCGGCGGCCTCGACCGGCGCCTTCAGCTCCAGCACCTCGGCCTGCAGCAGCACCTGCTCCAGCAGTTCGTCCATGCCCTGGCCGGTCTTGCTGGATACCGAGACGAAGGGCGAATCGCCGCCGAACTCCTCGGGCACCACTTCTTCGCCCGCCAGCTCGCCCTTGATCTTGTCGGGGTTGGCCTCGGGCTTGTCGGATTTGGTGATGGCCACCACGATCGGCACGCCCGCCGCCTTGGCGTGCTTGACCGCCTCCTTGGTCTGCGGCATGACGCCGTCGTCGGCCGCCACCACCAGGATCACGATGTCGGTGGCCTGCGCGCCGCGGGCACGCATGGCCGTGAAGGCCTCGTGGCCGGGGGTATCCAGGAAGGACACCACGCCACGCGGGGTTTCGACGTGGTAGGCGCCGATATGCTGCGTGATGCCACCGGCCTCGCCCGCCGCCACCTTGGCGCGGCGGATGTAGTCCAGCAGCGAGGTCTTGCCGTGGTCGACGTGGCCCATGACGGTGACCACCGGCGGGCGCGGCAGCGCCTCGGCGGCTTGCGCCTGCACCTCTTCCTCGGTGAAGGCCTCGGGATCATCCAGCGCCGCCACCACGGCGGTGTGGCCCATTTCCTCGACCACGATCATGGCCGTGTCCTGGTCCAGCGGCTGGTTGATGGTGACCATCTGGCCCATCTTCATCAGTGCCTTGATGACCTCGGAGGCCTTGACCGCCATCTTGTGCGCCAGTTCGGCCACGGTGATGGTCTCGGGCACATGCACTTCGAGCACGCGCTGTTCAACCGGCGCGGCCGGTGCGGCACTGCGCTCGTCGCGGTCGCGATCACCGCGGCGCCCGCGCGGACCACCGCGCCAGTTGCCGCGGCCTACGCCACCGCTGGAATCGCCACGCGTCGGAATGCCCTTCTTTTTGGCAGGATCGCCAGCCCAACTGGACGACAGCTTGGCAGACTTGACTTCCTTGTTGGCGGTGGTCGCGGTCTTGGCGGCGGTGCCGGCGGGCTTGGTCAGCGTGCCCTTGGCGGCCTTGGCCTGGTCGGCTTTCTTGCCGTCGTCCGGTCGCTTGGCCACCAATACCTTGCGCGGCGCGCTCATCATGGCGCGAATGGCCTCCGCCTCGGCCAGGGCCTTGCGACGGCTTTCTTCCTGCTCGCGAGCACGGGCGGCCTCGTCCTCGGCACTGGGAGCGGCGGCCACGGGCGCGGAAGCTGGCTCCGGCTCCAGGGTTTTGGCTGGAGCCGTCACGGGCGGCTCCGCCACTGGCTCGGCTTCGGCCTGTGGCGCGGGTGCCGCAGGTTCGGCCTCGGGGGCCGGCGCGGCAGCCACGGGCGCCTCGGCGGCGGCCGTGCGCTCGGCGGCCTGGCGATCCTGCTCTTCGCGCTGGCGGCGCTTTTCGGCTGCTTCTTCTTCCTGCCGACGCAGCAGCTCCTGCTGGCGGCGTGCTTCCTCGTCGCGGCGGGCCTGTTCGGCGGCGTCGATGACCGGGGCCACGGGGGCCGGCGCGGGCGCCTCCACCGGCCCGGGCGCCACCACGGGCTCCTCGTCACGCTTGATGAAGGTGCGCTTCTTACGCACTTCCACCTGGATGGTGCGGGCCTTGCCCGTGGCGTCGGCCTGCTTGATCTCGCTGGTGGTCTTCTTGGTCAGCGTGATCTTGCGGCGCGGCCCGGCCTCGCCGCCGTGGCTGGCCTGCAGGTAATTGAGCAGCTTCTGCTTGTCGGCGTCGGTCAAGGCGTCGGACGCCGACTTCTTGGGCACGCCAGCGGCCTGCAGCTGCTCCATCAGCGCATCAGCGGGGCGTTTCAGT
Source organism: Pseudomonadota bacterium (assembly GCA_030538085.1). Lineage (GTDB taxonomy): Bacteria > Pseudomonadota > Gammaproteobacteria > Burkholderiales > Burkholderiaceae_C > Ottowia. Next base: position 45,017 of record JAUNUR010000014.1, on the reverse strand, counting down.
TCGTTCGCGAATTCGGCAACGGTGATAGTCGTCATATTGTGTGCTGGTCTCCATGCCCATTACTCTTGATCGGCGAACCAGTGCTCGCGCGCCTTCAGGATCAGGGCGCGGGCGTCCTCCTCGGATTGCCCGGTGATCTCGGTCAATTCATCAATGGCCAGATCGGCCAAGTCGTCGCGCGTCTGCACGCCGGCCTCGGCCAGCTTGGCGATCAGCTCGTGCGTCAACCCTTCCAGGTCGCGCAGATCCTGCGATACCGCCTCGACCTTTTCCTCGCGCTCAATCGCCAGCGTCAGCAGCGCATCCTTGGCGCGCGCGCGCAACTCGTTCACGGTGTCTTCGTCGAACGCCTCGATGTCCAGCATTTCCTGGATCGGCACGTAGGCCACTTCCTCCAGGTTGGTGAAGCCTTCCTCGATCAGGATGTCGGCGATCTCCTGGTCGACGTCGAGCCGTTCCATGAACAACTCGCGAATGGCGCCGGTTTCCTCGGCCTCCTTCTGGGCCGATTCGTTGGCGTCCATGATGTTGATCTTCCAGCCGGTCAGCTCGGACGCCAGGCGCACGTTCTGACCGCCGCGACCGATGGCGATGGCAAGGTTCTCCTCGTCGACCACCACGTCCATGGCGTGCTTTTCCTCGTCGACGACGATGGACGACACGTTGGCCGGCGCCAGCGCGCCGATGACGAACTGCGCCGGGTCCTCGGACCACAGCACGATGTCCACGCGCTCGCCAGCCAGCTCGTTGGTGACGGCGTTCACGCGCGTGCCGCGCACGCCGACGCAGGTGCCGATGGGGTCAACCCGCTTGTCATGACTCAGCACGGCGATCTTGGCGCGGCTGCCGGGGTCGCGCGCGCAGCTCTTGATTTCCAGCAGGCCCTGCTCGATCTCGGGCACCTCGTTGCGGAACAGCTCGATCATGAACTCAGGGGCGGAGCGCGACAGCAGGATCGGCGCGCCGCGCAGCGTCAGGTCGACCTCCATGATCATGGCGCGCACGCGGTCGCCGTTGCGCAGGTTTTCCTTCGGGATCATCTCGCTGCGGCGCAGGCGGCCTTCCACCCGGCCGGATTCGACCAGGATGTCGCCCTTGTCCATGCGCTTGACGGTGCCGGTGAAAATTTTCTCGCCCCGGCTCATGAAGTCGTTGAGCAGCATCTCGCGCTCGGCATCGCGGATCTTCTGCAGGATCACCTGCTTGGCGGCCATGGCGCCGATGCGGCCAATGGGCACGGACTCGACCGGCTCCTCGATGTATTCATCGACCTCGATGTCGGGAATCTGCTCCTTGGCCTCGAACAGCAGGATTTCCTGGTCGGGCAGTTGCAGGCCAGCCTCGTCGGGCACCACGTGCCAGCGGCGGAAGGTTTCGTATTCGCCCGAGTCGCGGTCGATGGCCACGCGCAGGTCGACCTCGCCCTCGTACAGCTTCTTGGCGGCCTGCGCCAGCGCCGCCTCGACGGCGCCGAACACCACGTCACGCTCGACGTTTTTCTCGCGAGAAATCGCTTCGACCAGCATCAACAGTTCGCGATTCATGATTTCTTCTACCTGTTCCAAATGCTCTTAAAAACGAAAGCGCCTGCCGCGCTCTCCATCTGTTTGTCAATCTTCTTTTGCTCCGGATGAGGGCGGTTTGCGTCCCTTGAAGTCCACCACCGGCGCCAACCGCGCCGACTGCAATTCATCCAGCAAGAACGTCAGCGCCTGCTCGGGCGCGGGGGGGCGCTTGGCGCTGACACGCTGGCCCGGCTTGGCGGGCGCGGGCTCGTCGCGCCAGACGACTCGCCATTGCTCGCCCTCGGCCTTGTGCAGGGCGCCACGAAATTTCTTGCGGTTGGCGTGCACCTGGCCGGCCGCCGCCGCGCCGATGGGTACCTTCAGCACCACGTCCACCAGTTCACCCTCGAATCGCTCGAAGTCCTGTGCGAGGCGCAATAGGCGGTCGATGCCGGGCGAGGAAACCTCCAGCCGCCGATAATCGACGCCTTCCACCTCCAGCACGTACTGAAGCTGGCGCGTGACGCGCTCGCAGTCTTCCACCGTGATCATGCGGTCCGCCGGATCACCGGGCGCCCAAGGGAAATCAATGGTGACGCGCAACAAGCCACCGGCGGAACGTTCAAGTTCCACCAACTCGAAGCCGAGGCCTCGCACGGTGTCTTCTGTCGTCTGCTGCAGCGTCACGTTATCCTGATGTTGCCCTGATTGCTCGCGGTCCACCACGAACCGATGGACAAAAAAAATGGGCGGGTTGGAAGCCGCCCATTTGGTCGTCGTCTAATCCACGGATTCTAGCATGAAAAATGCCGTGCTGACAAGGACCTACGCGCGCCACGGCGCTGAAAGCCGCTGTCGATTCGACTGCCGGCTTTAAGGGTGTTTCCGGGCCTTGGCCCCCATCCACATTGCGCTAGCAGCTATTTATTTTATAGCGAATATCACGCCGCCGCCAACAGCTTCCGCGTATAAGGGTGCTGCGCGGCATTCAGCACCCGCGCGGCGGAGCCTGCCTCTACCACGGCGCCGTCCTTGAGGACGATGACCTCGTGCGCCATGGCGCGCACCACGTCCACGTCGTGCGTGATCAGCAGGTAGCTCAAGGCCCGCTCCTTCTGGAACTTCTGCAGCAATGCCAGCACCTGTTTCTGAATCGTCACGTCCAGCGCGCTGGTGGGCTCGTCCAGCACCAGCAGTTGCGGCTCGACGATCAGTGCCCGCGCCAGGGCGATGCGCTGGCGCTGCCCGCCGGAGAATTCGTGCGGATAGCGCGCCAGCAGGTTGGGGAACTGCGCCTCGCTCAGTCCCACCTCGGCCAGCGCGGCGCGCACGCGGGTGGCGCGCTCGGGCGCGGGCCCCTCGGGCGCGTGCACCAGCAAGCCCTCGCCCACGATTTCTTCCACCGTCAGGCGTGGCGAGAGCGAGGAGAACGGATCCTGAAACACCACCTGCACCACGCGACGCAGCGGCTTGTCGGCTGCCGCCTTCAGTTGCCAGCGCTGGCCGGCCACCTGTACTTCGCCGCCCACTTGCTTGCGCGGAAGCAGTCCTAGCGCGGCTTGCGCCAAGGTGGATTTGCCCGAACCCGATTCGCCAATCACGCCCAGCGTGCGGCCGGGCGCAATGGCGAACTCGGCGCCATGCAGCGCCACGAACTCCCCCTTCTTGAACCAGCCACGAATGCCGGGCAGCGGCGTGGGGTAGACCACGCGCAGGTTCTGTGCCGCCAGCGCGGGCATGGCACTAGGCACGGGCGGGCGTTCGTCCACATCGCGCTCTGGTTTGCTGGCCATGAGCTTTTGCGTATAGGGGTGCCGTGGCGCCCCGAAGATACTGGCCGTGGTGCCCTGCTCCACCAGCTTGCCGTGCTGCATCACCGCCACGCGGTCGGCAAAGCGGCGCACCAGGTTCAGGTCGTGCGTGATCAGCAGCACGGCCATGCCGTTGGCGCGTTGCAGATCTCCCAATAAATCGAGAATTTGCCCGCGCAGGCTCACGTCGAGCGCGGTGGTTGGCTCGTCGGCCAGCAGCAGCTTCGGCTGGCAGGCCAGCGCCATGGCGATCATGGCGCGCTGGCGCTGGCCGCCCGAAAGCTGGTGTGGATAGGCACCGGCGCGGCGCTCCGGTTCGGGAATGCCGGTTCTTGCCAGCAGTTCAATGGCTGCCTGCGTCGATTCAGCGGGGCTGACGGCCCGTTTGAGCCGGATCACCTCGGCAATCTGCTCGCCCACCGTCATCAGCGGGTTGAGCGCTGTCATGGGCTCCTGGAAGATCATGGCGATGTCGTCGCCGCGCAGACCGCGCAACTCGCGCTCCGGCAGGGCCAGCAAATCGCGCGTCTGCTGGCCGTCGTTGAACAGCGCTTGCCCTTCAACGCGCGCGCCGTGCAGCAGGCGCAGCAGCGCCAGCGCCGTCACCGTCTTGCCCGAGCCGGACTCGCCCACCAGTGCCAGTTTTTCGCCCGGGGCGATCAACAGGCTCACGCCCTCGACCACGGTCTTGGGGCCGAAGGCGACATGCAGGTTTTCAACCTGAAGCAGCGGCGTGCTCATCACTCATCACCCTCCACAAGGCCGCGCTTGACCAGCCATGGCTCCAGCACGCTCAAGGTCAGCAGATAGGGGGCGAAGCCCAGCGGAAACCAGATGAATCCCCAAAACCCCGTGCCCTTTCCCAACACGATGAAGGCGCCTCCCAACATCCAGACAGCCCAACTCGCGTAGATTGCCGCTTGCCTGATGGCCCGGACGGGGATGGAGTGATCCCGTTTCATGCATCGGCCTTTCGCGGATCCAGCGCGTCGCGCAACGCATCGCCCATGAAGGTGAGCAGCAGCAGCGTCAATACCAGCACGCCGAAGGTGGACAGCGAGATCCACCACGCATCGATGTTGTTCTTGCCCTGGCTCAGCAACTCGCCCAGCGACGGCGTGCCCGGCGGTACGCCCAGGCCCAGGAAGTCGAGCGAGGTCAGCGCCAGCACGGCCGCGCTCATGCGAAACGGCAGAAAGGTGACCACCGGCGTCATGCTGTTGGGCAGGATGTGGCGCCAGATGATTTGGCCGTTGGGCACGCCCAGCGCGCGCGCGGCCTTCACGTAATCAAGCTGGCGGTTGCGCAGGAACTCAGCGCGCACATAGTCCGACAGCCCCATCCAGCCGAACAGACTGAGCAGGATAAGCAGCAGGCCAATGCTGGGCGCCAGGATGGCGCTGAAGATGATGAGCAGGTACAGCTCGGGCATCGAGCCCCATACCTCGATGAAGCGCTGGAAGGCCAGGTCCATCTTGCCGCCGAAGAAGCCCTGCACCGCCCCTGCCGCCACGCCCAGGATCACGCCGACGGTGGTCAGCGCCAGCGCGAACAGCACGCTGACGCGAAAGCCATAGATGAGTTGCGCCAGCAGGTCGCGCCCGCGGTCGTCGGTGCCCAGCCAGTTGGCGGCGCTGGGCGGCGCCGGGTTGGGCGCCTTGGCGAAGTAGTTCAGCGTTTTCGAGCCGTAAGGGTTGGGCGGATAAACCGCGAAGTTGCCGGGCTTTGCGAACTGTTCGCGTATGAAGGGGTCGAGATAATCGGTTTCAGTCTCGAAATCACCACCAAAGGTTTTTTCAGGGTAGGCCTTGAGCAGCGGAAAGTACAACTGCCCCTCGTAGCGCGCCAGCAGGGGCTTGTCGTTGGAGATCACCTCGGCCAGCAAGCTCAGCGTCACGAGCGCGACGAAGATCACCAGGCTCCAGAAGCCGAGTCGGTTGCGCTTGAAACGCAGCCAAGCGCGGCGCCCGGGCGATGCGGAAGGGGTGTCGGGTGTGGCCATCGGCGTGGAATCAGGATTCAAACGGATTGAACACCGGGATGCCGCAGCCGTCGAAATCGCGCACGTTGCGCGTGACCAGCGTTAGCGCGTGCGCCTGCGCGGTGGCGGCGATGAGCATGTCGGCCAGCGAACGCACCTGACCACGCTGCGCCAGCCTTCCACGCAACTCTCCCGCCCGGCGCGCAATCTGCTCATCGACTTCGATGATGTTGCGGGCAGCCATCGCATTAAAGCGCTCAAGCACACGCGGCTTGGGTACACGCGCCAGCCCGTAGATGATTTCATGCACCGTCACGACCGAAAACATGAGGCGCGTGCCGGAGTCCAAACCATCTGCCCAAGCAACGACGCCCGTGTGAGGTGCCTGACGCATCAGTTCGCTGACGATGTTGGTGTCGATCAACAGCACCTCGCGCTCCCACCGCTCACGTCTCATCGTCCCAATACCGGGGATCATCCACAAGGGGGTTGTAACGATCAGTGCGCGGCGGAATCTCGATGCCGTCTGCCCCCTCTTCCTTCAGGATTTGCCGTATTTCCGCGAAGACTTCACTGAAAGTCGGCTGCTTCCGCTGCGCCTTCCAGCGCTTGAATTCCTCGAACTCCTCGACCGACACGACCACCGCCACGGGTTTGTCACGCTTGTAGATAGCCTGGGGCTCTTGCGCGGTCAGGCGCACCACTTCAGAGAATTGCTGCTTGGCGTTGCCAATGGTCCATTCCATGACGCACCTCACTTGTCCAAATATGCACTCATCTTAGACAAGTTCAATCGTCGCATCAAGCTCCTTGTCATGCTCCACATGACAAGGAGGCGAGTTGCGTCAAACGCGCAGCCCGTGGGGTGTCCCGCTGCGATTAAACCTAGAAACGGCAGTTGGATGCGCCCGAGCGTGCCGTGATGGGCGTGCCAGGCAAGACGCGAGGACGCGGCAGGCTCGTGCCTGCAAGGACGAGCAACGCCGCATGGCGCGGCCAGCGCGGTGCGATCGGATGCATAGCGCGCTCACCCAACAGGTGAACGTGATCGAAGCCGTGAAAGTCAGCGTTCATGCGGGTTGCCCAAGGATGGCGAGCGGTCAACCGCCGTTTCTAGGTTAAAGCAGCTTCATTTTCTTCGCGGCTTCCGTCAGCTCGTCACGGAAGTTGGGGTGCGCGATGCCGATCAGCGCGCGGGCGCGCTCCTTGGCGGTACGGCCACGCAGCTGCGCCACGCCATATTCGGTGACCACGTAGTTGACGTCGTTCTTGCTGGTCGATACATGCGTGCCGGGGCTGAGCACCGGGGCGATGCGCGAAATGGTGTCATCCTTGGCGGTGGACGGCAGCACGATGAACGACTTGCCGCCTCGGCTGCGGTTGGCCGCGCGCACGAAGTCGCTCTGCCCGCCCGTGCCCGAATACGGCTTGAAGCCCTGCGACTCCGACCCGCACTGCCCGAACAAGTCAACCTGCATGCTGCCGTTGATCGAGATCAGGTTGTCGTTCTGGCCCGCCAGATACGGGTCGTTGGTGAAATCCACCGGGTGCATTTCCAGGCCCGGGTTGCGGTTCATGAAATCGTACAGCTTGCGCGAACCCAGGCCGAAAGTGGCGACGATCTTGCCCGGCAGATAGTTCTTGCGCCGGTTGTTCACCACGCCCGCCTCCACCAGCGTCATGATGCCGTCGCCGATCATCTCGGTGTGCACGCCCAGGTCTTTCTTGTCGGTCAGCTGCATCACCACTGCGTCGGGAATCGCGCCGTAGCCGATCTGCAGCGTGGCGCCGTCGTCGATCATCTCGGCCACGTACTTAGCGATGGCCTGCTGTACCGGACCGATCTTGGGCAGGCCCACCTCGGTGATCGGTGTTTCGTCTTCCACCAGCGCCGTCACGTCCTGCACGTGGATGTGGCAATGGCCGTAGGCGAAGGGCACGTTGGGGTTCACCTCCAGCACCACGGCGCGTGCCTTGCGGATGGCGGCCATGGTGTAGTCCGGCCCCAGGCTGATCGAGAAATAGCCGTGCGCATCCATCGGTGAGGCCAGCGCGAACACCACGTCGGCGGGCATCAGGCCGCGGTCGATGAGCTGCGGCATCTCCGAGAAGTACGACGCGCGGTAATCCACCCAGCCCTCCTGCGCGCCCGCGCGCGAGGCACCGCCCAGAAAGTACGACGTGTGCTGCACGTTGCCGGCCGTCGCCGCGTCGAAATAGCCGAACTTGCGCACCGGCAGAATCTGCGATACGTGCACGCCCTTGAACCGTGTGCGCTGCTCCGACAGCGCATTCAGCAGCGCGGGCGGCTCGGCCACGCCCGTGGGCACCACGATGGTGTCGCCGTCCTTGATATGCTGCAACGCGTCTGCCGCACCGCAACGCCGTGCCTGATATTGGGCCTGGAACGCCATGAATCTCCCTTTCTGCAATGGCCGTTGAACCCGGCGCGCCAATGCGCCGCCGATAGCGGCCCAGTGTAGGAGCGCCCCACTTGCCCCAAACTGACCTGGATCGGGATTCCTGCACGCTGCCGGTGACAGTGTCGCGACATGGAAACAGCTATCACATTGGTAGCTGACGCGATGCGACCAATGCATGGCGTCTCATCACCCCTGCCTGCCCTGAACACAAAAAACAGTATCAGGCCCAAGGCCGTGGCATGGTGCCGCCCTGCGCAACCGCCGCGTCATCGGCGCCGTGGCTCTGGTGCGGGCGGCAGGCCCAGGCCACACCGGGGCGGGCATAGGGCATGGCCTGGCATGCCAGCGCGTGCAGTGCTGGCAAATCACCCCGCGTGCACACGCCACCCAGCGCGCTGGCCAGGGATGCCAGCGTGGTGTCAGCGTTGCTGTCCGGCTGGGTGAACAGGTTGAATTTCATCAGCAGCTTCTGATCGTCGGCGTGGGGCGCGCGTGGCAGTTGGGCGATGAAGCGGCGAAATGGCGAGCCGTCCGCCTGCGTGGCCTGCAGCCAATCCCAGCGGTTGCACTGGCCGTAGGTCTTCAAATTGCCCTCGCCCATGCCGCTGGGAAACATGTTGGCGTTCAGCACCGCCAGCTCGTCCAGAATGCGCGCGTCGCTCCAGCCGGCGGCTTCGCGCTCGGCGATGTGGGCAAACAGATCGACCTGCCGCGTGCCAAAGTCCTCGTCGTTCTCGATCTGCTGCACCTGTGCCATCTCGGGCGTGCCGCCCACCTTGGCGCGGCACAGGCGCGCCTGATTGAGCCAAGCGTGCGCTTCGCCCAGCTCGCGCGAGCGGGCGTAGGCCTGCGCATCGGCAAAGTCGCCGGGTGGCCGCCACTGTGGCGGGTACTGCAGCGCGTGTCCCAGCTCGTGCGCCAGCGCGCCGAAGTTGGCATGGGCACAAGCAGTGGGCGCGGGTGGGCAGAAGAAGCGGATCAACCCCGGTTGACCCGTGGCGGCCGAAAAAGTGGCCTCGACCCGCTCGACGCGACCGCCGCGCTGATAAAAATCAACCAGCTGCGCCCACATGGGCGGCGTGCGGCGCACGGCGCGCACCTCTTCGGCGGCAAAGCCGGCGTGGCGCAAGTCGCGCAGGATACGGCGGGCAAGTAACCACATGGTGCCCCGATTTTCGCGTGGCCTCACAATGCGTGGCCTGCCCCGGAGCCGTCGGGCTTGCCAAGAGCGTGGCTTTTCGCCATCTCCACCAGGGCCGCGCCCTGCTCTATTCACCTATCGCATCCATGACCACGCCCTTGCCCGCGTCCGGCACGCTGCCCTTGCGCCATCTGTTGCTGGGACTGGCCGTGGTGGCGGTGTGGGGCACCAACTTCGTCGTCATCAAGTACGCGCTGGCGCACTTGCCGCCGCTGGCGCTGGCCGCGCTGCGCTTCACGCTGGCGGCATTTCCGGCGCTGCTGTTCATCCGCCGGCCAGCCGCGGGCTGGGGCAATCTGGCGGCGTATGGCGTGTTGATCGGCGCCGGGCAGTTCGGGCTGTTGTTCATCGCCATGACGCGGCACATCTCACCCGGCCTGGCATCGCTGGTGATCCAGATTCAAGTGTTCTTCACAATCGGCATGGCCATGCTGCTGGCGGGCGAGCGGGTGCGGATGTTTCAGCTGCTGGCGATGGTCTTGTCGCTGTCGGGCATCGGGATGATTGGCTGGCACGCGGCCATGGAGGGCGCCGCCATCACGCCGCTGGGGCTGGTGCTGATATTGCTGGCCGCGCTGGCCTGGGCCAGCGGCAACATCGTTAGCCGCGCGGCGGGCCGCGTGGACGCGCTGGGCTACATGGTGTGGAGCAGCCTGTTCGCCGTACCGCCACTGGCGGCGCTGTCGCTGCTGCTGGAAGGCTGGCCCGCTGTGCGCGCCGGGGTGATGGAAGCAAGCTGGGTTACGTGGTCAGCGGTGCTGTGGCAATCCGTGGGCAACACGCTGTTCGGCTACGGCGCCTGGGCGTGGTTGCTGGCGCGCTACCCCGCCGCCAGCGTGACACCGCTGGCGCTGCTGGTGCCGGTGTTCGGCATGGGCGCGTCGGCCCTGTGGCTGGGCGAGTCGATGCCGGGCTGGAAGATAGGCGCCGCGCTGCTGGTGCTGGGCGGGCTGACGCTGAACCTGCTGTGGCCACGTGTGCGCGGCTGGCTGCGGCAGCGCGGCTAAAAGAGGCTGTCCCCAAACTCCTCGCGCCGCGCTTGTCGCCGGTCTCGGGCGCCCTGCGGCGTTGCATCCCTTGCCAATAGCACAAGCTATTGGCTGCGAAATGCGCCTTGCAGCACACCCAATCCGGGGCAATCGCTTACCGGCCAGCCTGCAAGGCCTTGCCTGCGGGCAGTGGCTTGCCAAGAGCCGCTCAAATTCCCGTGTTCACCAAGACCTTGAACCTATTGATATTTTCAAAAATCACGACAACGCGGGCCATCAGAAAATCCCCTCACATCCCCTCGTCATTGCGGCGAAGGCCGCAATCCATGGAGCGTCCCTTGACACGGTGTTGACCCGCGGACACCGTGTGGATTGCGGCCTTCGCCGCAATGACGGGATGAGGTGAAGGCATGACATAGACTTGTCCTGAATTACGAAACTTTCAATAGAAGCGGCAGTTGGATACGCCCGAGCGTGCCGTGATGGGCGTGTCAGGCGAGGCGTGAGGACGCGGCAGGCTCGTGCCTGCAAGGACGAGCAACGCGGCATGGCGCGGCCAGCGCGGTGCGATCGGGTGCATAGCGCGCTCACCCAACAGGTGAATGTGATCGAAGCTGTGGAAGTCAGTGCTCATGCCAGTTGCTCAAGGATGGCGAGCGGTCAACTGCCGTTTCTAGGTTGAAAGGAGTGGCTCCGAAAACGGCAGGCGGCCATCAGCCCGCCGTGGCCCCCTCGCCCGCCAGGTGCGCCTGCGCGCGGGCAGCCACTTCAGTCGCGGGCAGGGGCTTGAGCCTATGGTCGCTCCACACCTGGCGCCACAGGCGCGCGCCGCGCCGGCCGTGGTGCAAGCCCAGCATGTGGCGGGCAATGGCCGACCAGGGCGTGCCGTCCTCCACCGCCTCGCGCGCCATGTAATCCACCATGGCGGCCTCCACCTCGTCGGGCGTGATGGCATTGGGTGCGCCGCCCAGAAAGCGTGCGTCCCAAACCGTCATCATCCACGGATGGCGGTAGGCCTCGCGACCCAGCATCACGCCATCCACATGCGCCAGATGCTCGGCGATCTGCTTATCGGTCGTCACGCCGCCGTTGAGCACGATGGTCAGGTGCGGAAAATCGCGCTTGAGCTGGTAGACCAGTTCGTAGCGCAGCGGTGGAATCTCCCGGTTTTCCTTCGGACTCAACCCTTGAAGCCAGGCATTGCGGGCGTGGACGACGAATACCCCGCAACCCGCGTCGGCCACGGTGCCCACGAAGTCGCGCACGAAGTCGTAGCTTTCGATCTTGTCGATGCCGATGCGGTGCTTCACCGTCACCGGCACGTCCACCACATCCACCATGGCCTTCACGCAGTCGGCCACCAAGGCAGGCTCGGCCATCAGGCAGGCACCAAAGGCGCCGCGCCGAACACGCTCGCTGGGGCAGCCGCAGTTCAGGTTGATCTCGTCATAACCCCAGCGCGCGCCAATCCGCGCGCAGCGGGCCAGGTCGGCAGGTTCGCTGCCACCCAGTTGCAGCGCCAGCGGATGCTCCACGGCGTCGTACCGCAGATGCCGTCGCTCGCCGCCATGCAACAGGCCGCCTGTGGTCACCATCTCGGTGTACAGACGCGTGCGCCTGGTCAACAGCCGATGCAAGTAGCGACAGTGCTTGTCCGTCCAATCGAGCATCGGGGCCACGGACAGGCGCCAGGGGCTTGATTTTTCTGGGTTCTCCTGATTTTTCAACAAGCCACTCCTTGTCTACCTCATGGGCGAGGCAGTCCGTCGCTCGTCAATTTTCCTGCGGCGGCTTGACCAGCAGCACCGGCACGGGCGATTCGTCGATCAGCTTGCGCGAGGTCGATGCGCCCTCGATCAGCCGGCGCCAGGGACCCAGGGCACGCGAGCCCATCAGCACCATGTCGCAGCGGTGCAGCTCAATCAGATCCAGCAGCGCATTCACGGGTTCGCCGCTGACCACGGCGGTTTCGAAATCTACGCCGGCCTCTTGCAGCAGGCGTGCCGAGGGCGCGATCAACTCCTCACCGGCTTCGTAGGCGGCATCCTCGATCAAGGCCGGATCCTGCGCAGTAACGATCTCGTAGAACGTGGCCTGCTCCTGCACATTCACCAGCACGAAGCTGGCCTTCAGGCCGTCACGCACCAGTTGCAGTGCAAAGCGTGTTTCGTGCAGGGACAGTTCTGTGCCGTCTACGGGGAGCAGGATTTTCATTGCAATGATCGCCGTGTGGTGAAGATGGGCGGAGGCTTCGCCCGGATGAGCCAAGCGTACACGCTTTCAAACCGCGCCAGGCGGACCGTGACGCACGGGTAAATGCCGCAGGGCATCCGAGGCCTGCTTATCAAGCGTGGGGTGAGATCTTTGACGACAGGTTCTCAGGTCGCGTGACGGCTTTTACTCGCACCACCAATTGCACATCCTGAATCTGCAGGCCATGTGGCAGTTGATCAAGCCCTTCGATACGCCAGTGCACGTTGTCCGGCAGATCGTGCACATCGCCGGTGTCCACGTCTACCCAATGCGCGTGGCGCGAGGTGTTGCTGTCATAGATCACCGGCCCGGGCCCTACGTGCAGCTCGCGCAGCAGCCCCGCGCGGGCAAACTGTGCCAGCGTGGCGTACACCGTGGCGCGTGAGATGGGGGGTGGAAACGCCGAATCGGCTGCGCCCTCTTGCAGGGCGTGCAGCCGGTCGATCACTTGATCGGCGCTCAGGTGGCAGGGCCGCGTGAGCATGACCGCCGCCACCGCCAAGCGCTGGCGCGTGGGTTGCAGGCCCACGGATCGCAGGCGTTGCACCACGGCCAGGTTGGGCGACGGACGGCGGTTCATTCCCCTCGGCTTACTTCTTGCCGGGTGCCACGATGGGCGCGAACGGATCGGGGCGCGGCGTCTTGTCGCTCGACACCGGCAGGATGGGCATCGTCAACTGGGGTTGATCGCCCGTCAACGTTTTGAGGAAAGCCACGATCTGGGCGTTTTCTTCCTGGGTGAATTTCTTGCCCAGTTGCAGCCTGCCCATGATGTCCACTGCCTCGGTCAATGTCTGCGCCGCACCATCGTGGAAGTACGGGTAAGTGAGTTCCACGTTGCGCAGCGTGGGCACCTTGAAGGTAAAACGATCGATTTCGTTGCCGGTGACGGCCGAGCGCCCTTCAGCCGGGTGGTCGGTCTTGTAAGCCTCGACCACGCCCATCTTCATGAACATGTTGCCGCCAACGTTAGGTCCGTTGTGGCAGGCCACGCAACCCGATGACTTGAACAGCTCGTAGCCTTTCAACTCGACGTCGGTGATGGCCTTCTTGTCGCCCTTGAGCCACTTGTCGAAGCGTGCATTGGGCGTCACCAGCGTAGCCTCGAAAGCGGCGATGGCGTCGGTGACTTGCTTGATCTCGATCTTGTCGACCTTGTAGACGCTCTTGAACTCCTGCACATAGCCCGGGATGCTTTGCAGCGTGGACACGGCAAGTTCGTGCGTGGAGTTCATCTCGATCGGATTTTCGATCGGGCCGCCGGCTTGGTCGGCCAGATCCTTCGCGCGACCATCCCAGAATTGGGCAATGTTGAAGACGGCGTTGAGCACGGTGGGCGAGTTGATGCCGCCCTTCTGCCAGCGGTCGCCCACCGATGCGGCCACGTTGTCGCTGCCGCCCATGCTGAGGTTGTGGCACGAGTTGCATGAGATGAAGCCGGAGCGTGACAAGCGCGGATCGAACCACAGCTTCTTGCCCAGCTGTACCTTGGCCGGGTCGGAAATCTTGGCCGGTTCGATGGCCTGGATTGGCTCGTCGGCGGCAAAAGATGGGGCTCCTGCCAGCAGGGCGGAAGTAGCAACGGCCAGTGCGGCAGCAATGGAAAGAGGTTTTCGCTTCATTGAGTGGACTCCTTCAGGTTAAAAACTGCATGGTTGGACAAAGTCCAGATAGTGCAGTCGCATTGTGTTGGCGTGATCTGGGTGATGGCTTGCGCTGTATCAAGGGCCAAGCACATTGAGGACGCATGCAAACTTCAAAAACAATAGCAATCCGCGATGGATGAACCGGCCTTGATAACTGCCTCCACGTGGCGTTGATCTCGTTGGTGGAGTGAATCCTTGGTGCCATGCGATGATGTACATGCATACTGGAAACGCCGTTCGAGCTGCTCACCCACGCGGCGCTGCTCAAGCGGATCAAAGGCTGACAAAAGCCAGAAGCCAGCCAAAGCAGCATGATCCTGTTGATAAAAAACTGCTCTTATCCTCGTCATTCCGACACAGCCATCATGATGCGGTCACAAGCAGCTTGATGCCGAGCCCATATGAGTCACGCCGAATTCCTGCCCTTTGCACGCCCCGACATCACCGAGGCCGAGATCGACGCCGTGGCACGCGCCATGCGCTCTGGCTGGGTGACCACGGGACCCGAGACCAAGGCGTTCGAGCAGGAGTTCGCCGCGTATCTGGGCGGCGGGTTGCAGGCGATTGCCGTCAACTCCGCCACCGCCGGGTTGCACCTGGCGCTGGAGGCCATGGGCATCGGCCCGGGCGATGAGGTGATCGCGCCCACGCTGACCTTCACCGCCACGGTGGAGGTGGCGCGCTACCTGGGCGCGGATGCGCGGCTGGTCGATGTCGATCCCATCACCCTGAACATCGACCCGGCGCGGATCGAGTCCGCCATCACGCCGCGAACCAAGGCCATCCTGCCCGTGCATTACGGCGGTCTGGCCTGCGGCATGGACGCCATCTTCACCATCGCGCGCCGCCATGGCGTGCAGGTGCTGGAAGACGCCGCGCACGCCCTGCCCTCCTCCGCTGGCGGCACGCTGGTCGGCCAGCTGCCCAGCGCCGCCGCCGTGTTCAGCTTCTACGCCAACAAGACGATGACCACCGGCGAGGGTGGCATGGTCGTCACCAAAAACGAGGCGCTGGCCGCGCGCATGCGCGTGATGCGCCTGCACGGCATCAGCCGCGATGCGTTCGACCGCTTCAGCAGCCGCACGCCCGCCTGGTATTACGAGATCGTCGCGCCCGGCTTCAAGTACAACATGACCGATATGGCCGGCGCGCTGGGCCGCGTGCAGTTGGCAAGGCTGCCGGCTTTCCTGCGGCGCCGGCAGCAACTGGCGGCGCGCTATCTGCACGAGCTGAAAGACCTGCCGTTGCTGCTGCCCGCCGATGCCCCCCAGGGCGACACACACGCCTGGCACCTGTTCGTGATCCGCCTGAGGGGCGACGCCAAGGTAACGCGCGACGAAGTGATTCAGCACCTGAGCGATGCTGGCATCGGCACCAGCGTGCATTACGTGCCGCTGCACCGCCAGCCGTATTGGCAGGGCCGCTACGGCCTGACACCCGAGCAGTTTCCGGAGGCCGAGCTGGCCTATCAGCGCATGCTGAGTCTTCCGCTGTTCACCGCGATGAGCGACGACGAACAGACGCGCGTGATCACCGCGCTGAAAGCCTGCGTGCGATGAGTGCACGGAGATTTCAAACCATTTGGGCCTCCAATCCTCGTCCAGCAAGCGCGAGCAGCTATCAATCCATGAGAGGATGGATCGCGTGAGCACCCGCGGCGGCGGCGCCAAGCGCGCGATGGATCTGGCGCTGACGCTGGCCGCGCTGCCGCTTGTGCTGCCCGTGCTGGCGGCGGTGGCGCTGTGGGTGCGGCTGGATTCGCCCGGCCCGGCGCTGTTCCGGCAAGAGCGCGTGGGGCGCGGCGGCGTACCGTTTCGCATCCACAAATTCCGCACCATGCACGTGCACGATGGCAGCGGGCCGCTGATCACGGCCCGGGGTGACACGCGAATTACCCGCGCTGGCCGCTGGCTGCGCGCCACCAAGCTGGACGAGCTGCCACAACTCATCGACGTGCTGAAGGGCGACATGAGCCTGGTTGGCCCGCGCCCCGAAGTGCCGCGCTACATGGCGCTGTACGCCGAAGACGTGCGGCGGCAGATTCTGAGCGTGCGGCCCGGCATCACCGACCGCGCGGCCATTGAATTCCGCGATGAAGCCGCGCTGCTGGCAGAGGCCACCGACCCCGAGCAGGTTTATGTACAGCGCATCATGCCGGTCAAGCAGCGCTACTACCTGGACTACGTGGCGCACCGCACGCTGGCCGGTGACTTGCGCATCCTGTTCGACACCCTGCGGGCGTTGCTGCGATGAACCGATAATTCAGTCGAATCAGCCTTTGCCCACGATTGGGCAACATTGACAGCTATGAATAAAAGAGTGCTCATCACCACCGGTCACCACGTGGAACCGCCATGTTGAGCGGCCTCTGGCGCAGCCTGCGCAGCAAGAGCTGGCTGGTTGATGGGCCGCTGATCGTGCTGGCCTGGTGGGTGGCGTTCTGGTTGCGCTTCAACCTGACCGTGCCCCGGCCTTACCTGGAACAGGCGCTGCGCACCACGCCCATCGCGCTGGCATGCATGGCCGCCGGCCTGCTGCTGCTGCGCGTGCCGCTGCAGTCATGGCGTTACGTCAGCCTGGCCGATCTGCGCCATCTGGCTGTTGGCGTGGCGCTGGGCACGCTGCTGACAACGGCGGTGGTGCTGGGCTGGCGTATCGACGGCTTTCCACGCTCTGTATTCCTGATCAGCGGATTGCTCACGCTGCTGCTGCTGGCCAGTGCACGTGCCACCCGGCGTACACAGGCGGAATACAACCAGACCCACACACGGCCCGGTGTGACGCAGCAGCCCTTGCTGATCGTCGGCACCATCGATGAGGCTGATCAGGCGCTGCGCACGCTCAAAGGCGTGGCGGATTGGCACGTGGTGGGTATCGCATCGCCGCGCGCGCAGGACGCAGGCCGCACGCTGCAAGGCGTGCGCGTGCTGGGCGGCGTGAACGCACTGCATGATCTGGCGCGCGCGCACCAGGCCGCCACCGTGCTGCTGGCCAGCGCGCCGGGCGAGGCCACGCGGCGCGAGGTCCTGATGCGCTGGTCGGGCAGCGGGCTGAACCTGCTAACCTTGCCCACCGCCGATGAACTGCTGCGCCCCGGCTCCACGGGCAAGCTGCGGCAGGTGCGGCTGGAAGACCTGCTGGGCCGCACGCCAGTGCAACTGGACGCCGCTGGCCTGGCGGGCCTGTTCAGCGGCGCCACGGTACTGGTCACGGGCGCGGGCGGCTCCATCGGCGCCGAGCTGTGCCGCCAGGTGGCGCGGCTGGGCGTGGCGCGGTTGGTGTGCGTCGATGTGTCGGAGTACGCCACGTACCGGCTGGAGCAGGAACTGCGCCAGGCTTTTCCGGCAATGGAAGGCGTGTACTACACCGCCAACGTGCGCGAACTGGATCGCCTGCGCGCCATCGCGGGCACGCACCGCCCCAGCGTGGTGCTGCACGCCGCCGCCTACAAGCATGTGCCGCTGATGGAAACGCACAACGAGATCGAGGCGCTGCGCACCAACGTGCTGGGCACGCTGCACGCCGCGCGCGTGGCGGGCGAAGTGGGGGCGGCGCGCTTCGTGCTCGTCTCCACCGACAAGGCCGTGAACCCCACCAACGTGATGGGCGCCACCAAGCGCCTGGCCGAGCAGATGGTGCAGGCGGTGGCGGCCGAATTCGCAAGCACGCGGTTCGTGTCGGTGCGCTTCGGCAACGTGCTGGGCTCCAGCGGCTCTGTGGTGCCGCTGTTCACGGCGCAGATCGAGCTGGGCGGCCCGGTCACGGTGACGCACCCCGACATAGTGCGCTACTTCATGACGATTCCCGAAGCGGCGCAGCTGGTGCTGCAGGCGGGGTTGATGGGAAAGAGCGGCCAGATCTTCGTGCTCGACATGGGCGAGCCGGTGAAGATCGTCGACCTGGCGCGCCTGCTGATCCGCCTGTCGGGCAAGAACGAGGCCGAGGTGCCCATCGCCTTCACCGGCCTGCGCCCGGGCGAGAAGCTGTACGAGGAACTGCTGGCCGACGACGAAACCACCGAACCCACGCCGCACCCCAAGCTGCGCGTGGCCAAGGTGGCGTCGGCCGATGGCGACGTGGTGCGAGCGACAGAGACTTGGCTGGCCGCCGCGGGTGCGGCGCCAGACGCGGCTGCTATTCGCGGCTGGCTGCGCGAGCGCGTGCCGGAGTATCAGGCACAGCCAGTGCGGTTTTGAATTGGGACAGGTTTTCCTGAATAGCTGATCCGAACGGATTTTTGAAAATCCATTGCAGGCGGGTGGGGTGCCCGTGATCCACCTGGCCGAAGGCTGCTCCTTGCGCAAAACCGCCGCTCGCGCCGCCTTGGCCGGCATCGCAATACTTATGCTGGGCTAGCGCTTATGGGCGAAAGCCAGGATCCATGTGTCCTGGCACACGCCGCTCAGATTCTGGCTTTCGCCGCAATGACGAATTTTTTGCTGTTTTGATTGGGAGTTGGAATACGACGGTATCAGCTAAACCCCAGCGCCCGCAGTCCCGCCGCCGTGGCCGCCGCGACCACGATGACCAGCAGGAACGGCGCCCGCAGCGCCAGCGCCAGCACGGCCGCCAGCAGCCCGGCGGCGCGTGGGTCGAGGGCCACGCGGCCACCCACGTCGAAGGTCTGCACCGCCACCAGCGCGGCCAGCAGCGCCACCGGCAGATAGGCCACGATGCGCGCCACCAGCGGGCCGCTCAACCAGCGCTGCGGCACCAGGTAGCCGGCGAACTTGGTCAGCCACGACAACAGGCCGGCGGCGATGACGGCGGTCCACAGGCTCATGGCGCGGGCGTCTCGTCCAGCACGTCGCTGCGCCCCGCCAGGCCAGGGCGCGCACCGGCCAGCACGGCGACCAGCGCCGCCAGCAGGATGGGAATGCCCGGCGGCACCAGTGGCGTGGCCAGCAGCGCCACGACGGCGGCGGCCAGCGCCACCCCGCGTGCCGCGCGCGTGCCCAGGCGCGGCCACAGCAACGCGATGAAGGCGCCCGAGGCGGCGGCGTCCAGCCCCCACGCCTTCGGGTCGCCCAGTGCATTACCTAGCAGCGCGCCGGCCAGCGTCATGGCGTTCCAGAACAGGTAGACCGACAGGCCCGTGGCCCAGAAGCCCACGCGTGCCCGCTCGTCGTCGGGCTGCGCCAGCGCCACTGCGGTGGATTCGTCGATCGTCAGCTGCGCCGCCACGGCACGCCGCCAGCCACGCGGCTGAAGCAGGCGCGCCACCTGCAAGCCGTAAAAGCCGTTGCGCAGGCCCAGCAGGCTGCTGGCCGCCACGGCTGCCGCGCCCGCGCCACCGGCCGCGACCACGCCGACCAGTGCGAACTGCGATCCGCCCGAAAACAGCAACGCCGACAGCAGCAACGTCTGCCACACGTTCAGGCCCGCCGCCACCGACAGCGCGCCGAAGCTCAGACCATAAAGGCCGGTGGCGAAACCCACCCACAGGCCCTGGCGCGCGACCGGGCGCGTGGCTGCCTTCAACGGGAACATGCGCGCCGCCGTGTCAACCCACCCACTTGCGCGCGTTGCGCCAGATCTGCATCCACGGGCTTTGCGCGTTCTTGTCCAGCGGCGTCCAGCTGGCCTGGATGTTGCGGAACACGCGCTCGGGGTGCGGCATCAGCGCGGTGAAGCGGCCGTCGGCCGTGGTCACCGCCGTCAGGCCGCCGGGGCTGCCGTTGGGGTTGAAAGGGTACTGTTCAGTGGCGGCGCCGTGGTGGTCGACGAAGCGCATGGCCGCGATCACCTTGTCGGCATCACCGCGGTACTTGAAGTTGGCATAACCCTCGCCGTGCGCCACGGCAATCGGCAGGCGGCTGCCGGCCATGCCCTGGAAGAAGATGCTGGGTGAATCCAGCACCTCGACCAGCGAGAAGCGTGCCTCGAAGCGCTCGCTGACGTTGGTGGTGAAGCGCGGCCAGTCTTCGGCGCCCGGGATGATGTCGGCCAGCTCGGCGAACATCTGGCAGCCGTTGCAGGTGCCCAGCGCGAAGGTGTCGCCCCGCGCGAAGAAGGCCTTGAACTGGTCAGCGATCTGATCGTTGAACATGATCGAGCGCGCCCAGCCGATGCCCGCGCCCAGCGTGTCGCCGTAGCTGAAGCCGCCGCAGGCCACGATGCCCTTGAACTCCGCCAGGTTGGCGCGGCCCGCCTGCAGATCGGTCATGTGCACGTCGAAGGGCTCGAAGCCCGCGGCGTGGAAGGCATAGGCCATCTCGACGTGCGAGTTGACGCCCTGCTCGCGCAGGATGGCGACCTTGGGGCGGGCCAAAAGGATGCCTGCGCCTTGCGGCGCGCCCTCACCCCTGCCCTCTCCCGCAGGCGGGAGAGGGAGTGAGTCCGCGCTGGTATTGCCCCCTCGCCCCTCTGGGGAGAGGGTGGGGGTGAGGGGCTGCGCCGCATCGAAGGTCAAATGCACGTGCAAGCCGGGGTCGTTTGGCTGCCCGGCCGCCTCGTGCTCGGCATCGGCGCAGGCGGGGTTGTCGCGCTCGCGGGCGATCTTCCAGCTCACGCTGTCCCACACCTGCTGCAGGTCGCGCAGGCTGGCGCTGAACACTTCCTTGGTGTCGCGCCAGATGCTCAGGGCGCCCTTGCCCATATCGATGGACGAGCTGGCGGGGCGCGTCTTGCCGATGTAGTGGCTCCACTTGCTCAGGCCGTGGGCGCGCAGCACCTGCATCACGGCATCGCGCTCAGACGTGCGCACTTGCAGCACCACGCCCAGCTCCTCGCAGAACAGCGACTTCAGCGTCAGCTCTTCGCGCCGGGCGCTGACCTGGCTGGCCCAGTTCTTGGCATCGCCGTATTCGGCGCGGCTGTCGCTGATGCCGTCCCCCTCGGTCACCAGCATGTCGATGTTCAGCGCCATGCCCACCTGGCCGGCGAAGGCCATTTCGGCCACGGCCGCCAGCAGGCCGCCATCGCTGCGGTCGTGGTAGGCGAGCAGCTTGCCTTCGGCGCGCAACTGGTTGATGGCAGTCACCAGGGCCTTCAGATCCTGAGGGCTGTCCAGATCGGGCACGCCATCCTTCACCGGGCAGCCGGACTGATCCAGCGTCTGCGCCAGCACGCTGCCGGCCAGGCGATGGCGGCCCTTGCCCAGGTCGACCAGCACCAGCGTGGTGTCTTCCGTCTGCGCGTCGAGTTGCGGCGTCAGCGTGCCGCGCACGTCGGCCAGCGAGGCGAAGGCACTCACGATCAGGCTGACGGGCGAGGTCACCTTCTTCGTCGCACCCTGCCCGTCCTGCCATTGCGTCCGCATCGACAGGCTGTCCTTGCCGACCGGGATCGACACATCCAGCGCCGGGCACAGCTCCATGCCCACGGCCTTGACGGTGGCGTACAGGTCGGCGTCCTCGCCGGGTTCGCCGCAGGCGGCCATCCAGTTGGCCGACAGCTTGACGCGCGGTAGCTCGATGGGTGCCGCCAGCAGGTTGGTGATGGCCTCAGCCACCGCCATGCGGCCCGACGCGGGCGCATCCAGCGCGGCCAGCGGCGTGCGCTCGCCCATGCTCATGGCCTCGCCGGCAAAGCCCTTGAAATCGGCCAGCGTGACGGCGCAATCGGCCACCGGCACCTGCCAGGGGCCGACCATCTGGTCGCGGTGCGTCAGGCCGCCCACCGCGCGGTCGCCGATGGTGACGAGGAAGCGCTTGCTGGCGACGGTGGGGTGGCTCAGCACGTTGATCACGGCGTCCTGCAGCGTCACGCCGTCCAGATTCAGCGGCGTGAACTGGCGCTGCACGGTCTTAACGTCGCGGTGCATCTTCGGGGGTTTGCCGAGCAGCACGTCCATGGGCATGTCGACGGCGGTGCCACCCTCACCCCGGCCCTCTCCCGCCAGCGGGAGAGGGGGTGATTCCAGCGCCGAGTTCGATCCCCGGTTGTTACTCCCTCGCCCCTCTGGGGAGAGGGCTGGGGTGAGGGGCAGCGGCGCATCATCGACCACCAGTTGCCGCTCCTCTGTGGCGACACCCACCACCGCAAACGGACACCGCTCGCGCGCGCACAGCGCCTCGAACAGCGGCAGCGATTCTGGCGCAATCGCCATCACGTAGCGTTCCTGGCTCTCGTTGCTCCAGATTTCCTTGGGCGCCAAGCCGCTTTCTTCCAGCGGCACGGCGCGCAAATCGAACCTCGCGCCGCGCCCGGCGTCGTGGGTCAGTTCCGGGAAGGCGTTCGACAAACCGCCCGCACCCACGTCGTGGATCGCCAGGATGGGGTTGGCCTCGCCCATCGCCTGGCACTGCGTGATCACTTCCTGCGCGCGGCGCTGGATCTCGGGGTTGCCGCGCTGCACCGAGTCGAAATCCAGGTGCGCGGCATTGGTGCCGCTGGCGAGCGACGAGGCCGCGCCGCCGCCCATGCCGATGCGCATGCCCGGCCCGCCCAGCTGGATCAGCAGGCTGCCGGCGGGAAATTCGATCTTGCTCGTCAGCCGCGCGTCGATGCTGCCGACACCGCCGGCGATCATGATCGGCTTGTGGTAGCCGCGCTGCACGCCGCCGGCTTCGAGTTCGTATTCGCGGAAATAGCCGAGCAGGTTGGGCCGACCAAATTCGTTGTTGAACGCGGCGCCGCCCAGCGGCCCCTCGGTCATGATCTGCAGGGCGCTCGCCATGTGCTCGGGCTTGCCGAGCGTCGAATCCCACAGCTTGCTCACGGTGAAGCCCGTCAGCCCCGCCTTGGGCCGGGCGCCGCGTCCGGTGGCGCCCTCGTCGCGGATTTCGCCGCCCGCGCCGGTGCTGGCGCCGGGGAAGGGGCTGATGGCCGTGGGGTGGTTGTGCGTCTCCACCTTCATCAGCACGTGGCGCGTGGCGCTCTCGGTTTGATAGCTTCGTGCGCTTGCTTTGTCTGCGCCAAAGGCCGATTTGACTTCAAAGTAATCGACCGCATGGCCTTCCATCACCGCCGCGTTGTCGCTGTAGGCGATCACGGTGTGCTGCGGGCTGGTGGCGTGCGTGTGGCGGATCATGCCGAACAGGCTCTTGTCCTGCGGCACGCCGTCGATGGTGAAGTCGGC
This sequence comes from Pseudomonadota bacterium, assembly GCA_030538085.1. GTDB lineage: Bacteria > Pseudomonadota > Gammaproteobacteria > Burkholderiales > Burkholderiaceae_C > Ottowia. The sequence continues at coordinate 22,186 of JAUNUR010000014.1, read as the reverse complement.
GTTGAAGATCTTGTGCCGGCAGTGCTCGCTGTTGGCCTGCGCGAACATCATCAGCTCGACATCGGTGGGGTTGCGGCCCAGTTTGGTGAAGGCATCCAGCAGGTAGTCGATCTCGTCCGCCGCCAGCGCCAGGCCCCATTCGCCGTTGGCCTGCTCCAGCGCCGCACGGCCGCCTTTCAGCACGTCGACGTGCGCCAGCGGCTCGGGCGTGAGTTCGGTGAACAGCGCCCTCGCCTCCTCACGGTTGGCCAGCACGCTTTCCGTCATGCGGTCGTGCAGCAGTGCGGCCATGGCGATCAAATCATCTTTTGATAGCTGGTTGCGCCCGACCAGCTTGCGCTTGAGACCTATTTTGTATTCAACGATGCGCTCGACACGGTGCAGCGCGATGCCACAGTTGCGTGCGATGTCGGTGGCCTTCGACGCCCAGGGCGACACCGTGCCCAGACGCGGCGCGACGATGACAACCTCGCCTTCCGCACCTTCGGCGGCCGGGTCGCCATAGGTCAGCAGCGCGGTCAGCCGCTCCAGGTCGGCTGCTGGCGGCGCGGCACTGAAATTGACCAGGTGCACGTAGCGCGCGCCGAGGCTGTCCACCGCCGGATTCACGGCCTGCAGGCGCGGCAGAAGCTGGCGGATGCGGAAGTCGCTGAGGGCGTTGCCGCCGTCGAAGAAGTGGATGTGCTGGGTCACGTCGAAGGGCCGGATGAGGCGCGGCAAAAGGCGGTTCGGGGTCGTGCAGCCTGCCGCTGACTGGGGCAGGCCGCGAAGCCCTCAATTCTATCCGGCGCACCGGTGCCAACCGGCCTGCTGCGGCGCCCTGAAGGCCTGCCGGCCGCACGTCCAAAGACCCGATGGGATAATTTGCGCCCATGACAATCACCATCAAGGACGAAGCCGGCATCGCGGGCATGCGCGAGGCCTGCCGCATCGCCTCGCAAGTGCTGGACGACATCACGCCGCACATCCAGCCGGGCATCACCACGCTTGAAATCGACCGCCTGAGCGCCGAATCAATGGCCAAGTACGGCACGCGCTCGGCCACCGTGGGCTACCAGCCGCCCGGCTACCCGCCCTACCCCGGCCACGTGTGCACCTCGGTCAACCAGGTGGTGTGCCACGGCATTCCGGCCGACAAGCCGCTGAAGAAAGGCGACATCGTCAACGTCGACGTGACGGTGATCACCGCCGACGGCTGGTACGGCGACAACAGCCGCATGTTCGAGATCGGCGAATGCTCGATCGCTGCCAAGCGCCTGTGCGCGCTGACGTATGAATCGATGTGGCTGGGCATTGAGCAGGTCAAGCCCGGTGCACGGCTGGGCGACATCGGCCACGCGATCCAGAGGTTCGTGGAGGGCCATGGCCTGTCGGTGGTGCGCGAGTTCTGCGGCCACGGCATCGGCCAGAAATTCCACGAAGACCCGCAGGTGCTGCACTACGGCAAGCCAGGCACGGGCGAAGAGCTGGTGCCGGGCATGACCTTCACCATCGAGCCCATGGTCAACATCGGCCGGCGCGACATCAAGGAGATGAACGACGGCTGGACCATCGTGACCAAGGACCGCAGCCTGTCGGCGCAGTGGGAGCACACGGTGCTGGTCACACCCACCGGCTACGAGGTGCTGACGCTGTCGGCCGGCAGCCCGGCGATCCCGGAGTTCGTCAAGGGCATGGCGCCCGCCGCTGCCTGACGCCATCACCACCATGGGCACCGACGCGGCCCCCATCGCTCCGCACCTGCCCGCCGCGTGCGTGGTGCACCGCCAGGCCAAGCAAGCCCTGTTGGACGAGTTGCGCGGCAGCAGCGCCGGCACGCGCGGCATCCGCCGTGCCCTGGCACGGCTGGCTGACCTGACCGACGAGACCCTGCGCGCCCTGTGGAGGGACAACGGCTTCGACCCGCGCGCTGCCCTGGTGGCCGTGGGCGGCTACGGCCGCGGCGAGCTGTTTCCGCATTCCGACATCGACGTGCTGCTGCTGCTGCCCGCCGACAGCCAGGCGGCGCACGACGCGGCGCTGCGTCCACGCATCGAGACCTTCATCAGCCAGTGCTGGGACACGGGGCTGGAGATCGGCTCGGCCGTGCGCACCGTGGACGAATGCCTGGCCATGGCCGCGGCTGACCTGACGGTGCAGACCGCGCTGCTGGAAGCGCGCCTGGTGGTCGGCAGCCGCAAGCTGTTCAAGGAATTTCAGCAGCGCTTCATGGCCGCGCTGAACCCGCTGGACTTCTTCGTTGCCAAGCGGCTGGAGCAACGCCAGCGCCACCTGAAGTACGAGGACACGCCCTACGCGCTGGAGCCCAACTGCAAGGAATCACCCGGCGGCCTGCGTGACCTGCAGGTCATTCTGTGGACAGCACGCGCCGCCGGCATTGGCCGGCACTGGAAGGACCTGCACCGCACCGGCCTGGTGACGGCGCGCGAGCTGCGCCAATTGCGCCACAACGAGGCCCTGCTGTCGGTGGTGCGCGCCCGCCTGCACCTGATCGCGGGCCGGCGCGAGGACCGGCTGGTGTTCGACCTGCAGAACGCCGTGGCCGAATCCTTTGGCTTTCAGCATCAGCGCGCCGACGATGGCCGCGTGATGCTGCGCGCCAGTGAAGTGCTGATGCGCCGCTACTACTGGGCGGCCAAGGCCGTGATGCAGCTCAACCAGATCCTGCTGCAGAACATCGAGGAACACCTGCGCGCCGCGCAGGGCGAGCCAGCGCCCGAGCGGCGCCCCATCAACGAGCGCTTCGTCGACCGCGATGGCCTGCTGGAGGTGGCCCATGACGAGCTGTTCGAGCAGCAGCCGCGCGCGATTCTGGAGGCGTTTCTGCTCTACGCGCAGACGCCGGGGCTGAAAGGCCTGTCGGCCCGCACGCTGCGCGCGCTGTACAACGCCCGCGCGGTGATGGACCGCGACTTCCGCAACGACCCGGTCAACCGCCAGACCTTCATGGCCATCCTGCAGCAGCCGCAGGGCATCACGCACGCCTTCCGGCTGCTGAACCAGACCAGCGTGCTGGGGCGCTACCTGTGGGCGTTCCGCCGCATCGTGGGCCAGATGCAGCACGACCTGTTCCACGTCTACACGGTGGATCAGCACATCCTGATGGTGCTGCGCAACATGCGGCGCTTCTTCATCGCCGAGCACGCGCACGAATACCCCTTCTGCTCGCAACTGGCCGCGGGCTGGGAGAGGCCCTGGCTGCTCTACATCGCGGCGCTGTTTCACGACATTGCCAAGGGCCGCGGCGGCGACCACTCCGAGCTGGGCGCCATGGAAGCGCGCCGCTTCTGCCAGCAACACGGCATCGAGCCAGCGGATGCGCGGCTGATCGAGTTTCTGGTGCGCGAGCACCTGGTGATGACCCGCATCGCGCAGAAGGAAGACCTGAGCGACCCCGAGGTGATCCAGGCCTTCGCCCAGCGCGTGGGCAACGAGCGCAACCTGACGGCGCTGTACCTGCTCACCGTGGCCGACGTGCGCGGCACCAGCCCCAAGGTGTGGAACGCCTGGAAAGGCAAGCTGCTGGAAGACTTGTACCGGCTCACCGTGCGCGCGCTGGGCGGGCGTGCGCCCGATGCCAACGCCGTCATCGAATCACGCAAGCGCGAAGCGCTGGCCCAGCTGGCGCAAGTTGCCCTGCCGCCCGGGGCGCACCAGCGGCTGTGGGACACGCTCAACGTCAGCTACTTCATGCGCCACGACGCGGGCGAGATCGCCTGGCACACGCAAGAGCTGGCCCAGCGCGTAGTTGCTGCTGGCGCTGATGCCAACACCAGCCCGAGCCCGCTGGTGCGCGTGCGCCCCTCGCCCGTGGGCGAAGGCCTGCAGGTGATGGTGTACGCGCGCGACCGGGCCGACCTGTTCGCCCGCATCTGCGGCTATTTCGAGCGCGCCAGCTTCTCCATCCTCGACGCCAAGATCCACACCACGCGCGACGGCTACGCGCTAGACACCTTCCAGATCGTCAACCCGCTGGCGCCCGACGACTACGACGAATACCAGGCCATGGTCGAGGCCGAGTTGCCCACCGCCATCGACACCCAGACGCCCCTGCCGCCGCCGCGCCTGGGCCGCGTGTCGCGCCGGGTCAAGAGCTTTCCGATCGCGCCGCGCATCGACCTGCGGCCCGACGAGAAGGCGCAGCACTGGCTGCTCAACGTCATCGCCAGCGACCGCGTCGGTCTGCTCTACAGCATCGCCCGCGTGCTGGCCGCGCACGGCATCAACCTGGAACTGGCCAAGATCACCACCCTGGGCGAGCGGGTGGAAGACATGTTCCTGCTGCAGGGCGCGCAGCTGCAGAACCCCAAGACGCAACTGGCCATCGAGCAGGAGTTGCTGAGCGTGCTGGCGACCGACTCGGCCTGAAGCCCGTCCTATTGAGATCTTCAAAAATCACGACAGCGCGGGCCATCAGAAAAGCCTCCTCACATCCCCTCGTCATTGCGGCGAAGGCCGCAATGGGGCGTCACCTTGACACGGTATTGACCTGCGGACACCGCGTGGATTGCGGCCTTCACCGCAATGACGGGATGAGGTGACGGCATGACATAGGCTTGTCCTGAATGACGAAACTCTCAATAGGCTCGGCCGAATGGGCGTCGAGACTTCGTATTGCCGCTCGCTAAGGCGGTGCGTTAGTTGGCGCCTGGCAGACAGTAGGCCATCCAATACTCCTCATACATATAAGCTCTACCGCCCGACTGAAGAGCGATAAAACCACATACCCCCACAAAACTGATCTGCACCCGCTCCCACCCATCGTGCCGGACCACGGAGATGACCTCGCTGGGCAATCCTCGACTCGGTCACGGATACTCCACAGCATGCCTCTCTCCTGCGCTCAATGAATAAGCGAAAAAAGCATATACCCCTACCCATCGCTGATCTCGGGCGCTTTTTTTCATCATGACAAATGAAAAATAGCTTCGCTGCGCTTTCATGCCAAAGAAGGTATTCACCATTTGTCATGCGGCGCCAGCCGCGGTCATTCGTCATCGTTTCAAGCGTGAACCGGCATGAGGGCAACCGCTCAGGCTGACCCCCGCGCAGGCAGCCGGCCTACAGGCGCTGCGGGCCATGGGCCACAGCCGCGGGCCGCACACACCGGCACAGTGGAGCACATGGCGCTGCCCCGCAGCGCTTGCCTGACCCCACTGAAGGAGACCCCCATGACCGACAAACCGCTGAAGGAAACCCCCGCCCCGCTGCAAACCCCGTCGCAAGACCCACGCTTGGCCGCGCAGCAACCCATCGACGCCGAAACCGCCGAGCGCGAGACCAACAGCATCGCCATGGGCGGTGGCATGGCCGCTGGCGCTGCCGCGGGTGCCGCCACCGGCGCCGTGCTGGGCGGCCCCGTGGGCGTGTTGGTGGGTGGCACCGTGGGCGCCATCCTGGGCGCACTGGGCGGCTACGCCGCGGTGGACGCCACCGACCCCGACTACACCTACTGGAAGGAAGCCCACGTCAACCAACCCGATTACGTGAGCGGCTACAGCTACGACACCGACTACGCCCCCGCCTACCGCCTGGGCTACCAGGGCCGCTCGCGCTATGCCGGCCGCACCTGGGACGACATGGAAGCCGCCCTGGCCAAGGACTGGGTCGAGATCAAAGGCGATTCGCGCCTGAGCTGGGACCAGGCCCGCGCCGCCAGCCGCGCGGCGTGGGACCGTCAAGCCTGACACCAGCCACCACCCCGCCGCACGCCCGCGTGGCTGCCGCGGCGTGCAAGCAGGAGGTCATCTCCAGGGCCGTAGGGCGGAAAAGCGCAGCGTCATCCGCCAAGAGCGCGTTTCCCATCAATAACGATTCGCCTACACCCTTCGCACCACCCTAAGCTTCTTGCCCGCGCCTGGCCGGTCGCCGGCCACGCCGGCGCCGTGAGCGAGCCGGTGCGCCAGCAGCACCCTGCCCCGTCACCGCCCCCAGCGCCTCGGCGCCACCCCAACCCGCCACATCCACATCGGACGGGTTGACATAGCGGCGCAGCAGCAGCTCCTGTGCGCGCGCCGGGCTCAGGCGTTGGCCTTCGTGTTCACGCACGAAGGCATCGGCCGCCGCCGGATCATCGTGAAACTTCAGGAACAACCGCCGCAGTTGGTCGGCATCGGCCAGATCCAACCGCACCTGCTGGTCGATGCGGCCGGCGCGGATCAGCGCCGGGTCCAGCCGCTCGGGGTGGTTGGTGGTCATCACCAGCACCGTGCCCTCTTGCGTGGCCACGCCATCCAGCGCGTTGAGAAAGCCGCTGAACGACAGGCGCACCTCGTCATGCGCGGCCTCGCGCTGGTGGAAGAAGGCGTCCACGTCCTCGATCAGCAGCAACGAGCCCGGCGGCACGCCAGCCAGCAGCGCGTGCACCTTCTCGTCGGTGACCAGCGGCGATGCCAGGCTGAAGGTGCAGATGTTCAGTCCCAGCTCCGACGCCAGCGCCGTGACCAGCGATGTCTTGCCCGTGCCCGGCGGCCCGTGCAGCAGGTAGCCGCGCCGCCAGGGAATCCCCAGTTGCACATAGCGGTCGCGCCCGGCCTGAAAGCGCCGCAGGTCTTGCAGCAGCGCCTCGGCCAGCCCGGCGCGCAGCACCACCGACGACAGCGGGCGCCGCGTGCCGAAGCGCGCGCGCATCCATTCACCGCCGTCATACGGGTGTGGCACGTAGATCGACAGCGCCTGGTGGTCGCGCTCGGCGCGCGCGGCCACCGCCTCGCGCACGAACCCGGCCAGGTGGTCGGGCTGGCGCCCGAAGTGCGACAGCGTGAGCCGCTCGAACACGGTCTGCGCGGCGGTCACCTCGCGGCGCAGCCACATCAGCCGGCCATCGGCGCGAAAAATGTGCAGCCCCTGGGCTGGCGAAATGAACAGGCGCGGCACGAAGCCCATGCGCAAATCGTCGTCCAGCGCCCTCTCCTCGCCACCCTGGCGGCGGCTGTGCACCGTGAACTGGTTGCTGCGGCCCAGCGACGAGTAGCGCTGCAAGTGCTCCACCACGGCGGCGAACAGGAAATGGTCGCGCGAGTCCACCGTCATGCTGGAGACGAAGAACTGCCGCAGCCAGCCCAGCACCAGCACGGGCACCTCGCGCGCCCAATAAGCGAGCACGCCAAACGCGCCCAGCAGCGCGGTCTGGAAAGCCGGGTGTTGCAAGATATCGGACAGGGTCATGGGCGGATTGAAGGGGTAAAAAATTCCGTTCCACTTCAGAACATCAACTTCCGTCGTTTCATCGACAGCCGGGATCCGCGTTGGTCGTGGATGCCGTCTGGATTCCGGCTTTCGCCGGAATGACGGGTGGTTGCTGTTTGGATGGGAAACAGGAACAGGAACAGGAACAGGCCCGTTGGTGCCTGTGATCCGGTTCATGATTCCGCCGCCGCTGGGAGGCACGGTGAACGCGGCGTGGTGATGGCGTGGAGCCAGCGAGTGTGCCCGTGGCAAAAGTGATGGCTGTTCTCATTCAAGACGCGATGACGAATGACCGCGGCTGACGCCGCATGACAAATGACGAACGCGCCATTTGTCATTTCGAAAGGATCGTAGGGCGGAAAAGCGCCGGGGGCGACCCCCCGGGGGGGGGCCGGGTCTTCCGGGTGGCGCCACCGCCCCCTCAAACCACCAACTCTGGAGGACCTCGCGTGACTCGCTACTTCGCAGGCTTGGACCTTGGCAGTACGTCAATGAAACTGCTCCTCGTCAGCGACACGGGTGACGAGTTGGTGCATCACATCCCCACCCCATGGGTGAGCGGTGCAGGCGGCACCACCTCCATCGAACTGACCGCCGTGCAAGCCGCGGTACGAGGGCTCGTCGAGCAGGCCTCCGAGCAACTTCCTCAAGGCTCCCGCGTTGTCGCGCTGGCTGCAGCAGGAATGGGAGAAACTGGGTTTCTCGTCACGGCCGAGGGCCCCGTGGCACCGGGATTCGCGTGGTTTGACCCCCGTGGGTCAGATCAGGTCGATGCATTCCCGCCGCAACTTCGCGAAGAGTTCGCGGGCCGAACTGGGCTCCCGTGGGGGGTGCAGGTATCCGCCGCCAAGATGCTCTTCCTCAAGGACTCGGGGGCGTGGTCGCGGGACGCGCAATGGGTCAATCTCCCAGAGTTGGCAATCTCGGTTCTCGGAGGGGAACTGGTTTCCGAGTATTCCCTCGCCTCCCGGACCGGTCTCCTCGACCAGCAGACCGGCCGCGCCTGGCCCGAACTACTGGACTACCTCGGGGTTCCTGAGACATTTCTTCCGCGGCTGGTGGAAGCGGGCACCCACCTCGGATACGCCACCGCCGGGTGGCTTCCCGAAGCCTTCCGCGGAGCTGCACTCACCGTGGCTGGCCATGACCACTTGGTTGCTGCCGTCTCTGGCGGTGCCGAACGAGATGCATATCACCTGTCCATGGGCACCGCCGAAGTACTGCTTCGGGCCCTGGACAACCCACTGACCTTTGATGCCAGAAGGCGGCTGGCTGATGCCCTCATCAACTGCGTCCGGCACGTCGTCCCAGGAGAGTTCGTGCTCGTCGCCGGGGTGAAGTCTGGCTTGATCATGCGCCGCACACTCCAACTCGTGGGCGTCACGGACCGCGCTGGCAGGGACAAGCTCGACCGTGAGGTGACTGCGCTGAAGAGCAGCGCGCTACCTCCGGATGCACTCGAGGTGAGCGGCGCCCGCAACGACGACGGTGTGTTGCGCCTCACCGTCCGTGCGGACGGGCTATCGCCCGCTGAGTTGTTCCGCGCCGTGCTTGAGCACAGCAATGACGAACTTGAGCTTCTGATTGCCGCGATGGACCGCGAAGTCCCCCCAGCCCGAGCCACTTTGGTGACGGGCGGCTGGGCAGAGATGGACTCGGTTCTGGAACTGCGCAGCGAGGTTCTCCCCAACATCTACACATCAACACGGGTCCAAGAAACAGCCAGCGGCGCTGTGCTGTTTGCCCGTCGACTCATCGAAGCTCTGGAAGAACTGGAAGGAACAGAATCCGATGCGAGAACTGAACACCACTGAAAGGCGCGCCCTGGCGCGTATCAGCACCGCGGCGGGTGGCATGCTCATCGTCGCCGCAGACCAGCGAAACAGCATGAAGGCTGTCATGAATGCGCCAGACGGGGCCGATTCCATCACCGTGGAGGGTCTCCGCGCCGCCAAGGCTGACCTCGTCACGCACCTCGCCAATCACGGGCCGGCGATCCTGCTGGATCCGGAAGTCGCCGTCCCGCAGGTCATCGATGATGATGTCCTGGACCGCGATACCGCGTTGGTCGTGGGCATGGATGCCTCGGGGTACGAGACCGTCGACGGATTGCGCTTCACCCGCCTCGTCGACGGAGTCACCGCCCGCAAGATCCGAGAAGTGGGTGGCGATGCCGCCAAGATGCTCTACTACCTCCGGACCGATCAGCAGAGCCTCGACTCTCGGGTGGGTGACGAGATCCGGAAGCTGATCCAAGAGTGCGAGGCTGAAGGGGTTCTCGTCATCATCGAGATCCTCGTCTACCAACTGCCGGACGAATCCGATGAAGACTACGCGCGCATCTTCCCCCGCCTCGTCGAGGAAGCCGCCAAGTTCTCGGTTGATTGCGGCGCCAAGGTCCTGAAACTGCAGTACCCCGGCTCCGAAGAAGCTTGCAAGGCCGTCACCGAGGCTGCGGGCGGGGCGCCGTGGGCCGTGCTCTCCGCGGGTGTCGATCACGAGACCTTCATCGAACAGGTGAGGATCGCCGTTTCCAACGGAGCCAGTGGAGCCATGGCAGGGCGTTCGCTGTGGAAGGACAGCCTCTCGGTTGATCCCGCCGATCGGGAGAGCCTCTTGGCAACGCGTGCGCGTCCACGGCTAGCAGAGCTGTCCGCGGTGATCGACGAGGCACTCGGCCAGCGCTGAGGGTCGGACGGCTGGCCGCAGATCGGGTGGCAGACATGATTGAGATCACCGACGGCTCGGTGACGGCTCGGGTCGCGTTGCAGGGAGGCATGGTCACAACGTCCTTCCTGGTTGACGGACAGGTTGTTCAGCCGCTGTACGAAGCTCCATGGCTGGGTGAGTGGAGCGGAGACACTCTGCTCGCTCACCTCCAAGGAGATTTCGTCTGCGTGCCCTTCGGGATGCCCGGTCACGGGTACGCAGCCAACAACCTCTGGGCGCTGGTGGAGCGGCGGCCGGACGCTGTGGTGCTCGAGGTGGCGTATCCGGGGGAACACGCCGTCGAACGCGTCACGCGTACGGTGCGCTGCGTGGATGGAGCGGTGGAGTTCGTCGACGCCATCGACATGCGACACGAGGCCGCTCTGCCTCTGGGGCTGCACCCCATCTTCCGGCTGCCGGCAACTGCGGAGGGTGAGCCGCTGGTGGGAGCGGCGTTCCTGGAGTTGCCTGAGGCGGAGGCGGTGTTGACGCCGCCGGAGAAGCCCGAGCCGGCGTCGCGATTGCTGCCGGGCAAGCGGTTCACCGATGTGTGGGAGGCGCCGTCGGTTGACGGTACGGCGAACCTGACGCGGCTGCCGTGGGAGGGCCGCTCCGAAGACTTGGTGATGCTGGCCAACGTTGCTGAGGGTCGCGTGGGCGTCGTCACGGACGGGCATGTGGCAGTGCTGGAGTGGGACACGGCGCACCTGAAGCATTGCCTGCTGTGGATCAGCAATCGGGGGAGGGACTACGAGCCGTGGAACGGTCGCAATCTTTGCCTGGGTGTTGAGGCCGTGACGTCAGCCTTCGATTGGGGAGTGGAGGCGAGCGCTGGGAGGAATGAGGTCGCCGACGAGGGGTTTGAGACAGCCGTGAGGTTGGGGGAGGGTCGTCACGAACTGTGGCACCGGATTCGCCTCGAGCGCTAGGCACCGTCTGCTGCGTGGTCCTTGAGGGGTATTGTCGCGGGTGAACCCTGCGGGATGGAGAGGGATATGCCTGGACTCGAGTTGGAGCCCGGCCATCCCCAATACCGACGCAGCCTGCTGGGTCTGTTCCTGATCGGCGTTTCCACCTTCGGCCTGATGTACACGGTGCAGCCGCTGCTGCCTACGATCGGTGACCAGTTCGGGCGAAACGCGGCGGAGGCCGCATGGCTCTTGTCTGCGACCACCTTGGGTATCGCCGTCTCGGTGATTCCGCTCAGTCGCGTGGCCCGACGGCTGGGCTGGGCCCGCTCGATGCAGTTGGGGCTGCTGATCGCCGCCGTGGGTGGCTTCGGGTCTGGGGTCGCGCCCGGCTGGGAGTTGCTCGTCGGTGCACGTGGCCTGATGGGAGTGGGGCTGGGGTTCATCCTCGTCTCCGCCATGGCGTGGGTGGCGGATCAGGCGGCGTCGTGGTCGTTCGCCACGATCGGCGGGCTCTACATCTCCGGCACCACCATGGGCGGGGTGCTCGGGCGGCTGTCCTCGGGCATGTTCGCCGAGTTTCACGAGTGGCACGGCGCCATCCTCATCACGACGGCGCTCGCCGCCGGCACCGGGGTGCTCGCCCACCTGTTGCTGCCTGCCACCCCGCGGACGACTGGACGCGCGGCCGCGGGCCAGACGGCTGGGCCAGACCCCAATCGTTGGCTGCGGCTGCGCATGTTCCTGGTGGGTGGCTTCGGCATGGCGGCGTTCGTGGGCGTCTACAACGTGACCACGTACCGCGTTGCCGGTGAACCTTTCGGCCTGGGGCCCGGGTTCACCGGCCTGATCTTCCTGACCTACCTGAGCGGCACGCTGACGTCCGCCGTCGTGGGGCGATGGGTGCAGCGTTGGTCGATTGCGCGCGTGATGCTGCCGGCGGTGGTGGTCGCGGCGCTGGGGATCGCGATCACGTTGATCGACAGCGTTTGGGCCATCGTGGGCGGGCTCTTGGTGCTCTCCGCTGGCTTCTTCGCCATGCACGCTGTCGCCAATGCTGCTGCCGCGAGGTATTCGCCGGCGCCGAGCACGTCGTCGGCGGTCTATTCGCTGGCCTACTACCTGGGTTCGTCCGTAGGAGGCATCGTGGTGGGCCTGGCCTGGGACGCGGGTGGTTGGCCCGCCAGCGCGCTGGTCGCCGTGGGGCTGCTCGCGTTAGCCGGCGTAGCGGGAACCACCGCGAAACCGGTGGTCCTGGCGCGCTGACGCGACTATTTGTCCTCTAGACGGCCCGACCCCCCTGAAAAACAGGGGGGTCGAGGTATCTAGAGGACATTTGTGCGCAGATTGCCTGGAACGCCTGGCGGTTTCGACACGGTCGCGCTGCTCGCCCTTCGACCTGGAGCGGTGCTCGTACCTCGCACGCACCAGGCTCAGGGAACGAGCAGGCGACCGGCTCAACCAGCGAGGGCGGTGCGGACGGTCTCCTGGAGTTCCTTCCAGCTGACGATGAACTTGTCCACGCCCTCAGACTCGAGGGTCTTGAACACGTCGGCCAGGTCCACGCCGGCGTCGGCGATCTCCTGCATCACCGCGCGACCCTCAGCCTCGGTGCCCTCCATCGGGCGGCCCACCTTGCCGTGATCCGCGAAGGCGTTCAGCGTCTTTTCGGGCATGGTGTTGACGATGTTGGTGGCCACCAGATCCGCAACGTAGAGGGTGTCCGGGTAGGCCGGATCCTTGGTGCCCGTGGAGGCCCACAGGGGGCGCTGCGGGTTGGCGCCCTTGGCCTTGAGCACCTGGAAGCGTTCGGAGCCGAACACCTCCTCGAAGGCGCCGAGTGCCACCTGCGCGTTGGCGACGGCGGCCTTGCCCTTCAGATCCTCGCGGCCCAGCGCCGTGAGGCGGGCGTCGATCTCGGAATCCACGCGCGAGATGAAGTACGAGGCGACGGAGTGGATCTTGCTGAGGTCGCGCCCAGCCGCGTCGGCGGTCTCGAGGCCGGTCAGGTAGGCGTCCATGACCTGGCGGTAGCGGTCCTCGTCGAAGATGAGCGTCACATTGACGGAGATGCCGCGGCCGATGACCTCGGCGATCGCGGGGATGCCGGCGTCGGTGGCCGGGATCTTCACTAGGAGGTTTTCGCGGCCCACGATGTCGTAGAGCTCCTGCGCCTGGGCGACGGTGGCCTCGTAGTCGTGGGCCAACTCGGGGGAGACCTCGATGGACACGCGGCCGTCGAAGCCGCCGGTGGCGTCGTAGATGTCCTTGAAGAGATCAGCGGCGTTGCGCACGTCAGTGGTGGTGGCGAGCTGGATGGCCTCGTCCACGTCGGTGAGGCCGGCGAGTTGTTCGGCGTAGGACTCGCCGTTGGAGAGTGCGGAGGCGAAGATCGTGGGGTTGGTGGTGACGCCCACCACGGACTTGGTGGCGATGAGTTCGGCGAGGTTGCCGGAGGTGAGGCGTTCGCGGGAGAGGTCGTCGAGCCAGATGGAGACGCCTGCGTCGCTGAGAGCTTGGAGCCTGTCGTTCATGGGGGATTCCTCCTTGGGTGGGGTTGCTTCGAGCCTAAGCAACTGCCCCGCAGGGCCGGTGTGGTTGCGGAAAGTTGCCGCAGTCCGAGCTTGGCGTAGGGGTGGGTTAGTTCGCGGAGGGTGAGCGATCAGACTGGCGGCGGGACTCAGGTTGCTGAAAAGTTATCCACAGGTTGTCGATCGTCGGCGTGTTGTGACCCCGGTGTTGTCTAGATTCCAAGGTGGGTCGTCTGATCGGAGTTGCCGTGCGGCTGGTTCTTGTCCTTGTAATTGGACTCTTCGTGGTGGGATGCACGCCCGGCGGGGAGGTGTCGCCGTCGCCGAGCGTCAGTCTGTCGCCCACCGTCCATGTGGAGCCGAGCCCCTCGCCAGCGGTGGTGTCGCCGAGCCCGACACCCTCGGTGTTCCAGTCGTATCCGGCTGACTTGCCGACGGAGGACGCGGTGTCGGCGGCGATCATTGACGGCTGGCAGGAGTACCAACGGGTGCTGGACAAGTTCCTCGCAGACCCTCATGGGTTCTCGGACTTCAGCGAAACGCAGATTGTGACGACTGGTGAACACATGAACACCATCATTCGGAATATCGAGGTCTACCGAGAGCACAACATCCGTTCGGTAGGACGTTTGTCCTTCGACGACCTCGCTGTCGGCGAAGTGCGTCCGTCAGCTGAGGGGACGCGCGAAGCTGATCTTTCCTATTGCGTTGACAGGACTCAGGCCAAGGCCGAGACATATGACGGCGAGCCCTTCGGGACCGGGGAGCTGATCCCAAGGTTTCCAGAAGTGGCGACGATGGTTGAGGGGCTTGACGGGATCTGGAGGGTGGGTTTGATCCGGAACCGTGAGGAGCCATGCTGACCAAGCGAGCAAACGCCGTTCTATCGCTGGCCTTCCTGCTTGCGGTGCTTCTACTTCTGCCCACGGTGAGCGCTGAGGCAGATGGCCCAACGTGTGGGTTCCGAGATCCCACCACGGGCGTGTGCCTCTTCTCAGTGGGAGTGGGCGGCTCGAGCGGAGGTAGCTCTGGAAATAGTGGGGGCAACGGTCAACCTCCACCCTCATCAACCCCGTCGAAGCCAGTCTGTATCCACAACGGAAATGCGGTCGCGTGCCAAACAGGGCTCGGCGCTTGGAGTTCCATGGCTGGTGCATGGTGCCGAATTGCGCCAGTTCAACCGCCCAAGGACGACCCGGCCTGGGGCAACCGCACAGAAGGCGCGATCTACCACTGCAGCCGACCTGGGTTCAACCTCGACCCCGACCCCAACATGACCTACACCCGCTGGCTCCCGGGCGCACCGGAGGCGATCCAAGTCGACCCTGCGGCCGTCGCCCGAGACATCCTCGCGCGCCTCGACCTTGAGGCAATCACGCTCGGCATGTTCCCCCTGGGCGACAACGACGTCAGGCTGGGATTCGTGGGCTGGAACTCGTGGCTCTGGGCCGAGTCGCCGTCGGAGAAGCAATGGGGCCCCTTGTCATCATCAGATTCGGGCAGCGGAATCACCGTCACACTGCGGGCGGAGGTGGATCGTGTCGAGTGGGACATGGGCGACGGCGGCGTGGTGGTGTGCGGAAAAGGCACGCCGTGGTCTGCGTCCCTGACGCAGGGTGGGAAGAATATTGCGTCGCCCAGTTGCGGCCACGTGTTCGAACGCATGGGCACGTACACGGTGACCGCGACGTCGCACTGGAATGTGCAGTGGAGCGGCGCCGGGCAATCTGGTTCGCTGCCGTTCTCGCTGTCGCGCAGCGCCAGTTACCTCGTGGGCGAGTATCAGGCGGTCAACGGGTAAGTCCCTTGTCAGGGCCCAACGGGGTGAGCCTCGGGTCGGAGTCAACGGGTATGCCCCGTGTAAGGGTCCAACGGTGTGCGCCTCGCGTCAGGGGCCAACGGCTGAGTCCCGAGGGCGTTCAGCGGTCGACCCCGCGGCAACAAGTGGCAAGCTAGCGCCCTCCCGAGCCAGAGGGGTAGCGTGCCAAGGTGATCGACGTCTTCTCCGCAACCGTGCCGATCTTCCTGATCGTCGCAGTGGGGTACGTCGTGACGCGGCTGGGCGTGTTGAAGCGCGCCGACATGACCGTGCTCTCCACCTTCGTCGTCAAGGTGGCGTTGCCAGCGTTGGTGTTCGTGAGCGTCGCGGGCAGGTCGCTCGGCGAAATCCTCAACCCCACCTGGCTGCTCACCTACGGCGTGTCCGCCATGATCATGATGGGCCTCGGCAACCTGTACGCCAAGGCGCGCGGCAGGTCTGCGGCGCGGGCGGCCACCGTCGGTTTCGCGATGAGCGGCACCAACAACGGCTTCGTGGGGCTGCCGATGTTCCTCATCCTGCTGCCCAATGTCGCGGGCCTCGCGGCCGGCATGGCCATGCTGGTCGACAACACCCTCATCATCCCCGTCGCCCTGGCCATGTACGAAGCGATCACCGGCGCCGGCGGGCCCCTCACCCACAAGCTGGGCGTGCTGGTGCGACGCGTGCTGCTGCACCCCATGGTGATCGCCATCATCCTCGCCCTGCTGCTCGGCGCGCTGAATCTGGAACTCACCGGAATGCTGGATCGCGCGGTGCAGATGGTGGCCAGCTCGAGTTCAGCCGTGGCCCTGTTCTCCATCGGTGGGATGCTCGTCGGCTTGCAGGTGCGGGGTCAGATCGCCGACATCCTCACCGCCGTCGGCGGCAAACTGCTGCTCATGCCCCTGCTCGCCGTCGGGCTGGTCAATCTGCTGCCCACGCTGGCCCTGCCCACCCTGAGCACCGACCTCCGCGTGGCCGCCGTCCTCACCTGCGCCCTGCCGTCGATGACGGTCATGGCCGCTGTCGCGGAACAGCACGGGGAAGGCGACCTCGGGGCCGCGTCGATGATGCTCTCCACCGTCATCTCGTTCTTCACGCTCACGGCGTGGATGATGGGGCTGCGCGCGGTGGGCTGGCTCTAGACGGAAACGTCAGCGGAAGTGCTCAGCGAGCGCTTCCACGAGCGGCGTGATGTCTGACCCGCTGCTGGACATCTGGACGTCGCCGAACTCCTCCGTGGCAACCACGCACATCTGGACGCCTTCGGCGAAGAAGCAGCCGGCGTTGTCGGCGACCTTCGTGACCTCCGCACCCATCGCCCATTCCTCCATGGGCATCGAGATGCCGAAGTTGAGGAGCATGATCTGCTCCGAGCCCTTCGTGTAGACGGGGAGACCGGCCATGTCGCTCACCGTGTAGCCCGCGGCCTCTGCGGGCAGGTCTGCAACGGAGATCATGCGGTCGTCGCCCAGTGGGTCGCCGGGCTCCTCGGCTGGGGTGGAGGGCTCGACGGCGGGTGCTGCCGGATCCGACGTCTCGGGAGCTGGCGCCGCAGGATCAGACTCCTCAGGAGTGGGCTCAGCAGCGTTCCCCGGAGCGGTTGGTTCAGCGGGTGTGCTCTCCGTGGTGACGGGCGCGGGAGGCACATCCTCTGCCCCTGGCGCAGCGGGTTGGCGCATGAACAGGATGCCCAACGCGACGAGGAGGCCAGCCAGCACAATGGCGCCAGCCACGATGAACGGCGCCCTGCTTGTGCGCGGCGCCGGCGCTCCGTGGCTGGGTGGGTAGGGCGATGGATAGGAGGGCGGAGGCCCTGCCTGCGACGGTTGCCCCGACGGTGGGTAGCCCGGGTACTGGCCCTGAGGCGGCGGGTAACCCGGCTGGCCTTGGGGTTGTTGCGGCTGCGGGGGCTGCCGGGGCTGCTGGGGGTAGCCCGGTGGCGGGTACTGCTGATGCGGTGGCTGGGGCTGGGGCTGCTGTGGCCCCTGCCCGGGTGGGTTGTTCTGCCAGCCCGCGCCGCCGTCGTATCCCTGATTGCTCACTGCTCATGCCTCCCCAGCGCACCGTGCGCCGCGTCGTCAGCCTAGCCGTGAGCTGGGCCAAATCGGGCCCCGGCTAGGCGAGGTGCTTGGCAAGCGCGACGACGAAGGCGGTGATGTCGACGCCGGGGTCGCCCGATGCTGTCACCACACCGTGCTTGGTGCTGATGATGAAACAGCCTTGGCTGCCCTCATCGTCTGTGGAGCAGAAGGCGTTGTCAGCGACGGGTTTGGCGCCCGGGAAGGTCATCTCCTGCCAGGCCGGATCCATCTCCGGGATGCCGAGATCCGACAGGAAGACGGAGTGCCCGTCGGCCGTGTAGATGAGGTGCTCGCCGCGCGTGTGGCCGGCGAGGGTCTCGGGCAGATCCGCATCCGTGAGGGGCTCAGGCTCTGCCGCGGGGGCCTCGTCGACGGGATCTTCGGTCACGGTCTCGGTGGGCTCCGCCGTCGGTGCCTCGGTTTCGGGCTGGGTGGGATCGGCTGCGGGGGTGGTCGCCTCTGCGGTGGGCGGGGCCGCCTCCGTGGTGGTGGGCGTCTCGGCGGGGGTGCTGACGGTTGCGGTGGAGGTGGGGGCGGGCTCAGCCGTCTTCGCGTCGTTGTCGCGGAGTGCCAGGTAGGCGATCACCGCGGCCACGGCGAGCAGGATGACGATGCCGAGGACGAGCGGGAGGCGGCTTCGATCTCGGGCGGGGTCGCCTGGGATCGGCGGCGGAGGTGGAGGAGGAGGCGGGACCGGGGCGGGCGTCTGGTGGGAGGGCAGCACTTCGGTGGCCGAGGTGTCGTCGGCGTCGACGCTCCGCTGGGCGTGGTGCGCCCCATCCGGCTCCGGTTGCTGGGGGCTGAAGGCGCTGTCCCCTTCGTCCGGCTCCACTATCGCGCGCCTGGGGCGGGGTTGCTGACTGCCTGGCCCGCCGTCGAATTCGCTCACGATGGCTCTCCCCTCGTCACCCTTCCAGCGTAGAGCCCTGCGGCGCGGAGGGTGGGAGGTGGGTGGGCGGGTTCAGCACTTGCAGCTCCGCGGTGAGATTGTGGCGGGCTTGGGCTTCCCAGAGGTCGCGGGCGAGCTCCGTGTGGAAAAGAGGGTCCTTGGCCAGGAGGTGACGCAGCACTTGTGAGCGGCCGATGCTCCAGTCGTCGTCTGTCACGTGGGAATAGTCGAGGCGGACGTCGCGGACGTAGACGTGGTAGCGGCCGGGGATCTGGCCAAGGATGCTGAGATCTGCATCGGAGAGGAGTGCCTCGCGGTGCGTGGTGGGGGTGTGAGTTGCGGTCATGCGGATGAGTTGGCCGATCTCGGTGATGTCGGCGGCGGGGAGGCGCGTGGCGCGGAGGGTGGTTTCGGCGAGTTGGGCGGAGGCCTCCTCGTCTTGGCCGGGCACGCCGTCGTAGATCGCATCGTGGAACCATGCGGCGAGGATGACGAGGGGGTCTGAGCACGCGAGGCTGCCCAGGGCTGCCAGTACTTGGGCGAGGTGGCGCACATCGTGGTAGTGGCGGGTGGGCTCTTGCCAGCGGGTGAGGATGTTGTCGCGGATCTCTTCCGGGAGGGCGAGGTAGCTCCACGAGCGATGCGCGATGGCCAGCGCTTGGTCTCGGGTGGGGGCCTTCTGGGGTTTGCGGACGCGTAGGCCGCTGGCCGTGAGCGCGCGGATGAGTTCCATCTCCGTGACGGGGATGGCGCCGAGGGAGATGAGGTCGTCGTACCGGGAGGTGGGCACGTCGTAGTGGTCGTGGTCGAAGGCGCGGGGTGGCAGTTCCGCGAGGCGCGCGAAGGCGTGGAGTTCCTCCAGCGAGGTGTCGGACACGAGATGGGAGAACAGGGTGCCGTGGGCGGGCCAGCGCGGCGGGTCGATCAGTACGGCCATGGCCACAGGTTACTGCGCGGGTGCCGGGAATCTTGCTGCGAAAACAGGGGGTCACTGTGCAGATGTGGAAGCAAGATTTCAGAGGCCTAGGAAAGCAGGTCGAGGCCGAGGTCGAGGACCTTCGAGGAGTGGGTCAGGGCGCCGACGGAGATGTAGTCGACCCCAGAGGCGGCCACCGCCTGAGCGTTTTCCAAGGTCAGGCCGCCGCTGGCTTCGGTCTTCACGCCCGCGGGGCGGCAGATGGCCACCGCCTCCGCCATGGTGGTTGGGCTCATGTTGTCGAGGAGGACCAGTTCGGCGCCCACGGCCACGGCCTCGCGAACCTGATCCAGGGTGTCGCACTCCACCTCAACCGAGATCTCCGGGGCCGCCTGCTTCACCGCGCGGAAGGCGGCACTCACGGAGCCCGCGGCTGCAACGTGATTGTCCTTGATGAGCGCGGCGTCACCCAGCGCCATGCGGTGGTTCATCCCGCCGCCGTCCACCACCGCGGCTTTCTGCAGGGCGCGGAGGCCCGGGACCGTCTTGCGGGTGTCGCGGATCCTTGCCCCAGTGCCCTCAACGGCGGCCACCCACTGGGATGTGGCGGTGGCAACGCCGGACAGCTGCCCCAGGAAGTTCAGCAGCGTGCGTTCTGCGGTGAGCAGCGTCTGGATGGGGCCGGAGATGCGAAGGACAACGTCTCCCGGGCCCACGTGGGTGCCGTTGGGAGAGACCACTTCGGCGGTCGTCGTGGTGCCCAGCCGGGCGGCCAGCGTCTCCAAGGTGACCAGCGCTGCATCGAGCCCGGAGATCACGCCCGGTTCGCGAGCCACCACCTCGGCGACCCCGTGGGCGTCAGCGGAGACAGTGGTCAACGTCGTGACGTCTGGGCCGAAACGGAGGTCCTCGTCGAGGGCGATGTCGACGAGGCGCTGGAGGTTGGCCTGGGGATCGTAGGTCATGCTGCGGTCCTTTCGGGACGGTGGAGCGGAACGGCGGTGGCGGTGAGGTTGCCCTCTGTGAGCGTGATCAGGAGGTGGTGAGGCTCAGCGCGGCCGGGGAAGTCTGAACGCCGGTGGCACCCGCGGGATTCCTGCCGCGCGAGAGCGGCCGTAGTGATGGCCCGCGCGACGAGGTGGAGGTTGGAGGCGGTGAGTGCGTCGTGCGTGAGGACGGCCGTTGTGGGTGGGTTCTTGAGGTGCTGGGCGAGAGCGGTGAGGCCCGCCGCGTCGCGGGCGACGAATGCGTGGCGCTGCATCGCGGTCTTGAGGGAGGGTAGGCAGTGAGGATCAATCAGGGCTGCTGGGCCGTATGAGCTGGGTGCGCAGGGCTTGGTGAAGGGCGAGGTATGGATGCTTGGGGGGCCTTCGTGAGCATCGGGCTCGTTCCTCGCCGGACGCTCCTCAGGAACCAAGTGCGATGCCAGGGCTTGGCCGAGGCGGTCGCCCATGACGAGGGCCTCGGTGAGCGAGTTCGAGGCCAAGCGGTTGGCGCCGTGCACGCCGGTGACCGCCACCTCGCCTACGGCGAAGAGGCCGGGGACGGTGGTCACGCCGTCGAGCGTGGCGGCGACCCCACCGCAGGAATAGTGCGCCGCAGGATGCACAGGGATGGGCTGGGTGACGGGATCGATGCCGCGGCCGCGGCACAGCGCCAGGATCCCCGGGAAGTGGCGCTCCCATTTCTCGGCGCCGAAGTCGGTGGCGTCGAGGAACGCATGCGGCTCTCCGGTGCGCTCGAGGTGGGCGATGACGGAGGCGGAGACGACGTCGCGCGGGGCAAGATCCTGCAGCGGGTGGATGCCCGCCATGATGCGCTCGCCGGAGCCATCCGTCAGGAATGCGCCCTCGCCGCGCACCGCTTCGCTGATCAGAACGCCGCGCGACGAGGCGTCGTCGTCAGCCAGGACGGTGGGGTGGAACTGGACGAACTCGACGTCGCGGACGGCCGCGCCCGCGCGAAGGGCCGCGGCCACACCGTCGCCCGTTGCCACGGAGGGGTTGGAGGTGACGGGCCAGAGCTGGCCGATCCCGCCGGTCGCAAGCACGACCGCGTCGGCGCGGATCTCGGTGAGGACAGGCAGGTGGGGTGCCGGGCCCTCTAACGCGTCGCGCAGGAGTTGTGCGTTGTGGGGTGTGTGGTGTGGGTACTCCGCTGGCGACGGGTGGAGGTCGGAGAGCACGGTGACGCCGACGGCGCGGCCGTCGTGGGTAAGGACGTCCACCAAGCGGGCACCCTCCAAGATGCGCACGGAGCTGCCTTCGAGGGCGTGGGAGAGTGCGGCCCACAGCGCTCGCTCGATCTCGGCGCCGGTGGCATCGCCGTTGGCGTGGATGACCCGACGGTGGGTATGGCCGCCTTCGAGGTGCAGGTCGAGGCTTCCGTCGAGGGCCTCGTCGAACTTCGCGCCGAGCGCGATCAGCCGTCGGATGGAGGAGGGCGCCGAGGCGACGAGATCACGGACGGCCTGCTCGTCGCAGAGGCCGGCGCCCGCGGTGAGGGTGTCCTGCACGTGCGCCTCGACGGTGTCGGCGGAATCCCAGACGGCGGCGAGACCGCCTTGGGCCCAGGCCGTGGCGGAATCGGTGACGCCGGCGCGGGTGATGGCGATGGTGTCGATGTTGGCCGCGGCCAGGTGGAGCAGGGTAGATAGGCCCGCCGCGCCTGTTCCCACCACGACGACCTGCGCGCGGGGAGTCATCATTCACCCGAGCCGGGGTTGCCGATCGCGATCATCTTCTCGACTGCCTGCCGTGCCTTGGCGGCGACCCCAGCCTCCACGTCCACCTCAAAGTGCGCCGTCGTGGCAGGGTCGCCCAGGCAGGCCTCGAGGTTGATGGGTGTGATCATGTTCATGAACGGGCACTTCGCCTGGGGGTTCACGGCGCGGAACTCCGTCGTCGGGTTGGCCTTGCGCAGCTGGTGCAGCATGCCGATCTCCGTGGCCACCAGCACCTGGCTACGGGTTTCGGCGCGGGCGGCGTCGAGCATGCCGCCCGTCGACAGGATGTGGGTGCGGCCCGCAGGCAGCTCGCCGGATTCGGCCAGCCACAGCGCGGAGGTGGTGCAGCCGCATTCGGGGTGCACGTAGAGGTTCGCGCCCGGGTTGTCGCGCACGGCGTCGATGAGGTTCGACGGCGAGATATCGGCGTGCACA
>JAUNUR010000104.1 GCA_030538085.1 Pseudomonadota bacterium | reverse complement strand
CCATCCGTGCAACTTACCTCAGGGGAGGGTGTTGCACTTCGGAGTTGAGACCGCCTGGGGTTTGACCCTGCACGGGTGGTTGATATTTTTGCCAGTCACGGCAATCAAATTGC
Source organism: Pseudomonadota bacterium (assembly GCA_030538085.1). Lineage (GTDB taxonomy): Bacteria > Pseudomonadota > Gammaproteobacteria > Burkholderiales > Burkholderiaceae_C > Ottowia. Next base: position 8,699 of record JAUNUR010000104.1, on the reverse strand, counting down.
CGCCTCTTTGCCTACTGCGCTGGATATTGCCATTCGCGACGGCCGCATCCAGCGGGGCCATCGCCTGCTGCTGATAGGTACAGGGGCAGGGTTGTCGTTAGGCGGCGCGATTCTGGAATATTGATGAAGATTCTTGTCACGGGCGGTACCGGCTTTCTTGGGCGTCATCTGGTCTGGCGGGCGGCACGGCAAGGGGCAAATATTGTGTTCACGGGGCGCAACCCGAAGGCCGCAGCCGAGGTTATTCAATATGCCGGTGTGCCAGTGCACTGGCTGACGCTGGAACATGGACAACCAGAATCGCAAGCGCAGCTATGCCACGCTGCGGCAGGCGCACACGCCGTGGTGCATTGTGCGGCCCTCTCGTCCCCTTGGGGGAAGAGAGAAGATTTTGAACGCGCCAATATCGCCAGCACCGCCGAGGTGATTGCAGCTTGCGAGAAAAATGGCGTGGCCAGGCTGATTCACATTTCCACACCCAGCCTGTATTTTGGTTTTGCAGACCGCCTGGCCATACCTGAAGACGCAGCGCTGCCTGCCCCCGCCAACGAATATGTGCGCACCAAGACGCAAGCGGAAACACTGGTGCGCCAAGCCCTGGCGCGCGGTGCACTGGCACAGGCTGTGATTTTGCGGCCCCGTGGATTGTTTGGCCCTTGGGATCAAACAGTGGTGCCCCGTTTGCTGCGTGTCATGCAGCAAGGCCGGGTGCCGCTGATGCGCACAGGCCAGCAACAACTTGATCTGACATATATCGACAATGCGGTTGACGCCATCTGGCTGGCCGCCACACAGCCCTTGCCACAGGCATGCAATACCTACAACGTCAGCAACAACGAGCCGCACACCTTGCTGTATTTATTGCAGCTTATGGCCGATGCGTTTGCTTTGCCGCTGCGCACACGGCGCGTACCCTGGCCTGTTATCAGCATGGCGGCGCGCATGCTGGAGCTTGCAGCACATGCACGCGGCGGTGTGGAGCCGCTATTCACCCGCTACAGCGCCGGCGTATTGGCGTTCAGCCAGACGCTGGATGTAACGGCACTGCAAAACGACCTGGGCTGGCAACCCGGGGTGGGCATTCATGAAGGCATTCGCCGCCACGCCCAATGGTGGCGCGCGCATACGGCTGGAGCTTCCCGGTGAAAGCGCCCCGCATTCATCTGCGCCTGCTTCGCGTTGGAGCCTGCCGCCATCTGGAATGCATGGCGGCACGCGGCGGGCGCTGGAGAAGTGTGGAGTTTCCTGCCCTGTGCGGCCTGATTCAACATCCGGCACATGGCTGGCTGCTGTATGACACGGGGTATGCGGAGCATTTTTTTACCGCCACAAGCACCTGGCCCGAAGCGCTGTACAGGCATTTGCTCCCTACAGAGCTGCCAGAAAACGAAACGCTGCACGCACAACTGGCCGCTGCCGGACTGACACGGCAAGATATCAAGACCGTGGTCATTTCACATTACCACGGTGACCATATAGCCGGGCTGCGCGATTTTCCCCAAGCGCGATTCATGGCCTTGAAGGCCGACACCGAGCAGTTCTTGGGTTTGCAACACCGGCGCTGGCGCGCAACCTTGGGCGGTTATCTGCCCCGGCTGCTGCCCGACGACTTCATGCAGCGGCTCACGCTGGCCGATACATGCGCCTGGACGGATTTGCCGCAATGGCTTGCACCCTTTACACGCGGGCTGGATTTGCTGGGCGATGGCAGCGTGCTCGGCATTCCATTGCCAGGACACAGTGCGGGGCAAATGGGCCTGTTCTTGCCCAATGCCGATGGACAACCCGTTTTTCTGGTGGGTGATGCGTGCTGGTCATTACCCGCCCTGCGGGAAGGACGCCTGCCTGCCCTGCCCGCGCAATGGTTCATGGCCAACAGGCAGCGCTACCACGGCACTTTTACGGCCTTGATGGGTATTGCACGCAAGGAGCCTGCCGTGGCTCTATTACCCTCGCACTGCCTACGCGCCTGGCAAGAATATGCCGATGGACATTGAAAGCAGCTTCAACGCGCTAGCCGTTGCCGCGCACTTTGCACGCGCCCGCTATGCCACGCACTTTCGCAACCGGCAAAGCCTGCAAAACTGGCAGCAACGGCGTTTGCAGTATTTTCTGCATCACGTGCTGCCACAGGCTGCCGCCTTTCGCGGACAAGAAATTACCAGCCTGAATGATCTGCCTTATATGGACAAGACCGTGTTCATGGGCAACTTCTCTGCCTACAACACGCACCATATCGCACTGGACGATGCACGCGCGGTTGCCATACAGGCCGAAACCAGCCGTGATTTTTTGCCCATGCTTGGCGAGTTGACGGTGGGGCTTTCCAGCGGAACCTCGGGAAACCAGGGCGTTTTTCTGGTCAGCCAGCAAGAGCGGCTTCAGTGGGCGGGCATCATGCTGGCCCGCACACTGCCCGCCAACATGCTGGCGCGTATTCTCCAGCCCTGGAAGCCGCCGCTGCGCATTGCCTTCTTTTTGCGAGCCAACAGCAATTTGTACGACACGCTCAAAAGCCGCCGTATTGATTTTGCGTTTTACGACTTGTTGCAAGGAGCTGAGCCTGCCCTGCAGCGCTTGAACGCCACCCAACCCGACGTGCTGGTGGGGCCACCTTCGCTGTTGTGCGCGCTGGCCCAAGACTTGCAGCAAGGCAAATTGCGCATCGCGCCCAGTCGCCTGATCTCTGTGGCCGAAGTTCTGGAAGAGGCCGACTCCACCCTGTTGCAACAGACATTCGGCCTGGTTCCCCACCAGATCTACCAGGCAACAGAAGGCTTTCTGGGTTACACCTGCGAGCATGGCACGCTGCACCTGAACGAAACCTACATCCATTTCGAACCTGAATGGCTCGATGCAGCGCAGACGCGCTTCATGCCTGTCATTACCGACTTCACGCGCAGAACCCAACTGCTGGTGCGTTACCGGCTCAATGACATATTGCGCGTATCCAAAGAAAGCTGTGCCTGTGGCCGTGCTGAGCGCGCCATCGCCGCCATAGAAGGAAGGCAGGACGAAGTGCTGTGGCTCCCAGCCTTGGTCACCAACCAGCCAGTAGCGGTCTATCCCGACTTTTTGCGTCGCGCCATGCTGCTGGTTGGGCCGGATATTGAAGAATTCGATGTGGAGCAACACGGCATGGCGCTGCGCGTGGCTTTGCGCATACGCCAAGAAGCGCACAGCCCGCAACACGTGATTGAACGCGTCCGCATGGAGCTTGCAGCCTTGTGGCAAACCCTCAAGGCCCAGGCTCCTGAACTGGTTTTTGAAAACTGGGCGCCGCCGGTAAAAGGTGCCAAACGCCGTCGCGTGCGTTGCCAGCAAGCGCCCGAGGGGCTGCCATGCATGTTCTGATACTCGGTGCCCGCGCCCCGGCCTGCCTGGAGTGGGCGCGCATATGCTGCGCAGCGGGCTGCAAAGTCAGTGTGGCCGATGCGCTGGCTTTTCCCATTACCCGCTTCTCTGCCGCCGTGCACCGCTACTGGCGGCTGCCCGCACCCCGCACCCGCCCGCAAGAGTGGATTGCGGCCTTATCAAAGCTGGTGACAGAGCTAGAAATAGACCTCGTCCTTCCTACCTGTGAAGAGGTGTTTTATCTCTCACACGGCAAGCAGCACATTCCTGCCGATGTTTTTGTCCCCTCTTTTGACTGGCTGCACCGCCTGCACCACAAGGGAACATTTGCACACTTTGTTCAAAACCAAGGCTGGCCGATCACCGCACCCGAAACCCATTTGCTGCATTCACATGCTGAGACACTGGATTTTTGCCAGCAACACCACACGCAAGACTGGGTATTCAAGCCTGCCTACTCCCGGTTTGCCAGCCAGACCTTGGTGCGCCCCCAGGCAGATACGGTGGTGCAATTACAGCCCACCCCCAACCAGCCCTGGCTTGCCCAGCGCTTTATCCAGGGGCGTGAACATTGCAGCTACAGCCTGCTGGCGAAGGGCCAGGTCGCAGCGCATACCTGCTACCACCCCCGCTACAGGGTGGGCCAGGGAGCGGGCATCTGGTTTGAACCCACCAGCCCGCCAGCCATTCTTGATTTTGTGCAAAGGCTGGGCCGCCTGTCTGGCATGACAGGGCAAATCGCTTTTGACTTCATCGAATCAGTCGATGGGCGTTTTTACGTCCTGGAATGCAACCCGCGCGCCACCAGCGGCATACACCTGCTGGGCCACGAGCCGGAAAAATTGGTGGATGCGCTGCAAGGCCGTTCCAGCCTGATGCACTCTTTTTCAGAGCCATCTGCTCCTCCCTGCCAGGTTGCCTTGGCCATGCTGCTGTTTGCCGCCACCAAGCATGGCCTGCACCGGTCATTCTGGCGTGATTTTTGTGCGGCCCGCGACATCATCTTCCGCCGTGATGATGCGGTTCCATGGGTCGCCCAAGGCCTGGGCGTGCTGGAAGTGCTTGTGCGCGCCGCAACCCAGCGTTGCGGCCTGCTGCCCGCCACAACCACTGATATCCAGTGGGATGGTCAGGCCCTGGACGTGCTCCATGCAACTGATCGCCCCTGAGCAGGCCACTCTCAGCTCATGCGGCGCTGCCGCACAACGCGCCGTGGCCTTTGCCGCCCATGGTGCCCCGACCATTGGCAATGTGCAGACGCAGATGCAGTTGCTGAAAACAGACCAGCATCTTTTTCCGGTCAGCATCAACCATGGCGACGAGTCTGCCGCCAATTGCTACGTTGTATCGCCGCTGACCACCTATACCCATTACGCACAATACGAAATCAGACAACTTCATCGCCCCTGGCTCACCTGGCCGCTCATGCTGCTGTCACAGGCTTTGGGTCGATGGCTGCAATCTGCCCAGATTGACCGCCTGGTGCAAGTCAACAACTGGCTGCTGTCGACCAACCTGTACCCGCCTGATTGGCACGGCCATGATGTACCCGCCATCACCAGGTTGCTATGCCATGCGTTTCCAGACCACGCCATCGGGTTCCGTTCATTGAACCGCATCAGCAATCCCGACGTTCTCGCCCAACTGGAATCATTGGGCTACGTGGCCGTACCCAGCCGACAGGTGTATCTGTTTGATGCGCGCATGGGCACCGACGCTCCTTTTCTGCAGCGCAGCGATGTACAAAAAGACGCCCGCCTACTTGCCAAAACACCCTACACGCGCGTTCCAGGCCACTTGCTGCAAGAAGCAGACTACCAGCGGCTGACGCAGTTGTACCGGCTGTTGTATCTTGAAAAATACTCGGCGCTGAACCCGCATTACAGCGCCCAGTGGCTGCAGGCAGGCCAGCGCGACGGCTGGCTGGAACTGCTGGCCTTGCGCTCACCCGAAGGCAGGCTTGATGGCGTGGTCGGCTGGTTTGCTGCGGGCAACACCTTGTCTTCACCCATGGTGGGTTACGACACTGCTTTGCCACAGCGGCTGGGGCTGTACCGCATGCTGGCGCAGCTTTCGCTGGAAAGGGCCGTGCAGCGCAAAATGCTGCTGAACCTGAGCGCCGGGGCAGCCAGCTTCAAGCGGCAACGCGGTGGAACGCCCGCGATCGAATACACCATGGTGTATATCCAGCACCTGCCCCTTTACCGCCAGCGGCCTTGGCGCATGCTGAGCCGCGTCTTGCAAAGTATTGGCGTTCCTTTCATGCAGCGCATGAAGTTGTGACAGAGGCAGAAATCGCAATGCAGCAAAAAAGCGCTGCATGAAACCGAGAGCTCGAAACCACGAGCACTGCGGCGAATGGAGCGTCAGGCACCTGCGATACACATCGCATCAAAAATCCGGCCGTCGCTTTTCAAGAAACGCCGCGATGCCCTCACGATGCTCAGCGCTGTCGGCGTAGCCATAGGCATCGGCAACTACATTTTCAATAGCTGTCGGCCCATGTCCATCAAGCGCCGAGAGCTGATTCAATGCCCGAAGCATCTGTTTGTTGAGACGCGCCGCCCGAGGCGCCAGCGCGGCGATGTGGCACGCGCGCTCCAGCGCGTGCGCATGCAGCTCGGCCACCGGCAGCGCGTGGTGCAGAAAGCCGCACGCCTTCATCTCGGCGGCATCCAGCACGGCCGCTTCGAGCAGCATCTCGCGCGCGGTGGCCTCGCCAGCCACCCGCGCCACAAGCTGCGCCTCGCGCGGCGCCATTGGAAAGCCCAGCTTGGCGATGGGCGCGCCGAACCTGGCGTCGCTGGCCGCCACCCGGATGTCGCAGCAACTGGCGATCTCCACACCCGCACCCATGCAGTTGCCGGCGATGGCGGCGACGATGGGCACGTCGCAGGCCAGCATGGCCGAGAGACCGCCCCACACGTCGTTTTCGTGAAAGTCGCGCAAGCTGGCGGCGTCGAAACGGAATCCGGGGTACTCGGCGATGTCGCCACCAGCGCAGAAGTGCGCGCCGTCACCCCGTACCAGCACACAGCGCCAAGCCGTGCTGCCTTGAATGCGAATGAACACCTCCGCCAGTTCACGCCACATGGCGCGCGACATGGCGTTGAACTTGGCGCGGTGGGACAGCGTGACGACGGCGATGGGGCCAGCGTCGTCGGTGTGCAGCGTCACGTGGCCGGTCATGTGTGATGTGCTCCAGCGGTTTCAGCGGGTGCCACAGGCTACCGCCCCGACGCTCGCAGGCTTTCGATGGCGCTCGACACCGGCACTTTCCGCTGCGCCAGCAGCGCGCGGTGGCGGTCCAGGCGCTTGAGGTCGTACAGGTAGTTGACCATCAGGCCATGGGACTGCTTCAAGCCCTTGGCCGATGGGTCGGCCATCCAGTTGAGCCGCTCGACGCGCGCGCCGTTGCCCAGATGAAAACGCGCCACGGCATCCAGCGGCCGGCCGTCGGGCGTCCATTCGTTGCCCAGATAACGGGCCGCCGCATCCAGCAGCCAGTGGCGAAGAACGGATTTCTCGTCCAGCTCGGCCGGGTTTTCCAGCGCGGCGGCAATGTGCGCTGGCTGGAGTTCGGTTTGTTCCAACTCGCGCGCCAGCGCCTGGCGGGTCCGCGCGGGCATGGCTTGCAGCAGCGCGTCGGTGTTCTTTCCCAGCCAGCCGCGCAGGCCGGGAATGGGCGAGAGCGTGGCGAACACCTTGAGCTGCGGGAATTCGGCGCGCAGCGTTTCCACCACGCGCTTGATCAGCGAATCGCCAAAGCTCACGCCCTTCAGCCCGGTCTGCGTGTTGCTGATCGAATAGAAGATGGCGGTGGTGGCCTTGTCCAGGTCGACCGCCGCGGCGTTCTCGTCCAGCAAGGGGGTGATGCTGCCGGCCAGGTCGCGCAGCAGGGCCACCTCGACGAAGATCAGCGGCTCGCCCGGCAGCCGCGGGTGAAAGAAGCCGTAGCAGCGCCGGTCGTCGTCCAGTCGGTTCTTGGCGTCCAGCCAGCTGCGCACATCGTGCACGGCCTCGTACTTGATGAGTTTTTCGATCAGCGACGCGGGCGAATCCCAGCTGATACGCCGCAACTCCAGAAAGCCGACGTCGAACCAGTTGGAAAACAGGTCTTCCAGCTCGGCATCCAGCGCCAGCAGGCGCTTTTCCTGCTTGAGGTGCGGCAGCAGCTCGGCCCGCAGATCGACCAGAAAGCGCACGCCCTCGGGGAACGCGGCAAAGCGCTGCAGCAGCCGCGTGCGGGGCGAGGCGAAGGCCTTGCGCAACCGCACCTCGGCACGCGCCTCCTCGTCGGTGCCACGGGCGGCTTCATAGGCTTCGTGCGCCGCCTGGATGGCGGATGGGTCGGGCGGAAACTGCTCGCTCATCAGCAGCCAGCAGTCGCGCCGCTGCTCGGGCGTGGCCTGGGCGTACCAGCCGGCCACGCCAGCGGCGCGGCGGCCGCCTTCCACATCGCTCACCGTGGGGTCGGCCACGTTCCGCAGCTCGCGCAGCGTGCGGCGCAGCACCCAGGGCGACAGCGCCTCGCCCTGACGGCCCAGCATGGCACCCAGGCGCTCGCGGGTGGTGCGCAACTGGCGCGACAAGGAGGCCTCCAGCCCTTGGCTTGCTTCATCATTCATAGCTGCCTGCGCTTGTCCACATTGGCCTGGAGGCCAAAAACATCAAAAACCTGGCGCGGGTGCTTCACGCCGGGTGGCCCAGACCCACACCGCCAGCCCCACCACGATCATCGGTATGCACAGCCATTGCCCCATGCTCATGCCCAGCGCCAGCAGGCCCATGTGCGCATCGGGCTCGCGGAAGTATTCGGCGATGAAACGGAACACGCCGTAGCCCACCAGGAACGCGCCGCTCACCTGCCCCATCTGGCGCGGCTTGCGGGCGTACAGCCACAGCAGGATGAACAGCAGCACGCCCTCCATCAGAAACTGGTAGACCTGCGACGGGTGGCGCGGCGCATCGCCCGCACCGCGAAACACCATGCCCCAGGGCAGCGACGGATCGGCCACGCGGCCCCACAGCTCGCCGTTGATGAAGTTGCCCACCCGGCCCGAAGCCAGGCCCAGCGGCACGCAGGGCGCGATCATGTCCGTCACCTGCAGCCAGGGACGGCCACGCGAGCGCGCCCACCAGAACATCGCCACGATCACGCCCAGCATGCCGCCATGAAAGCTCATGCCACCCTGCCAGATGTAGAAAATCTCCAGCGGGTGCGCGGCGTAATAGGCCGGCTTGTAGAACAGGCAGTAGCCCAGCCGCCCCCCGGCGATGACGCCCAGCACGCCCCAGAACAGCAGGTCCTCGATGTCGCGCCGCGTCCACGGCGCGGGCTGGGT
>JAUNUR010000013.1:47559-60208 GCA_030538085.1 Pseudomonadota bacterium | reverse complement strand
GCCACCAGCGCGTGTACGCCACGCTGGGCGAGCGCATGAAGACCGACGAAGTGCACGCGCTGTCCATGAAAACCTTCACCCCCGCCGAATGGGCGGCGCAAGCCAGGTAAGCCGGTCGGGATGACTCTGGTACGCCGACACGGAGATTTCGGAACATGGTGAAAGTGATGGATTCGGCCCGAGGGCAAGGCGCACACCGTAGCGATACCGGGTGGTATCGCGAGGATGTGCAACGCCGCCATCGGGACGAAGGCGCGCTTTCACGTTTCGAAATCTCCGTGTCGGCGTACTAGGTGCCCTTCCGGCATGGGCCACGGCTTGCTCGCGCGCATGAAGCTGCCGCAGGCCATTGGTCAGGTGCGCGCGGTGCTCACTGGCCGCGCCGTGCCTTACACGCGGCCCGGCAGCTTCAGCGCCATCGCCAAGCAACCCGTGAGCGGCCCCGTGGCCGTGCTGGCCGAATCGCTGGAAGGCGACGAACAGGGCGACCGCCGCGTGCATGGCGGGCCGGACAAGGCGGTGCATGTCTACACCTGGGCGCACTACGCCACCTGGCGCGCCGAACTGGGCGCGTTGCCAGTGCTGGCCGCACCCGGCGCCTTTGGCGAGAACCTGAGCGTCGATGACCTGGATGAGCAAAACGTGTGCATGGGCGACGAATGGCAAATTGGCAGCGCGCTTTTTGCCGTCAGCCAGGGGCGCCAGCCGTGCTGGAAGCTGAACGACCGCTTTGGCGTGCCCGACATGGCGCGCCGCGTGCAGGACACCGGTCTCACCGGCTGGTACCTGCGCGTGCTGCGGCAGGGCACGCTGCGGGCGGATGATGCCGTCACACTGGTGGCCCGCCCGCACCCCGACTGGCCGCTGGACCGCGTGGCCGCGCTGATCCGCCAGCGCGTGTGCGCGCCCGCCGTGCTGCGCGAGGTGCTGGCCCTGCCCTTGCCGCCGTCGTGGCGCCGGCTGTTCGAACGCAGGCTGGCGCAAGGCCAGGCAGAGTCTTGGGCCCAGCGCCTGTGGGGCGACCGCCCCGCGCCCGGCGCCTGAGCTGTGCTGAAATAGACGCCCCAGACACCCGCTGCCATCCCAATCGGGTGTGTGACTGGGCTGGCTGACTGAACACCGCACATGCCGTCAAGAACCGAACAAGAACGCCGCAAGCAACTCAGTGAGGCGGCTGCCCAGGCGCAGCGGCAGGCCGATGTCCAGGCCATGCCGCTGGCGCCCACGCTGCTGCACGAGCTGTTCGATGAGCTCGATCAACGCCTGCCCGAGCAAGGCTGCCATCACGACCTGCGCCTGACCAAAGGCTTCTTGCAAGGCCGCGCGGCCGACTGGCCCGCCGTGCGGGCATGGCTGGGCGAGTGGGGTGGTTTTTGCGACTGCGAGGTGCTGGCGAACGTGGGCAACCACTGGCCGCGCGAGAATTTTCCCGAGCTGTACTTCAAGCCCCAGGTGCGGCTATTTCCTGAACTGCAAGACGTTTTCGCCGATGCGCAACCGTGGTTCGAGGCGGTGTTCTTCCCGCTGCTCAGCGTCGATCTGGACAGCGTGGGCACCGGGCCGGGCGTGGTGCATTTCGTGTCGGTGCATGGCAACGGCGATCCCGAGCTGGCCCTGCGCGACGACTGGTTTGCCTTCGACCGCATCCGGTTCGACTGGGACGGCCCGCGCTACCGCTTCGGCGGCGACATGGGGATGCTGCCGGGCTTCGACCAACTGCCACGGTGGCTGGCCGAGGCGCGGCGGCTGTACGCGGCTTATCTGGCGGGGGCCGCGAGCCTGCCGTCAGACAGCCCGCCCGATGCGCCGCAAGACCTGATGGAACGCCTGATGTGGGCCGAAGCCAATCACGAGCGCCTGGCGCACCAGCGCTACCTGAGCACGACGATCAACTACTGGATCACGCGCGACAAATACCGTGAAACGGGCCGCTTCGTCCAGGGCAGCGCCTATACCGAGGGCGCGTCGGCCGACGAACGCCAGCCGTTCGAGCGCCTGATCCAGTGGCATGGGCCGGGCCTTCAACGGCGCAAGATCGGCACCGTGATCGGCTACAACTACAAGGAAGGCGCGGAAGACCGCATTCACCTGTTCATCGAGCCGGGCCGGCGGCAGGTGGTGCAGCGCTTCGGCTGGACATGACCGGGCGCGGATTCGTCCGCGCATTTTCTGATTGGAAATTTTCTGTGATCACCCTCGCCCTCTCCAAAGGCCGCATCTTCGACGAAACCCTGCCGCTGCTGGCCGCCGCCGGCATCGAGGTGCTGGAAGACCCCGAGAAATCGCGCAAGCTCATCCTGCCCACCAACCAGGACGGCGTGCGCGTGGTGCTGGTGCGCGCCACCGACGTGCCTACCTACGTCGAATACGGCGGCGCCGACCTGGGCGTGACCGGCAAGGACGTGCTGATCGAGCACGGCGGCGCCGGCCTGTACCAGCCGCTGGACTTGCGGATCGCCCAGTGCCACATGGCCGTGGCCGCGCCGGTGGGCTTCGACTATCAGAAGGCCGTGCGCCAGGGCAGCCGCATCACGGTGGCGACCAAGTACACTACCATCGCGCGCCACTTCTTCGCCCAGAAAGGCGTGCACGTCGACCTGATCAAGCTCTACGGCAGCATGGAACTGGCCCCGCTCACCGGCATGGCCGACGCCATCGTCGACCTGGTCAGCACCGGCAAGACACTGAAGGCCAACAACCTGGTCGAAGTCGAGCACATCATGGACATCAGCTCGCGCCTGGTGGTCAACCAGGCGGCGCTGAAGTTGAAGATGGCGCGCATCCGGCACCTCATCGACGCCTTCGCCTCGGCCACGCAGGAGGCGTGACGAACATGCTGTCCGGAACGCGCCGGTTTTCTGGTTTCTTTTTGAGAGCCTGTTCAATAGAGGAGAAGAGCAATGCGAAAAATCATGGGTACGGGCGCTGTGTTGATCATGGCCGGGCTGATGGCTCCGCTTTCCCTGGCCGGCGACATGGCGGACAGCGTTCGCAAGGCCTGGCTCACGGCCAAGCTGTATGGCAACGACAACGACGGCGCGGCCTTGAGGCCGGTGGTGATTCAGGAAGTGGCTCCGAACCGCTTTTCGGTTCACATCCAGAACCAGTTTGGCTTCAAGTGCGATCTCACGTTTGACGCAGACGGGTACCCCCATCAATTGTCGAACTGTGTCTCGCACGAGGACGGCAAGCCTGGCGGCACCGATGCATGGTTCGTCCAGGAGCCCGCCGTCATCGACCTGATTTGCAGCACGACGCGCAAGGAAGTCGTGTGCAAGGGCGACTACGTGCTGGCCAAGGGCTCGTTCAAGATGGACTGGACGCCCATGACCATCGCCATGCGGCGCTCGGCCCTGCCACGGAAATAAAGCCGCACGGGCGGAGCACCCCGTGACGGCATGGATGCCCAATTAAGCGAATCGCGCGCAATGACCACCAAGGTTACAAACCCGTGCGTTCGCCGGCAGAGGGTGGCTGGATTTGAGTACCAATGGAAACGACTTCGCCCAGGTTTCTGACCTATCATGCGGCGGTTTTTTCATCGGAGATCCACTCGATATGACATCCAATCGTTTTGCCCCTCTTGCCCGCCACTCCCTGACGGGTGTCGTGCTGCTGTCCGCCCTGGCGCTGGCCGCTTGCGACCAGAAACCCGCCGAGCAGCCGGCATCGCCGCCCGCCGCGCAAACCAGCATTCCCGCCGCCGATCAGGTGGACACCACCGCGCAGACCGTCGCGGAAGCGGAAAAAGCCCAGACCTCCGCCGAGGACGTGGCCCGTTACAACAAGGATCAGGAAGACATGGCCGGCCAGGCGCACTGGATGGAGCTGAGCGCGGATGACGGCAGCAAAATCCTGGTGGCCTTCCGCGAGGACGAAGGCAGTGGCAACCGCTACCTCGACCTGAAGCTCGACGGCAACCCCGACAGCCCGCCCGTGACCCTGGGCGCCGTGGGCCCCAACGCCTATGGCGATGGCGATGCGCTCACCGCCGTGGTGTCGGATGGCGGCGGCAAGGTCGAGCTGACACGCACTGGCGGTGCCAAAAAGACGTATAACTGACGGCTGTCCGCTGCAAGCGTGAGCTTGCCGCTGTAGATCGGCCGGTTTCCGGTTGCAGGCGCGTGGACAGGATTCACGCGCCTTTTTTCGTTGAAACGCCTCCTCATGACCACACTGCAAGCCCGTGCGCTGCGCCTTCAAACCACCCAGCCCGATTTCGAAACCGCCTTCCAGGCACGCCTGCACTGGAGCGCCGAGCAGGACGACGCCATCGAGCAGCGCGTGAAGGACATCCTGGCCGACGTGCGCTCGCGTGGCGATGCGGCGTTGCTGGAGTACACGGCGCGCTTCGATGCGTTGCCTGCCGTGTCGATGGCAGAGCTGGAGTTGAGCGCCGCCGAGCTGCAGGCCGCCTTCGACAGCCTGCCGCCCGCGCAGCGCGACGCACTGCAACAGGCCGCCGCGCGCATCCGCCGCTACCACGAATGGCAGAAAAGCCAGGGTGGCGAAACGGCCACCTACCGCGACGAAGACGGCACCCTGCTGGGCCAGAAGGTCACGCCGCTCGACCGCGTGGGCATCTACGTGCCCGGCGGCAAGGCCGCGTACCCGAGCAGCGTGCTGATGAACGCCATTCCCGCCCACGTGGCGGGCGTGGGCGAGATCATCATGGTGGTGCCCACGCCGCGCGGCGACAGAAACCCGCTGGTGCTGGCCGCCGCCCACGTGGCGGGCGTCAGCCGTGCCTTCACCCTGGGCGGTGCGCAGGCGATTGGCGCGCTGGCTTATGGCACGCAAACCGTGCCCAAGGTGGACAAGATCACCGGCCCCGGCAACGCCTACGTCGCCAGCGCCAAGAAGCACGTGTTCGGCACCGTCGGCATCGACATGATCGCCGGCCCCAGCGAAATCCTGGTGCTGGCCGACGGCAGCACGCCGCCCGACTGGGTGGCGATGGACCTGTTCAGCCAGGCCGAGCACGACGAACTGGCGCAGTCCATCCTGCTGTGCCCGGATGCGTCGTATATCGATGCCGTACAGCGCGAGATCGACCGCCTGTTGCCCGGCATGCCGCGCGCCGAGATCATCGCCAAGAGCCTGAACGGCCGTGGCGCGCTGATCCACACGCGCAGCATGCAAGAGGCGTGCGAGATCAGCAACCGCATCGCGCCCGAGCACCTGGAGGTGAGCAGCCGCGACCCGCACCGCTGGGAGCCGCTGCTGCGCCACGCCGGCGCCATCTTCCTGGGCGCTTACACCAGCGAAAGCCTGGGCGACTACTGCGCCGGCCCCAACCACGTGTTGCCCACCAGCGGCACGGCGCGCTTCTCGGGGCCGTTATCCGTCTACGACTTCCAAAAGCGCACCAGCCTGATCGAGGTCAGCGAGGCCGGCGCGCAGAAGCTGGGCCGCATCGCCAGCGTGCTGGCGCATGGCGAGGGGCTGCAGGCGCATGCGAGGGCGGCGGAAATGCGACTGAAGGGGGCTGGGTAGGCCATGCTGATCAAGTCAGCGGATGACAAAAGCAAGCGCGTGGCGTTGCTGCAGAGCCTGCAGGCGGATTCATCGCTTGATCGACGGCAGCAGGATTGGGTAACCGGCGAGTTGTGGCGGCTGCGTCAGGGTATTCAAGGCGAGCGAGATGCCTCGCATTACATCGACAGCCATTTCCGGGACAACGAAAACTATGCCATCGTCCATGACTTGCGTGTCGTGGTGGATGGCGAGGTCGCGCAGATCGACCACCTGCTGATCGGCCGGACAATCTGTTTCTTGTTCGAAACCAAGTGCTTTGGGGGTAACCTGAAGATCAACGATCACGGAGAGTTTTCCGTGACCTATGCGGGGCGACGGACGTTCGGCATCGAGTCTCCGATCGAGCAAAGTCGACGGCACGAGAAGACTTTGCGCAAGTTGCTGGATCGGCTTGATCTCAAGACACGGACAGGGCTGCCGATTGAGTTTCGGCATGTCGTGCTGGTGCACCCCAAGGCGACGATCACAAGGCCATCCGTCGGCAAGTTCAATACCTCCAATGTCATCAAGGCAGATCAATTGCCCTCTTGGCATGCGCGTTTTGTAGAGGAGGATTTGTCGGTCATCAAGATGCTGTCCTTGGTGATGAACGTGCGCGGCACGGATACGGTGCGCGCGTGGGCCGAGAAAATCGTCAGGCAGCATCGTCCGTCCGATTTGCTGGCGCTGCCTGAATTTCTTCAATCTGCGCTTCATCAGGAAAAGAGTGTCGAGGCCTCATCCACGACGCGACCAACACTGGCCCAACCAGTCGCCAGCGTGCAGGGTGCTGCCGTCAGCGATGCGCCCAAGCGGCTTGTTTGTATGACTTGTGGCGTCAAGATCAGCTATCCCGAAGGGAAATTTTGCTGGAACAATGTCCACCGGTTTGGCGGCGGCCAATACTGTCGAGAGCATCAGGCGGCGTTCAAGTAACCCTACCCTTGCGGTGCACGTTGGGCCGACCAGCGCGTCTATCGCCCCGGCATGCTCATACCGTTTCGCGTTCAAAACGGTGGCTTTTGATGAATGACGGAATGACCTCGCACTCAGTGAATGTCATGGCGGCGCAGCCGCCGTCATCCAAGCGCAGCGAGGTCATTTCGTCATCGCATAGCGCGTGAGTAGCCATCTTTCCGAACACGAAGCAGGTATCAATGCGATCAAGCCCTGGCGGGTGGCTTGGCACTGCCATGACTGTTACACTCGTTTACGAAGGGGGTTTGGGGCGCTGCGCGATGCGCGGCCTTGGGATTGAAGGAGATCGCGGTGTTCGAATTCCTGCGTGGCAAGCGCAAGCCAGACAAAGCGCCGGAGCCGGGTGAGCCGGCGCGGCCCACGGCGCGTGCGCCGGAGGATGACCCCACGGTCATGCGCCCCGGCCGCGAGGTCGGCTACAGCGCCGAGCTCATTCCCCGCCTGCAGGCGGACCATCAGGCACTGTTCAAGTCCTTCGATGGCATGGTCGATGCCTTTGGGCGCCGCGATTTCGAGCGTGTGAAGGCGGGTGCCCGGCAGCTCAAGAGCATGCTGCAAGACCACCTGATGCTGGAAAACATCAAGCTGTACGTCTACCTGCGCCAGAACCTGTCGCACGAGGCGCAGGAGTACCAGTTGGTGACCGCGTTCCGCAAGGAGATGGACGGCATCGGCCGCGAAGCCATGGCCTTCCTGGACAAATACCAGCAGCTTGCCGAGCAGCCGGAGCTGGTGGACAGCTTCGAGTCGGAAGCACGGCGTGTCCGCCAGATCGTGCACGACCGCATGAGCCGCGAAGAGGCCACGCTGTACCAGCTTTACCAGGCCAGCTATTGATCCTATTGATCCGAAAGAAAGCGGCTGACCGATTCTTCGCCGTGGCGTGATGGACCCGCGCTTTTGTGGGAGCGGCCTTGCCCGCGATAAGCCTTGGCTCCGGACCAAGCGCCGCCATCGCGGCCAAGGCCGCTCCCACACGCGGTATCTGGCTCCATTTCCACTTCAAGGCATCCATCACCGTCATCCTGGCAACGGTCGGGATCCATGCTTCTCCGCACACGCCGTCTGGATTCCGTCTTGCGCCGGAATGACGAGATATGGCAGCTTTGATTTCGAATTGGAATAAGAGGCTGTCCTCAAACTTCTCGGGCACCAAGCCATATGGATGCACTTGCGCCCAGCCTGAATCAAAACACCCCCATCGCCACCCCCGCCGCCAGCGCCGCACCCAGTTCCCCGGCGCGTTGCAGGTCTTCTGGCGGAATGCGCTTGGGTGCCAGGATGGCCTCGGGCGTCTGCGCATGGGTACGGACGATGAGCGGCGGCGCGGCGGGCTTCAGACGCCAGCCGGTGGCGATGCGCTCGATCTGCCGCGCGGCATTGCCGCCGTCACTGCCGGCGCAGATGAGCGCGGCGTAGGGGCGGCCTTCGATGCGCTCCAGCGCCGGGTAGTAGCAGCGGTCGAAGAAGTCCTTCATCAACCCCGCGATGGCGGCCAGGTTCTCGGGGCAGGCGAACAGGTAGGCGTCCGCCGCCAGCACGTCATCCGGCCCGGTTTGTGGAGCGGTCAGCAGGCGCACCCGCACGCCGGGTTCGGCGCTGGCGCCTTGGGCGACGGCCCGCGTCAGTTGCTCGGTGCCGCCGGTCATCGAGTGGTAGACGATGAGCAGGGTCTTCACGGGGCCACCGTGTGTTCCGTTTCAGCGCTGGCCCACCCAGCGCGTCACCTTGGCCGGGCCCTGGTGGCCCGATCCTTCGTCGAGCACGGTTTCGGTTTCTTCGGCCAGCAGTTCGTGCAGGCCGTCGAAGTCGGCGCGCAGCATGTTCAGCGTGTAGAGCATCGCCTCGTCCTTGGGGCCTCCGCTGCTCAAGGGCAGTTGGTGGGGGTGAAAAGCCTCCAGGATCAGCAGGCCGCCGGGGCGCAGCGCTTGCACCAGCTTGCGGTGCACGGCGGCGCGCAGGGCGGGCGGCAGGTGCAGGTAGATGGCGGCCACGGCGTCGAAGCTGGCCGGCTCGGGCTGCCACGCGCCCAGGTCGGCGTGCGTGGTGTGCAGCGTCACGCCGCGGCGGCGGGCCAGGTCCCGCGCGCGCTCCAGGCCAACGGCCGAGCCGTCGATGCTGAACGCGGCGTGGCCCCGTTCAGCCAGCCACACGCCGTTGCGGCCTTCGCCATCGCCCGGCAGCAGGATGCGGGAGGGGGCCGCCAAGCGCGCGGCCTGGGCGACGAGAAAGGCGTTGGGTTGCTCGCCGTATTTGAAGTCGGCGGTGGCGCGGTAGTTCTGGTCCCAGACGGAAGGAGGTGGTGTGGCGTGCATGGGGCTGATTCTGCCCTCGCCACCAGGGTTTTGCTGGGCAGCGGCCTCGGTCAGCGCGCCAGCTTGCGGCGTGGCAGGCCGGCGGAGAAGCCCGCCGTGTTGCGCCGCTGGTCCACCCACAGCAGGCGGTCGGTGTCGAAGCCGGCCTGCCGTGCCTGCTCCAGCAGCGTGGCGCGCGCGCTGGGCCGGATTTGTGGCGTGCGCGACAGCAGCCACAGGTCGTCGTGCGTGGGGCCGCTGACCAGGGCGTGCTGGTAATCATCGTCCAGCGCGAACACGATGTGGCTGGCTCGCACCGGCCAGAAAATGCTGTACTGCAGGTGCGCCGCGTCGGCCCTGCCGGGCAGACGGCTGGCCGTGGCGCGTGTCTCGCGCCAGTGCCCGCTGGCGGGGTGGTAGCCCCGCTGGATCACCCGCACCTTGCCGCCCAGCTGCGGCTGGTAGTCGGCAGAGGTGTTGGTCATGCCGTGCGCATGCGCGTGGTCGATGCGCGCGATCTCGTACCAGCGGCCCATGAAGCGGGGCAGGCTGAACGGCTGCGCTGGCTTGACGCCGTCGGGCACGTCCAGCCGCTGTGCCAACTGGTACAGCGCCCAGCCACCGGCGCCCAGCAATGCGAGTGATCTCAGTTTCATCTGGTGGATCAGCATAGCCGCGGGTACACGAAAGTGGTGTAGGCGCGCGCCGCGATCCGTGGGCCGGGTTGGCGCTGAAGGCGCTGAACCAGTGTTCTGTTTTTCAGGCAAAACGTCCTGGAAATATTGTCCACGCTGGATTTCAAGCTATGAATATCATGGCAGCCTCGTTGATTTCCCGTGTTGCGTGCTTGCAAATGACGCCGTGTGTCGCGGGCGCGCCAGCGTTGCCGACCATCAAGGGAGAAGGCTAGGCTGAATGGCCTGCGGATGCTGTGCGTGGCTGGAAATGGGCACGCGGATGGAACACGAACTTCGTGCAACACGAAATTCGTGTAAACTTGCGCCCCATGAAGAACGTCACCATCACCGTCGAGGACAGCGTGCTCGAATGGGTGCGTGTCGAGGCCGCCAAGCGCGGCAGCAGCGTGTCGCGCCTGGTAGGCGAGATGCTGGCCGAGAAGATGCGCCGCGATGACGCCTACGAGCGCGCCTACCGCGAATGGAAGGCCGACTCGGTGCGCATGCATTCCGACGGCCAGCCCTACCCCACGCGTGACGAAATCTATGCCGAGCGCACCGATCGTCTTCGTTGACGCCAACGTGCTGGTGTACGCCGACGATGCGTCCGAGGCACGCCGCCAGCCCTTGGCCGCGGCCTGGATCGGCGCGCTGTGGCTGCGCCATGCCGGGCGCCTGTCGACCCAGGTGCTGAACGAGTTCTACGTGATTGCCACGCGCAAGATCAGGCGGCCCCTGAGCCAGGGCGATGCGCGGGCCAAGGTGCGCCGCTACCAGCTGTGGCAGCCTTGGCAGATCGACCACCAGACGGTGGAAACCGCCTGGCGTGTCGAAGCGCGCTATGGCCTGAACTACTGGGATGCGCTGATCGCGGCCGCGGCCATGCACAGCGGCGCCTCGGTGCTGCTGACCGAGGACTTACGGCACGGCCAGACGCTGGACGCCCTGCGCATCGTCAACCCGTTCCAGATGACCGCCGCCGAACTGTTCGCCGATGAAACCTGAAATGCCCAACCCCACCCCCCTCGCCCGCATCCGCCAGGACGTGCAGGGCATGCACGCCTACGCGGTGCAGGACTCGACCGGCATGCTGAAGATGGACGCGATGGAAAACCCCCATCGCCTGCCGCCCGAGCTGCAAGCCGAACTGGGCCGGCGCCTGGGAGGCATCGCCATCAACCGCTACCCCGGCGCGCGCGTGGACGATCTGAAGACCGCGCTGCACACCTGGGCCAAGCCGCCCGCCGGCTGGTCGCTGATGCTGGGCAATGGCTCGGACGAACTCATCAGCCTGCTCGCCATGGCCTGCGACATTCCGGGCGCGTCCATCCTGGCGCCGGTGCCGGGCTTCGTGATGTACCCGATGAGCGCGCAACTGCAGGGCCTGGACTTCCACGGCGTGCCGCTGGCGCCTGACTTTGCGCTGGACGAAGCCGCCATGCTCGCCGCCATCGCCCAGCACCGGCCCGCCATCCTGTACCTGGCCTACCCCAACAACCCCACCGGCACGCTGTGGGACGCGGGCGTGATCGAGCGCCTGATCGCCGCCCAGGGCGCACAGAGCGGCCTGGTGGTGATGGACGAGGCCTACCAGCCCTTCGCCGCGCGCAGCTGGATCGAGAACGCTCGCGCCAACCCCGCCGCGCACCGCCACGTGCTCGTCATGCGCACGCTCAGCAAGTTCGGACTGGCGGGCGTGCGCATCGGCTACATGCTGGGCGATGCGGGCCTGATCGCCGAAGTCGACAAGGTGCGCCCGCCCTACAACATCAGCGTGCTGAACGCCGAATGCGCGCTGTTCGCCATCGAGCACGCCGACGTGTTCGCCGCGCAGGCGGCCGACATCCGGGCCGAGCGCGCCGCGCTGATCGAGGCCTTGGCCAAACTGCCCGGCGTCACGCCCTTCCCCAGCGAAGGCAACATGCTGCTGGTGCGCGTGCCCGACGCGGCCAAGGTGTTCGACGGCATGAAGGCGCGCAACGTCCTCATCAAGAACGTTTCTAAAATGCACCCGCTGCTGGCGAACTGCGTGCGCCTCACCGTCGGCACCGCCGACGAGAACGCGCAGATGCTGGCGGCACTTGAAGCCTCGCTATGACCATTGAAGCACGCACCGCCCAGATCTCGCGCGACACCGCCGAGACCAAGATCACCGTCACGCTCAACCTGGACGGCACCGGCCAGTCCAGGCTGAACACCGGCATCGGCTTTTTCGACCACATGCTCGACCAGATCGCGCGCCACGGCCTGATCGACCTGGACGTGCAGTGCGACGGCGACCTGCACATCGACGGCCACCACACCGTGGAAGACGTGGGCATCTGCATCGGCCAGGCCGTGCGGCAGGCCGTGGGGGACAAGAAGGGCCTGACGCGCTACGGCCACAGCTACGTGCCGCTGGACGAGGCGCTGAGCCGCGTCGTCGTCGACTTCTCGGGCCGCCCCGGCCTGGCGATGGACGTGAAGTTCACCGCCGCCATGATCGGCCAGCTCGACACGCAACTCATCTACGAGTTCTTCCAGGGCTTCGTCAACCATGCGCTGGTGTCGCTGCACGTCGACAACCTGAAGGGCATCAACGCCCACCACCAGGCCGAGACCATCTTCAAGGCCTTTGGCCGCGCGCTGCGCATGGCACTGACGCCCGACCCGCGCGCCGCAGGGCAGATTCCGTCCACCAAGGGCGTGCTCTGAACCCTGAATCAGGCGATAGCCATTTGGCGCGGATATAAGATATGAAAAAGTGAGCTGCTTGCGCTTTTCAATAAAGCGCAAAAGCGGTTTTTGATGGTTGTGAAAATTTCTGAAGTCCCCCTGCTTTTCTCGTCTTGACGCCATGAACCCGAGGCAACGCCAGGGGTGTTGATTGAAGTCAGCCGCCAAACATTGCCTGACCATCGAATGATGCTATGAATTCGGCAGTAAACCAGACGGTCGCCGTGGTCGATTACGGCATGGGCAACCTGCGCTCGGTGGCGCAGGCAGTGATTCACGCCACCGCCGACACGCACGTCAACGCCGTCATCACCAGCGACCCTCAGGTGGTGCGCGCCGCCCACCGCGTGGTGCTGCCGGGGCAAGGCGCCATGGCCGACTGCATGCGCGAGTTGCGCGAATCCGGCCTGCTTGAATCGGTGCTGGAGGCCGCCGCCACCAAGCCGCTGTTCGGCGTCTGCGTGGGCA
>JAUNUR010000013.1:27478-47459 GCA_030538085.1 Pseudomonadota bacterium | reverse complement strand
GAATCGGTGCTGGAGGCCGCCGCCACCAAGCCGCTGTTCGGCGTCTGCGTGGGCATGCAGATGCTGCTTGACCACAGCGCCGAGGGCCGCACCGCCGCCGGCACGCCGGGGCTGGGGCTGATCGGCGGCGAGGTGCTACGGTTCGACCTGGCCGGCCAGACCGCGCCCGACGGCAGCCGCTACAAAGTGCCGCAAATGGGCTGGAACCGCGTGTACCAGCGCTACCCACACCCTGTGTGGGGCGAGGTGCCGGACGGCGAGTGGTTCTATTTTGTCCACAGCTTCTACGCCCGCCCGCTTGATCCAGGTCACAGCGTGGGCGAAACCGAGTACGGCGCGCGCTTTGCCTCTGCGGTGGCGCGCGATAATGTTTTCGCCACCCAGTTCCACCCTGAAAAGAGCGCGGATCAGGGGTTGGCGCTGTACCGAAATTTCCTGATGTGGAATCCTTGATACATGACGTGGAGGCGTCTCTTGACTCAATCGCATACCGAAGAAAATCAGACAACAGCGCTTAGTTTTTCTCAATACGAGGGAAGGGATGACGCAACAGCCAGCGTGGTCCAAAGAACCGAGCTGATCGCCGCCATCATCAGTTTCACGTTGCTTGGTTTGCTCGCGATTTTTGTGTTAATCGCTTTCTTCTCCAATTTGTTCAAGCAAGGCATAGGCCATGCGTTGATCAATGCGGCGCTATCCCTGCTGGTGATGGGTTTCATATTCTTGCTTATCAATCGCGCGCTAGGTGCTTTCGTGATGGCACCTTATCGGTCGGTGCAATATCGCGGCAGCATGAAGAAAATGGCGCAATCGCTGCCGGGATACGGTTTGCAGCCCGCGCTTGTGCATCAGTGGCATACACCCAATCCTGGTGTGATTGCGCTGGATACGCAGAATGGAGTTCTTTTTATTAATGCGCGATCATCTGATTATCAACGCCTTTTCTTGAAGAGCGAAGACATCATTGGCGTCAAGGTGGAGCGCGAATCGGAGGTGCACACCACCACTACGCACGGGGGGAGCTTGGCTGTTTTTTCAAGGATGGGCTTTGGCTACAATTTTGGTAGCCGATCAAAGTCAAAATCCGTCGTGCACGAGCGGGCATTTTTGGAAATTCATTTTCAGCAGCCGGGCGCTGCTGCTCCTTCCTGGGTTGCCATTCCTTTTGGGGAGGCGCGACGTGATGCGGATTCAATGGCTGCGGCCATCCAAAGGTTGAAGTCGTAAATCGGCCAGCGATGTTTTTTAAAGCCGTGAAGAATTTTTTGATGATGTCGCATCGCTGTTCTGCAAAATGGCGTGGCATCAATCCCGTTCCGTTCATTTAACTCAGTAGTCACTATCACCATGCTTCTGATCCCCGCCATCGACTTGAAAGACGGGCATTGCGTGCGCCTGAAACAGGGCGACATGGACCAGGCCACCACCTTCAGCGAAAGTCCCGCCGACATGGCCCTGCACTGGCTGGCGCAGGGCGCGCGCCGCCTGCACCTGGTGGATTTGAACGGCGCCTTCGCCGGCAAGCCGCAGAACCTGGCGGCCATCAAGGCGATCCTGAAGGCCGTGGGCGACGAGATTCCGGTGCAGCTGGGCGGGGGCATCCGCGACCTGGACACGATCGAGAAATACATCGACGCGGGCCTGCGCTACGTCATCATCGGCACGGCGGCGGTGAAGAACCCCGGCTTCCTCAAGGACGCCTGCACGGCGTTTGGCGGCCACATCATCGTGGGGCTGGACGCCAAGGACGGCAAGGTGGCCACCGACGGCTGGAGCAAGATGACCGGCCACGAAGTGGGCGACCTGGCGAAGAAGTTCGAGGGCTGGGGCGTCGACAGCATCATCTACACCGACATCGGCCGCGACGGCATGCTGACCGGCATCAACATCGACGCCACCGTCAAGCTGGCGCAGGCTTCCACCATTCCGGTCATTGCCTCGGGCGGGCTGTCGAACATGGCCGACATCGAGGCGCTGTGCGCGGTGGAGGACGAGGGCATTGAAGGCGTCATCGCCGGGCGCGCCATCTACACGGGCGATCTGGATTTCGCCGCCGCGCAGGCCCGCGCCGACGAATTGAACGGCGAAACCGACTGAACCACACCATGCTTGCCAAACGCATCATTCCCTGCCTCGACGTCAACGGCGGCCGCGTCGTCAAGGGCGTCAACTTCGTCGAATTGCGCGACGCGGGCGACCCGGTGGAGATCGCCGCGCGCTACAACGAGCAGGGTGCGGACGAAATCACCTTTCTTGACATCACCGCCACCAGCGACGGGCGCGATTTGATCCTGCCGATCATCGAGGCGGTGGCCTCGCAGGTGTTCATCCCGCTCACCGTGGGTGGCGGCGTGCGCACGGTGGACGACGTGCGGCGCCTGCTGAACGCGGGGGCCGACAAGACCAGCTTCAACTCCGCCGCCATCGCCAACCCGCAGGTGATCCGCGATGCCTCGGCCAAGTACGGCGCGCAGTGCATCGTGGTCGCCATCGACGCCAAGCGCCGCGTGGGCGACGAGGTGGCGGCGCGCGGCGAAGGCTGGGACGTGTACAGCCACGGTGGCCGCCAGAACACCGGGCTTGACGCCGTCGAATGGGCCAAAAAGATGGCCGAGCACGGCGCCGGCGAGATCCTGTTGACCAGCATGGACCGCGATGGCACCAAGAGCGGCTTTGATCTTGAACTGACCCGCGCCGTGGCCGATGCCGTGCCGGTGCCCGTGATCGCCTCGGGCGGCGTGGGCAATCTCGACCACCTGGCCGACGGCGTGCAGATCGGCGGGGCCGACGCGGTGCTGGCCGCCAGCATCTTCCACTACGGCGAATACACCATTGCCCAGGCCAAGCAGCACATGGCCGCGCGCGGCATCGTGGTGCGTCTGTAACAAGTGCTGCCGCGCCGGGCTGTTTTTGCGCGAAAATAATGCCTTGACTGCTCGCCGTCAGGCGGCGGTCGCTATCAAAGTCAAAGCATTCAACCTTTATTTTCTTCAGAGGCTGTCCTCAAACTCATCGCGGTAAGCGATTGCCCCGGATCGGGTGTCCTGCAAGGCGCATTTCGCGGCCAATAGCTTGTGCTATTGGCAAGAGATGCAACGCCGCAGGGCGCCCGAGACCGGCAACAAGCGCGGCGCGAGGAGTTTGGGGACAGCCTCTCAGGAACCCAAGGGAAGCTGCGGTGCATGATCACTTTGATCACTTGATAGGCCGGGAGCCACGCCATACACCCTCATCCTAGGAGTTTCTCTTGAAGACATCCGTCAGTCTGAATGATTTCCTGCGCCAGATCGAACAGCGCGACCCTCTTCAGCCTGAGTTCCTGCAGGCGGTGCGCGAGGTGATGATGTCGCTGTGGCCGTTCCTGGAAAAACACCCCAAATACCGCGAACACGGCCTGCTGGAGCGCCTGTGCGAGCCGGACCGCGCGATCCAGTTTCGCGTGGCCTGGGTCGACGACCAGGGCCAGACCCAGGTCAACCGCGCCTTCCGCGTGCAGCACAGCATGGCCATCGGCCCGTACAAGGGCGGCATGCGCTTTCACCCCAGCGTGAACCTGTCGATCCTCAAGTTTCTGGCCTTCGAGCAGACCTTCAAGAACGCGCTGACCACGCTGCCCATGGGCGGCGGCAAGGGCGGCTCCGACTTCGACCCCAAGGGCAAGAGCGACGGCGAGGTGATGCGCTTTTGCCAGGCGCTGATGACCGAGCTGTACCGCCACCTGGGTGCCAACACCGACGTGCCCGCGGGCGACATCGGCGTGGGCGCGCGTGAGGTGGGCTTCATGGCCGGCATGATGAAAAAGCTCAGCAACGATTCGAGCAGCGTGTTCACCGGCAAGGGCATCGCCTACGGCGGCAGCCTGATGCGGCCCGAGGCCACCGGTTACGGCACCGTGTACTTCGCCCACGAGATGCTGCGCCGCAAGCAGATGGGCTTCGACGGGCGGCGCGTCAGCATTTCGGGCTCCGGCAACGTGGCGCAGTACGCCGCCGACAAGGCCATGGAGATGAACGCCAAGGTAGTCACGCTGTCCGACTCGGGCGGCACGCTGGTGTGCGAGGCCGGCATGTCGCGCGGCATGCTGCAGGACGTGATGGAGTTCAAGAACGTGCGGCGCGGCCGCCTGCAGGACTTCTGCCAGGCCCACAAGCTCACGTTCGAGGCCGGCAAGCGCCCCTGGCACGTGCCGGTGGATATCGCGCTGCCCTGCGCCACGCAGAACGAGCTGGACGAGCAGGACGCCAAGCAGCTGATCGCCAATGGCGTGGGCTGCGTGGCCGAGGGCGCCAACATGCCCAGCACGCTGGAGGCGGTGGACGCCTTCCTGGCCGCCGGCACGCTGTACGCGCCGGGCAAGGCCAGCAACGCGGGTGGCGTGGCGACATCGGGCCTGGAGATGAGCCAGAACGCCATGCGCCTGTCGTGGACGCACAGCGAGGTCGACCTGCGCCTGCACGAGATCATGAAGGACATCCACGGCAACTGCGTGCGCCACGGCGAGAAGAGCGACGGCACGGTGAACTACGTCGAGGGCGCCAACATCGCCGGCTTCGTGAAGATCGCCGATGCCATGCTGGCGCAGGGCGTTCTCTGACCACCCCAGGCTCCACACGCTTCGCGTTGTTTCGCCACCCCCTCAAGGGGCATCGCCGACAGCCGGCACAGGTCCGGCCGTGGCGATCCGGAGCGGCCTGCTCCGCGGCCATCTGGTGTAAATCGAGTCTCAGGCGCCGTGGAGCAAGCGCAAGCAGCTATTGAACCTATTGATATTTTCAAAAATCCCGACAGCGCGGGCCATCAGAAAAACTCCCTCACATCCCCTCGTCATTGCGGCGAAGGCCGCAATCCATGGGGCGTCACCTTGACACGGTGTTGACCCGCGGACACCGTGTGGATTGCGGCCTTCGCCGCAATGACGGGATGAGGCAAAGGCATTGCATAGGCGCATAGGCTTGTCTTGAATGACGAAGCTCTCAATGGAAACGGCAGTTGACCGCTTGGGTTGAAATGATGGCTGATGGCCTCTTGTCCTGATCGTCACGCGAATCCCCGACAATCCGGGGATGAACTGGCTGGACGAAGTGAAATGGGACGCGCAGGGGCTGGTGCCCGTGATCGCGCAGGAGCAAGGCACGGGCGACGTGCTGATGTTCGCCTGGATGAACCGCGAGGCGCTGACCAAGACGGCCGAGCTGGGCCGCGCCGTGTACTACAGCCGCTCGCGCGGCAAGCTGTGGTTCAAGGGCGAGGAATCGGGCCACGTGCAGACCGTGCACGAAATCCGCATTGATTGCGATGCCGACGTGGTGTTGCTGAAAGTCACGCAACTGGGGCACGACCCCGGCATTGCCTGCCACACCGGGCGTCATAGCTGTTTTTTCAGCGTACTCAAGGACGGTGCCTGGCGGGCGGTGGAGCCGGTCTTGAAAGATCCCGAGTCGATCTACAAATAACAGCCTATGTCTTCTGACGACACCCTGGCGCGCCTCACCGCCGTCATCGAAAACCGCAAGGGCGGCGATCCCGACAAGAGCTACGTCGCGCGCCTGCTGCACAAGGGGCCGGAGGCCTTCCTCAAGAAAATCGGCGAGGAAGCCACCGAGGTGGTAATGGCCGCCAAGGACGCCGACCATGGCGGCCCGCGCGAGAAAATCGTCGCCGAGATGGCCGACCTGTGGTTCCACAGCATGGTGGCGCTGGCGCATTACGGCCTCTCCGCCGCCGATGTGGTGGCGGAACTGGCGCGCCGCGAGGGACTCTCAGGCATTGAAGAAAAAGCGCTGCGCAAGGTGCGCGAGCGCGAAGCGGGTGAATGAGCCGACACGTGAAAGGAGCCGGATCATGAGCAATAACGACATCATCGACGTGGAACCCATCGACGGGCCCAACGCAAAGGGCGGCAAGGCCGCCGATTCGCTCAAGACCTGGGGCTGGGTGAGCTATCTGCTGCACCTGATCGTGGCCGTGGCCGCCGTGATACCTGGGGCCTCGGTGAGCGTCGCGCTGCTCATCATCGCGCTGGTGATGGACCTGGTGAAGAAGAACGATGCCGCCGGCACCTGGCAGGAAAGCCACTTCAAGTGGCGCGTCAGCAGCGTGCTGTGGGCCGGCGTGCTGTACGTGGTGACCTACGTGGTGACCTCGCCGATCATGATCTGGTTCGCGCTGGTTGGCGTGATCTGGAGCCCGTTCTGGCCGCTCATCTCGATCTGGTTCCTCTACCGCATCGTCAAGGGCATGGTGCGCATGAACGCCGGTCGCGCGGTGAATGCCTAGATCGCCCGTCCGCTCCGAAGCGGCGCAGCGTCGCCCGCGCAGGACACGCGCGGCCAAATCGCAGATCAAGACCATCAACCTGGCGTTGCAAGGGGGCGGCTCGCACGGCGCCTTCACCTGGGGCGTGCTCGACGCCTTGCTGGAGGATGGCCGCTTGCGCTTCGATGGCGTGAGCGCCGCCAGCTCGGGCGCCATGAATGCCGTGGCCATGGCCGAGGGCCTGGCCAAAGCGCACGAGCGCGGCCTGGAAAGCGCTGACGCGCTGGCACTGGCGCGGCGGTCGCTGCTGGAGTTCTGGGAAGCCGTCGCGCGGTACGGCACCCTGGCGCAAAGCATGCCCATGGTGGGCGCGGCATCGTTGATGAATTTGTGGAGCCAGTGGTTATCACCCAGCCAGATGAATCCGCTGGGCATCAACCCGCTGCGCGATCTGCTGCAAAGCCGGATTGATTTCGCGCGCATTGGCCGGCAGCAGGCACTCAAGCTGTTCATCGCGGCGACCAACGTGCGCACCGGCAAGCCCCGCGTGTTCACCGGCGCCGAACTGTCGGCCGACGTGGTGATGGCCTCGGCCTGCCTGCCGACGGTGTTCAAGGCGGTCGAGATCGACGGCGAGCATTACTGGGACGGCGGCTACTCCGGCAACCCGGCGATCTACCCGCTGATCTACGACACCGCCACCCGCGACGTGCTGCTGGTGCACCTGCACCCGCTGGAATACCAGAGCGTGCCGGTCACCCATGACGAGATCATGCAGCGCGTGGACGAGATCACTTTCAACGCCTGCCTGGTGGCCGAGTTGCGCGTGATCGAGTTCGTGCGCCACCTCATTCTCGACAGCCACCTGGAGCGCAAGGGGCACAAGCATCTGCTGATGCACCGCATCAACGGCGGCCTGGCCCTGAACCGCCTGGGCGCCAGCCGCTCGCGCGCCGACGGCATGCAAGTGCGCACGCTGTTCGCGCTGGGCCGCCAGGCCGGCGCGCGCTGGCTGGCCGACCACTTCGAGGACGTTGGCGTGTGCGACAGCCTGGAGGTGTTCTCGGCCTGATCGGCCGGGCACCGCATTGATTCATCGATTGACCGGAGAGTTTTCCCCATGACCCCCGCCCATGACCCCAACTGCATCTTCTGCAAGATCGTCGCCGGCGAAGTTCCGTCGACGAAGGTGTACGAAGACGACGAACTGTTCGCCTTTCACGACATCAACCCCTGGGCGCCGGTGCACTTCCTGATCGTTCCGAAGGCGCACATCGTGTCGATGGCGCACGTGGGGCCGGAGCACCAGGCGCTGCTGGGCCGCATCATGGCGCTGGCCCCCAAGCTGGCGCTGGAGCAGGGTTGCAACCCCTATCCGGACGGCGGCTTCCGCATCGTGGTGAATACCGGCACCGAGGGCGGGCAGGAAGTGCATCACCTGCACGTGCATGTGATGGGCGGGCCGCGCCCGTGGCTGAAAGGGTGAAAAGGGAAAACCGGGGCGGAGCAACTGTCATGCCCCGCCGTCTAGAATCTTGACAAACGCGCCACACTGGTTCGGCGCAAGGAGCAACACCGTGGGTACTTTTTCCATTTGGCACTGGCTGGTCGTCCTGCTGATCGTGGTCATGATCTTCGGCACCAAGAAACTCAAGAACATCGGCTCCGACCTGGGCAGCGCCGTCAAGGGCTTCAAGGACGGCATGAAGGACGGCGCGTCCGACGAGGCCGATGCCGCCCCCCAGCCGCCCGCCGGCCAGGTGACCAACGCGGCCACCGCCAAGGACACCATCGACGTGCAGGCCAAGGAGAAGAGTTGAGACTCTTCTCTGGTTGGGCGTTCAGCGTTCAGCGTTCAGCGTTGGGCGTGCCACTCGGCTGTTCTCGCCGAACGCCCAACGCTGAACGCTCAACCTGACGATGCTTGACCTTGGCATTTCCAAGATGGCGCTGATCGGCGCCGTGGCGCTGATCGTCATCGGCCCCGAGAAGCTGCCGCGCGTGGCCCGCACGGTGGGCACGCTGCTGGGCAAGGCGCAGCGCTACGTGTCCGACGTCAAGGCCGAGGTCAACCGCGCCATGGACCTGGACGAGCTCAAGAAGATGAAGGAGTCGGTGGAAGAGGCGGGCCGCGAGGTCGAAAAAGGCCTCTACACCACCAAGGCCGAGTTCGAGAAGGACTGGTCCGAAGCCACCGCCGGGCTCGACGGCTTGGGTAGCGGCAACGGTGGCAATGGCGGCGACAGCACCACTGCCTCCACCTGGGAACCGCCGCCGCCCGAGTACCGCCGTCCCAACAAGAACTGGCGCCTCAAGCGCGGCGCCACGCCGCAGTGGTACAAGGCGCGCCACGGCGTGCGCCGGCAGGTGCAGTCGGGCGCGGCGCGGGTGGCGCGCTATCGGCCCAAGAAAAAATGACGAAATGACCTGGGCCAGCGGCCTTCGATGACGGCGCCTTGCGCCATGACCAGCCAAGTCATTCCGTCCTTGAAGCCGCGCCAGCGGCGAAGTCATTTTGTCATCGCCATACAGGCGACAATCGCTGTTCCATGACCGATCCCAACACCAAGCCCGACCCCGAAGACGAACTGGCCGGCACCGAGCAGCCTTTTGTCACGCACCTGATGGAGTTGCGCGATCGGCTGATCAAGTCGATGGTCGCCATCCTCGTCGTGGCCGGGGCGCTGGCCGTCTACCCCGGCCCCAAGCGTCTGTACGACCTGCTGGCCGCGCCGCTGGTGGCGCACCTGCCAGCGGGCGCGACGATGATCGCCACCTCGGTCATTTCGCCCTTCATGGTGCCGATCAAGATCCTGCTGATGGCCGCCTTCCTGATCGCGCTGCCCATCGTGCTGTACCAGGTCTGGGCTTTCGTGGCCCCGGGGCTGTATTCGCACGAGAAAAAACTGGTGCTGCCGCTGGTGGTGTCCAGCACGGTGCTGTTCTTCGTTGGCGTGGCGTTCAGCTACTTCTTCGTCTTCGGCACGGTGTTCGCCACCATCCAGAAATTCGCGCCGCAAAGCATCACCGCCGCGCCCGACATCGAGGCCTACTTCAGCTTCGTGCTGACCATGTTCCTGGCCTTTGGCCTGGCGTTCGAGGTGCCGATCGCCGTGGTCCTGCTAGCGCGCATCGGCGTGGTGACCATCGAGCAATTGAAGAACTTCCGCGGCTACTTCATCGTGCTGGCCTTCGTCATCGCCGCCATCGTCACGCCGCCCGACGTGGTGTCGCAGCTCGCGCTGGCGCTGCCGATGTGCCTGCTGTACGAGGTGGGCATCTGGGCGGCGCGGGTGTTCATCAAGCACACCAAGGCGCCCGAGGACGACGAGGCCCAGTCGGCGCCCCAATCCTGAGAGGCTGTCCTCAGGATGGGAAAGCGCTGCCTGCCATGGTGGCGCAGGCGCGCTTTCACGCTCCGGAATACTCCGGGTTGACGTACTAAACTGGCGCGTTCAGCCTTCATCGAGGCGCCCGTTACCCATGACTGCCACCATGAACCTGCCCACCCGCGTGAAGATCATCGATGTCGGCCCGCGCGACGGCCTGCAGAACGAGAAGCAGCCCGTGCCCGCCGCCGCGAAGATCGAGCTGGTGCACCGCCTGCAGGATGCAGGGCTGAAGGAGATCGAGGTCACCAGCTACGTCTCGCCCAAGTGGGTGCCGCAGATGGCCGACAACGCCGAGGTGATGGCGGGCATCCAGCGCCAGCCCGGCGTGCGGTTCAGCGTGCTGACGCCGAACCTGAAGGGTTTCGAGGCCGCGCTGGCGGGCCAGCCGGATGAAATCGTGGTTTTCGGTGCCGCCAGCGAGGCCTTCAGCCAGAAGAACATCAACTGTTCGATTGCCGAGAGCATCGAACGCTTCGCGCCCGTCGTCGAGGCGGCGCGCGCCCAGGGCATCGCCGTGCGCGGCGCCATGAGCTGCACCGTGGGCTGCCCCTACGAGGGCGACATCGCGCCCGAGAAAGTGGCTTACCTGGCGGGCCTGATGAAGGGCATTGGCGTGCAGCGCGTGGACGTGGCCGACACCATTGGCGTTGGCACGCCGCGCAAGGTGCGGGCGGCCATCGAGGCGGCGCTGCGGCACTACGGCATCGACGATATCAGCGGCCACTTCCACGACACCTACGGACAGGCCTTGGCCAATACGCTGGCGGCGCTGGAGCTGGGCGTGTGGAACTTCCAGTCGTCGGTGGCTGGCCTGGGCGGCTGCCCCTATGCCAAGGGCGCCACCGGCAACGTGGCGACGGAAGACGTGGTCTTCATGCTGCGGGGCATGGGCATCGACACCGGCATTGATCTGGACAAGCTGATCGACGCCGGTGTGTTCATCAGCCAGCAACTGGGACGCGAGCCGAACTCGCGCGTGTCGAAAGCCGTGCGCCTCAAGCGCGCGGGGTGAAGCGGCTGGGCCTTGGGCTCAGCGCTTTTCGATCCAGCTCAGCGATTCCTGCAAGCGGCCCGCCGACAGCGTGTCGAAGGACTCCATGCCCACGGCCTCGAAGAACTCGCGACCATCTTCCGTGTTGTGCAACTGTCCCAGTGCGTTTTGCAGTTTACCGATGGTGGCGTCGTTGATTTTGGAGCCCGCCACCAGCGGATAAATGGGCACCGGCCGGCCTTTGAAGAACACGGGCTGGCCCGAGTTGGTCCACTTCTTGGCCACCTTCGAAAACGAGCCCAGCGCCCCCACGTCGGCCAGCTTGTGGTCGATGTAATCAACCACCAGGCCTTGCTCCTTGACGTAGTTGATGTTCAGCTTGCTGGTGTCAATCTGCATGTCCTTCAGCTCGCGCAGGCAGACGCGGGTGATGTACGACGCTTTTTCCGGAAACACCAGCTTCAGCTGTGTGTTTTTCAGGTCGGCGGCGGATTTGACTTTGCTGCCGGTCGGCGCGATCAGCAGGCAGCGCGTATCGGGAGCGCCCGAGGCCACGTATTTGTAGCCATTGTCACGCACGGCGCGGGCCGCTGGCTCGGCAGGGCGCACGAAGACGAAGTCGTACAGTTGCTTGCCCACCTGATCTTGCAGAACACCAAAATCGCGAACCGGAATGATGTCGATGCGCTGGCCGTCCATCACGCGGCTGATCAATTCCGCCAAGTGTGTGTAACGGGCATTCAACTTGGTCTTGGTTTCGCCTGACGTGCCTTCGGATACGACCATGGTCAGGGCCTGTGCGTGTGCCAAACTTGCAAATCCCAGCGCCACAAGCGCCACTGCATACTTTTTCATTGCCACTCCTCCATGAGAAAGATGCATCATGGTTTGCCCTGTATCTGAATTGACTTGAGTTCCGTCAAAAGCAGGGACTTTGGTGGCTTGATTGGGGTGCGCCGGGCCGCCACGTACTCAATTCCTGTGAAATATTCATGAATTCATCCGCCTTGCCAGCACCCGAGAACATGCGCCGTGCCACTCATGCACTGGCTGCGGGCTGCTGCTCACGCGGCGTGTTCAAACTAGCGCCTGCCCACCTGGAACACTTGACCGGCGTGGCGCTGATTCCGTGGGAGGCCCGATTTCGATGACCCAGCAACCCAGTGAGCCCGGCCCTGAAAATGCCGTGCCGTCGCCCTGCATTGGCGTGTGCCGCATCAGCCCGGTCACCGGCTGGTGCGAGGGCTGTTACCGCCGGCTGGAAGAGATTGGCGGCTGGGCGGGCATGAGCAACGCCGAGCGGATGGAGGTGTGGGCGCGCATTGATGAGCGCAGCGCGCAAACGCCCGCTCCGCCCGGGCCTCCAACCTGAAAACGGTGTGCCGATGAAGCTGATCGACTTTCATTTCGACTTCATCTCGCCCTACGCCTACCTGGCGTTCGAGCAATTGCCGCGCGCGCTGGAAGGACTGAGCTACCAGGTCAGCTACCAGCCCATCCTGTTCGCGGGCCTGCTGAAGCACCACGGCCAGCTCGGCCCGGCCGAGATAACGCCCAAACGCGACTGGACCTACCGCCAGGTGCTGTGGCTGGCGCGCGAGCACGGCATCGCCATGGACTTGCCGGCGGCGCACCCGTTCAACCCGCTGGCGCTGCTGCGCCTGGCCTGGGCTTGTGCGCGGCGGGGCGCGCCCAACCGCTATGTGTGCGAGACGATCTTCCGCCACGTGTGGCGCGGTGGCGCGGTGGCCGACGATGCGGCGCGGCTGCAGGCACTGACGACGCAGCTGGCACCAGCGCGCGACCCCGCCGGCGAGGCCGTGAAGCAGGACTTGCGCGCCGCCACCGATGCGGCGCTGGCCGCGGGCGTGTTCGGCGTGCCCACCTTCACCGTGGATGGCCGCCTGTTCTGGGGCCTGGATGCGCTGCCCATGCTGCGCGCGCAGATCGAGGGCCATGCGGGCCTCGACGCCGTGTGGGACGCCGCTGCAAGCGTGGCGCAAGGCGCGCGGCGCTGAATGATGCTGTTTCGCGTTCAAGGGAATAGCCACTCCTGCACGATGCGATGACCAAATGACCTCGCTGCGCTTGGATGACGGCGGCTGCGCCGCCATGACATTCACTGCGGGCCAAGCCGCTCGCACATCGCCGATGTCATTTCGTCATGACGCCGCACAGCGGCGAAGTCATTCCGTCATTGAGCAAGAGAGGCTTTCGGAACGCGGAACGGAATGAGGGAGACACTGAAAAAATGCCCAACGCCTTCAACTTCGCGGCCTCGCCCTTCGACAGCCTGACGCAGCAGGAGCAGCGTCTGGTGCGCGATCACGTGGACGTGGTGTATTTCCGCGCTGGCGAGGTGATTCTGGACGTCGGCACGGCGCCCACGCATCTGTTCGTGGTCATCAAGGGCTATGTCAGCCAGTTCGATGGCGACGAACAGGCCACCACCTACGGCACCGACGACTGCTTCGATGGCCGGGCGCTGGTGGCGGGCAAGTCCAGCAGCCGTTTCGTCGCCGACGAGGAAGTGGTGGCTTACGCGCTGGCGCACGCCACGGTGCAGGAGCTGATCGCCGCCAACGCCACCTTCGGCGCGCTGCTGTTCTCCGACATTGGTGCCAAGCTCAGCGCGGGCGGCCAGCGGCAAAGCGGTAACGAGCTGCAGGCGCTGAACATGGCGCGGGTCGACCAGGCCTTCGTGCGCCCGGCGCACGTGGTGGACGCGGGCACCGACATCGTCTCGGTGGTCAAGGTGTTCCAGCAGGAGCGCACCACCAACGTGCTGGTGCGGGATGCCGCCGCGCAGCCGCCGCGCCTGGGCATCTTCACCACCAACGCGCTGCAGCGCGCCATTTTGTCGGGGCGGCCGCTGGACCAACTGCCGGTGGCCGAATTCAGCAACTTCTCGCTCATCACCGTGCGGCCCAGCGACCAGGTGGGCGACGCGCTGGCCATCATGCTGCGCCACCACATCCACCGCGTGGTGGTGGCCGAGGACGGCCAAGTGCTGGGCGTGCTGGAGGCGCTGGACGTGTTCAGCTTCCTGTCCAACCATTCGATGCTGATCTCGCTGCGCCTGAACGATGCCGGCAGCATCGACGAGCTGGCCGAGGTGGCGGGGCAGATCAACGGCATGATCGCGCGGCAGTTTCGCGGCGGCACGCGTGCGGGGCTGATCGCCAAGATGGTGCAGGACCTGAACGCGCGCCTGTTCGACCGCGCCTGGCACCTCATCGCGCCGCCCGAGCTGGTGGCCAACTCCTGCCTGTTCGTGATGGGCAGCGAGGGCCGAGGCGAGCAACTGCTGAAGACCGATCAGGACAACGGCCTGATCCTGCGCGACGGCTACGCGCCGCCGGACGACCTGGCGGCCATCTGCCAGCGTTTTTCAGACGTGCTGGCGCGCTTTGGCTACCCGCCGTGCCCAGGCGGCATCATGCTCAGCAACCCGGCCTGGCGCATGAGCGCGACCGAGTTCGCCCAGACCGCGCGCCGCTGGCTGGCCCTGCCCGAGCCCGACAGCCTGATGAACCTGGCCATCTTCATGGATGCGCACACCGTCAGCGGCGACGCCCATCTGTTGCAAGGGGTGCGCGCCAGCCTGATGCAGATGGCCACCGACAACGACGCGCTGCTGGCCCGCTTTGCCAGCGCCGTCGATCTGTTCAGCAGCAGCCTGGGCTGGTGGAACCGGCTGCGCGGCGATGCGGCGCAGCAACTGCACCTGAAAAAGGAAGGCATCTTTCCCCTGGTGCACGGCGTGCGCAGCATGGCGCTGGCGGCGCGCATCACCGCCACCAGCACGGCCGATCGCATCGATGCGCTGGTGCAGCGCGGCGACCTGAGCGCCGAAATGGGGCGCGAGCTGGCCGAGAGCCTGCACTTCTTCATGACGCTGCGGCTGCAGGTTGGCCTGGCCGAGATCGACCGCCAGCAGCCGGTGAGCGGCGCGCTGGACGTGAAGGCCCTCAGCACCTTCGAGCGCGACCTGCTCAAGGACACGCTGGACGTGGTCAAGCGTTTCAAGGCGCAGTTGCGGCACCGTTTCAAACTGGGCAATCTATGACCACCCCGAAGCGCCTGCGGCGCCTCCCCTCAAGGGGCACACCCAGTGGCCGGGCCAAGCCCGCTCCACGGGTGCACTGGCATGAATGCCGCTACTCCATCCCACCTGCGGGGGGGATATGGAAGGCCTGATCCATCGGCTGCGCCGCGGCTGGCAGCACCGGCAGCTGCGGGACTCGGAATGGGGTTTTCTGGTGGATGCGCCGCCGCCGGGCGAGTGGGTGGCGCTGGACTGCGAAACCACGGGCCTGAACCCGCGCACCGACGAAATCATCGCCATCGGCGCCGTGCGCATCGTGGGCAACCGCGTGCTGACCAGTGAACGGCTGGAATTGCTGGTGCGGCCCGAGCACGGCGTGTCGGCCGAGAGCATCCGCGTGCACCGCCTGCGCGAGCAGGACGTGCAGGACGGCGTGCCGGCCGAGGAAGCCATGCGCCGCCTGCTGCACTTCATCGGCGCGCGGCCGCTGGTGGGCTACTACCTCGAGTTCGACGTGGCGATGATCAACCGCACCCTCAAGCGCACGCTGGGGCTGACGCTGCCGCAGGAGAAGATCGAGGTGTCTGCCCTGTACTACGACCACGTGTTCCAGCAGCTGCCGCCGCACAAGCAGCAGGAGAACACCGAGATCGACCTGCGCTTCGCCACCATCATGGACGCGCTGGGCCTGCCCACGCGCGAGGCGCACGACGCGCTGAACGATGCGGTGATGGCGGCGCTGGCCTTCATCAAGCTGCGGGTGCTGCGGGGCGAGGCGGGTTGATCGAAACGCTATTTATTGAATAGCTGTCAGCGCTTGATGCATAAGCGCTGGAGATCGAAATGACCATAAAAAACCGGACCCGAAGGCCCGGTTATTTTCTGGGTGCGGCGGATGCCGCGCGGCATCAATGCGCCGATGCCTTGGAGGCACCAAGGCCCGTTTCCGACCGCACCTGCTGCGCCGGGAAAGCGGCGCGCTCCTGCTGGGCGTTCTTGCTCTTGTCGAGCACCGAGAACAGCCACACGCCGAAGAAGCCGATGGCCATGGAGAACAGCGCCGGCGAGGTGTAGGGGAACAGCGCCGAGCCCTTGGGGTTGCCCAGCGTGGCTTCCCATACCGAGGGCGACACCACGGTGAGCGCCACCGACGAGATCAGGCCCATGAAGCCGCCGATCACCGCGCCCTTGGTGGTGCAGTCCTTCCACAGCACCGACAGCAGCAGCACCGGGAAGTTGGCCGACGCCGCCACGGCGAACGCCAGCGACACCATGAAGGCGATGTTCTGCTTCTCGAACACGATGCCCAGCAGCACCGCGATGATGCCCAGCGCCAGCGTGGTGATGCGCGACACCCGCAGCTCGGCGGCCGAGTCGGCCTTGCCCTTCTTGAACACCGTGGCGTACAGGTCGTGCGATACCGCCGAGGCGCCCGACAGCGTCAGGCCAGCCACCACCGCCAGGATGGTGGCGAAGGCCACAGCCGAGATGAAGCCGTAGAACACATCGCCACCCACGCTCTTGGCCACCAGCACCGCCGCCATGTTGGCCGTGCCGGCGCCGCCGTGGATCACGCCCTGGGTGGTGTCGGCGAACTCGGGGTTCGTCAGCACCAGCGTGATGGCGCCAAAGCCGATGATGAAGATCAGGATGTAGAAGTAGCCGATCCAGGTGGTGGCCCAGAACACCGACTTGCGCGCTTCCTTGGCGTTGGGCACGGTGAAGAAGCGCATCAGGATGTGCGGCAGGCCGAGCGTGCCGAACATCAGCGCCATGCCGAAGCTGATGGCCGAAACCGGGTCCTTGATGAAACCGCCCGGGCCCATGATGGCCAGGCCCGCCTTGGCCGCCGCCGTGGGGTCGGCGCCGCCGTTGGCGGCGATCTCGGTGCGCACGCGCACGCCGTCGGCGAACAGTGCCTCGGGGCTGAAGCCGTACTTGGCCATCACCATGAAGCCCATGAAGGTCACGCCCGACAGCAGCAGCACCGCCTTGATGATCTGCACCCAGGTGGTGGCCGTCATGCCGCCGAACAGCACGTACACCATCATCAGCACGCCCACCAGCACCACGGCGATCCAGTAGTCCAGGCCGAACAGCAGCTTGATGAGCTGGCCCGCGCCAACCATCTGCGCGATCAGGTAGAACGCCACCACAACCAGGGTGCCGCTGGCCGCGAAGGCGCGCAGCGGCGCCTGCTGGAAGCGGTAGCCCGCCACGTCGGCGAAGGTGAACTTGCCCAGGTTGCGCAGGCGTTCGGCCAGCAGGAAGGTGAGGATGGGCCAGCCCACCAGGAAGCCGATGGAGTAGATGAGGCCGTCGTAGCCGTTGGCCATCACCGCTGCCGAAATGCCGAGAAAGGACGCGGCCGACATGTAGTCGCCCGCGATCGCCAGCCCGTTCTGAAAGCCTGTGATGCCGCCACCGGCGGTGTAGAAGTCAGCCGCCGACTTGGTGCGGCCAGCCGCCCACTTGGTGATGCCCAGCGTGGCGACCACGAAGGCGGTGAACATGATGATGGCGATCCAGTTGGTGGCCTGCTTGGCCGTGCTGCCGACGTCGCCGCCGGCGGCCTGCGCGATGCCGACGGTGGTCAGCGCCAGCAGCGCCGTGATGAGGGTGTTGCGGGCGCGGCTCATTGGGTGGCGTCCTCGATGATTTCGCGCGTCCTGGCGTCGAACTCGCCGTTGGCGCGGCGCACGTACAGGCCCGTGATGACGATGGAGAAGATGATCACGGCCATGCCGATCGGGATGCCGATGGTGGTCACGCCGGCGCCCATGGGCTTGGCGAGGAATTCCTTGTCGAACGCGATCAGGGCGATGTAGCCGTAATAGATCACCAGCATCATGATCGCCAGCGTCCAGCCGTAACGGTTGCGGGTGCTCTTGAGTTGCTGGTATTTCGGGTTGCGCTGTATGCGCTCGACCATGGGGTCGGTCATGCTTTGTCTCCTGTGTCTTGAATCGGACGAATGTCGATTCGCGACGCGATTCTGGTGAGCGGCTCTGACCAACTCCTTACGTTTTTGGCAATGACACACGGCGATGTTGCGTGATTCGGGTCAACACCTAGACGACATTTTTTCCAGCCTCAAGCGACCTTGATCAGGGCGGCATTCAAGATGCATTCCTGAGCAGCAATGGCATTGGGGGACAGCGCACTATTGAGGGCTTCGTAATTCAAGACAAGCACATGCAATGCCTTCACCTCATCCCGTCATTGCGGCGAAGGCCGCAATCCATGGGGCGTCACCTTGACACGGCATTCACCCGCGGACACCGCGTGGATTGCGGCCTTCGCCGCAATGACGAGGGAATATGAGGAGGCTTTTCTGATGTCCCGCACTGTCGTGATTTTTGAAAATCTCAATAGTGGGGCTGTCAGTTCACGCGTTGCCGCCAGCCACCCCACTGTGCCGGCAGTCGGCACAGGTGCCGTGCACGGCCAGATCGACACGCGCGGCCTGATGCCCATGCTCGGCCAGCGTGCGGCGCAGCGCATCGGCCACCGCCTGCGTGGGCGCGTCGGCGGCCTGCAGCGGAAACTGCGTGTGGCAAGCGTCGCACTCGAAGTGCGGCATGGCTGGCGAAGGCGTCGGCGCGGCCACGCCCAGCCATTGAAAGCGCCACACCCGCTCGCCCGGCGCCGTGTGGCGCGCCAGCAGGCCAGCGGCGACCAGCCTGTCCAGCAGGCGGTACAGCGTGACGGGATTCACCGGCTCGCCCGCCTGCGCCAGCCGCGCGGCCACGTCGGCATGGGTGGGCTGCCAGTGAGCCGCCGCGCCCTCGAACAGCTCAGCCACGCCCAGCACCGCGCGCGTGCTGCGCAGCCCGGCCTGGTGCAGGCGCTGGCTGAGGGCGGCGGGGTCAAAGCGGGGCATGGGGGCGATGTGAGGTGGCGATGAATGGAGAAAGCAACGGCGTTAAAAAACCTGACATTCCGGCTTGCGCCGAAATGATGCCGGGGCACTCATAACGCAACTGACTTGCGATATGATCGCCCGCTTGGCGGCTTGATGCAAGTCAGTTGCATTTTATCGCCGCCTTCGTTTTTGTTGCCGCTCATGCCTGCATCCCCACAGCTTTCCAAACGCCCTTCCCTGCTGCTGCGCGGTGCCGGCTGGCGCGTGGGGCTGGCGGCGGTGCTGAGTGTTGTCCTGTTGCTGCTGTGGCGCTGGGCCTTGCAAGGCGGGGGCGCCTGATGGCCGCGCCGCGCCCCATCACCCTGCACGACCTGACGCTGGGCTACGATGGCCACCCGGCGGTGCACCACCTCTCGGGCGTCATCCAACCCGGCGCGCTGCTGGCGGTGGTCGGCCCCAACGGCGCCGGCAAGTCGACGCTGATCAAGGCGCTGGCTGGCCTGCTCAAGCCCATCGGCGGACGCATCGACGGCCTGGCGGGCCAGCGCGTGGCCTACCTGCCGCAGCAGGCGACGCTGGAGTGCGGCTTCCCCATCCTGGTGGGCGAGTTTGCCGCCATGGGCCTGTGGCATGAAACGGGCGCCTTCGGCGGCTTCTCGCGCGCGCAGCGCGAGCGGGTGCGCGACGCGCTGGCGGCGGTGGGGCTGGAGGGCTACGCGCGCCAGCCGATCGACACGCTGTCGGGCGGGCAGTTGCAGCGCACGCTGTTTGCGCGCCTGATGCTGCAGGATGCGCCCATCTTGCTGCTCGATGAGCCCTTTTCGGCCATCGATCAGCGCACCACAGCCGACTTGCTGGCGCTGCTGCAAGGCTGGCAGCGCCAGGGCAAGACGGTGCTGGCGGTGCTGCACGACCTGCACCAGGTGCGCGAGGCCTTTCCTGAAACGCTGATGCTGGCGCGTGAGCTGGTCGGCTGGGGGCCGACGGTGCAGGTGCTGACGCCCGCCAACCTGCAGCGCCTGCGGGCGATGCCGGAGGCCTTTGATGCGCGGGCGCCGGTGTGCGAGGTGGAGGGTGTGGGGCACGACGGGCACATGCATGCGCCCACGCACGGGCACGAACATGCGCACGAGGGTCACGCGCATGAGCATGGGCACGTGGCGGCCCCTCACCCCCACCCTCTCCCCAGAGGGGCGAGGGAGCAACACCCATGACGCCCGAGACGATGGACACCGGCCTGTGGGCACTGCTCATCGGCCCGCTGACCGAGTTCGGCTTCATGCGCCGCGCGCTGGTGGGCTGCATCGCCCTCTCGCTCAGTTGCGCGCCGGTTGGCGTGTTCCTGCTGCTGCGCCGCATGAGCCTGACCGGCGATGCCATGGCGCACGCCATCCTGCCCGGCGCGGCCATCGGCTACCTGCTGTCGGGCC
>JAUNUR010000013.1:12847-27378 GCA_030538085.1 Pseudomonadota bacterium | reverse complement strand
GCCATGGCGCACGCCATCCTGCCCGGCGCGGCCATCGGCTACCTGCTGTCGGGCCTGTCGTTGACGGCGATGACGCTGGGCGGGGTGGCCGCCGGCCTGCTGGTGGCCGTGGGCTCGGGGCTGGTGGCGCGCTCCACCGTGCTGCGAGAAGACGCCAGCCTGGCCGCCTTCTACCTGCTCAGCCTTGCGCTGGGCGTGCTGATCGTCTCCACGCGCGGCAGCAGCGTCGACCTGCTGCACGTGCTGTTCGGCACCGTGCTGGCGCTCAACGACGCGGCGCTCGGCCTGCTGGTGGCCATCGCCATCGCCACGCTGGCGGCGCTGGCGCTGCTGTACCGCCCGCTGGTGCTGGAATGTCTGGATCCGCAGTTCCTGCGCAGCGTCAGCCGCTTCAGTGCACTGGCGCACTACGGGTTTCTGGTGCTGGTGGTCATCTGCCTGGTGGCGGGTTTCCATGCGCTGGGCACGCTGATGGCCGTGGGCATCATGGTGCTGCCCGCCGCCACGGCGCGCCTGTGGGTGCGCAGCGTGCCGGCGTTGATGGCGCTGGCCGCCGCCCTGGCGCTGGTGGCCTGCGTGGCGGGCCTGCTCATCAGCTACCACGCCGACTGGCCCACCAGCCCCACCATCGTGCTCAACCTGGGCGCGGTGTACCTTGCCTCGCTGATCGTCGGCCGCCACGGCGCCTGGCGCAGCGGCCAGCATGGGCGGCAGCGCCATCTGCGGGCCTGAACTCGATTTCAAGCCAAATCGACCTCCAGCGCCTGTCCATCAAGCGCGGGCAGCTATTGATTCAAGAGTGTTTCTTTCCATGACTGTTTCCCTCCCCCGCCGCACCCTGCTTGCTGCCGCGCTCGTCGCGTTCGCCCTGCCCGCCCACGCCGCCGAGCCGCTGCGCGTGGTCGCCAGCTTCAGCCTGCTGGGCGATCTGGTGCAGCAGGTGGGTGGCGATCATGTGGCCGTCACCACGCTGGTCGGCCCCGGTGCTGATGGCCATGTGTTCCAGCCCACGCCCGCGCACGCGCGCCAGGTGGGGCAGGCGCAGCTCGTCGTCTCCAACGGCCTGGGCTACGAGGGTTGGATGCCGCGCCTGCTGCAAAGCACGGGCTATCGTGGCCCGCAGGTCATCACCACCAAAGGCGTCCAGCCCATCGAGGGCAGCAAAGGCGAGGACCACGGCCACGGCCACAAACACGACCACGGCCGTGCCGACCCGCACGCCTGGCAAAGCGTGCCCAACGTCATCACCTACGTAAAGAACATCGCCGACGGCCTGTGCACCGCCGACGCCGCCGGCTGCCCCGCCTACCGCGCCAACGCCGAGCGCTACACCGCCGAGCTGAAGACGCTCGACGCCGACATCCGCGCCGCCTGGGCGCCCATCCCCGCTGCACAGCGCAAGCTCATCACCTCGCACGCCGCCTACGCCTACTACGGCCAGGCCTACGGCGTGCGCTTTCTCTCGCCCCAGGGCGTCAGCACCGAGAGCGAAGCCTCGGCCAAGGGCGTGGCGCAGCTGGTGCGGCAGATCCGCAAGGAAGGCATCAAGGCGCTGTTCGTCGAGAACGTGTCCGACCCGCGCCTGATCGAGCAGATCGCGCGCGAAACGGGCGTCAAGCCCGCTGGCAAGCTGTATTCCGACTCGCTCACGCCCGCTGGCGGCGGTGCGCCCACCTACATCGAGCTGATGCGCGCCAATACCCGCGCGCTCAC
Source organism: Pseudomonadota bacterium (assembly GCA_030538085.1). GTDB lineage: Bacteria > Pseudomonadota > Gammaproteobacteria > Burkholderiales > Burkholderiaceae_C > Ottowia. Next base: position 25,665 of record JAUNUR010000013.1, on the reverse strand, counting down.
CCAGGCCGTGCGCGGCTCGTAGAATCGCCCCTTGCCGCCAAGGAGCGTTGCAGCGGGGCCGCGGCCCCGTCAGGCTTGGCGTGCTGCCTGATTCCCTCCGCAACGACGCTCACCTGACTTCTTGAACGACAGGTGAGTGCATGAGCGCCGCAACCCCCGCCACCCCTTTGCCCCCCATGAAGCTCTCCGGCCTGGAGCCGGTGCTGATCGGTGACGACTCGCTGTTCGTCAACATCGGCGAGCGCACCAACATCACCGGCTCGAAGGCTTTCGCGCGGATGATTCTGGGCGGCCAGTACGAAGAAGCGCTGGCCGTGGCGCGCCAGCAGGTCGAGAACGGCGCGCAGGTGATCGACGTCAACATGGACGAGGGCATGCTCGACGGCCAGGCCGCGATGGTGAAGTTCCTCAACCTGATGGCGACCGAGCCCGACATCGCCCGCGTGCCGGTGATGGTGGACTCCAGCAAGTGGAGCGTGATCGAGGCCGGCCTGCGCTGCCTGCAGGGCAAGGGCATCGTCAACTCGATCAGCATGAAAGAGGGCGTGGACGAGTTCAAGCACCAGGCCAAGCTGGTCAAGCGCTATGGCGCGGCCGCCGTGGTGATGGCCTTCGACGAGCAGGGTCAGGCCGACACCTTCGCGCGCAAGATCGAAATCTGCGAGCGCGCCTACCGCATCCTGGTGGACGAGGTGGGCTTTGCGCCCGAAGACATCATCTTCGACCCCAACATCTTCGCCATCGCCACCGGCATCGAGGAGCACGCCAACTACGCGGTCGACTTCATCGAAGCCACGCGCTGGATCAAGCAGAACCTGCCCGGCGCCAAGGTGTCGGGCGGCGTGAGCAACGTCAGTTTCAGCTTCCGCGGCAACGACCCGGTGCGCGAGGCCATCCACACCGTGTTCCTGTACCACGCCATCAAGGCGGGGCTGGACATGGGCATCGTCAACGCCGGCATGGTGGGCGTGTACGACGACCTGGAGCCCACGCTGCGCGAGCGCGTGGAAGACGTGGTGCTGAACCGCCGCCCCGACGCCGCCGAGCGCCTGCTGGAGATCGCCGAATCCGCCAAGGGCGCCGCCAAGGACGACAGCAAGAAGCTGGAATGGCGCGGTACACCCGACAAGCCCGTGGGCGTGAACGAGCGCCTGAGCCACGCGCTGGTGCACGGCATCACCGAGTTCATCGTCGAAGACACCGAAGAGGCCTACCAGCAGATCGTGGTGCAGGGCGGTGGCCGCCCGCTGCACGTGATCGAGGGGCCGCTGATGGACGGCATGAACGTGGTGGGCGACCTGTTCGGCGCCGGCAAGATGTTCCTGCCGCAGGTGGTGAAGTCGGCCCGCGTGATGAAACAGGCCGTGGCGCACCTGCTGCCCTACATCGAGGCCGAGAAGCAGGCGCTGCAGGACGCCGGCGCCGACGTGCGCAGCAAGGGCAAGATCGTCATCGCTACGGTGAAGGGCGACGTGCACGACATCGGCAAGAACATCGTCACCGTGGTCCTGCAGTGCAACAACTTCGAGGTGGTGAACATGGGCGTGATGGTGCCGGCCCATGAAATCCTCAAGAAAGCCAAGGAAGAAGGCGCCGACATCGTCGGCCTGTCGGGCCTCATCACGCCCAGCCTGGAAGAGATGCAGCACGTGGCCGGCGAGATGCAGAAGGACGCGCACTTCCGCGACAACGGCATCCCGCTGCTGATCGGCGGCGCCACCACCAGCCGCGTGCACACGGCGGTGAAGATCGCGCCGCACTACGATGGCCCGGTGCTGTACGTGCCCGACGCCTCGCGCAGCGTGGGCGTGGCGCAAGGGCTGCTGGGCGAGCAGGCGGCGCAATACTGGGCCGACGTGCGCGCCGACTATGAGCGCGTGCGCCACCAGCACGCCAACAAGAAGCAGATCCCGCTGTGGCCGCTGGACAAGGCGCGCGCCAACAAGACGCGCATCGACTGGGCCAGCTACACGCCACCACAGCCCAAATTCATCGGCCGTCGCGTCATCCAGAACATCGACCTGGCCGAGTTGCTGCCCTTCATGGACTGGTCGCCCTTCTTCCAGACCTGGGACCTGGCGGGCAAGTACCCGGCCATCCTGACCGACGAGGTGGTGGGCGAGGAGGCCACGCGCGTCTACAACGATGCCAAGGCCATGCTCAAGAAAATCGTCGACGGCCGCTGGCTGACGGCGCACGCCATCGTCGGCTTCTGGCCCGCCAACACGGTGCGCGACGACGACATCGAGCTGTACGCCGACGAATCGCGCCGCGACGTGGCCCTGACCTGGTACGGCCTGCGCCAGCAGACCGAGAAGCAGGAAGACGCCAACGACCGCATGCGCCCCAGCCGCTGCCTGGCCGACTTCATCGCGCCGCGTGATGCTATTGATTCAGAAGCTGCTCGCGCAAGAAAGACGGGCGCTGAGGGCCCAAATAGCTTGAAAGACTATATTGGCGCCTTCGCCGTCACCGCCGGCATCGGGGTGGACAAGAAGGTGGCCGAGTTCATGGCCCAGCACGACGACTACAGCGCCATTACGCTCAAGGCCCTGGCCGACCGTCTGGCCGAGGCCGGCGCCGAATGGCTGCACCACCGCGTGCGCACCGACTGGTGGGGCTATGCCGCGGGCGAAGGCCTGAGCAATGACGAGCTGATCGCCGAGAAGTACGTCGGCATCCGCCCCGCGCCGGGCTACCCCGCCTGCCCCGACCACCGCGTGAAGCAGCCGCTGTTCGAACTGCTGAAAGCCGACGAGATCGGCATGTCGGTCACCGAGAGCTTCGCCATGTCACCCGCCGCCAGCGTCAGCGGCTTCTACTTCAGCCACCCCGACAGCACCTACTTCAGCGTCGGCAAGATCGACCAGACCCAGGCCGCCGACATGGCCGAACGCAGCGGCGTGCCGTTGGCCGAGGTGGAGCGGGCGTTGGCGCCGAATCTGGGGTTGTGAGCAGGGCCGCGCGATGCGGTTCTTCGGAAAAGACGAAAGCCGGGCATGCCCGGCTTTCCATTTTTTGCATCTAGCTAAAAGCATCAGCTTGTTAGCGGCTAGAGCACAAATCCCAGTGATCTGAGTGAGGGCCAGTTTATAGCTATATGGAGCCGTTTGCAACGACGATCAGTCTCGTCCAAGGCGCATCAAGGCATTTTTGGTGCTTCGGCATTAGTATTGGGCTGATACATGTTGTCACAACGGAGCGGCGATGGCAAAGGCAAACGCGATGCGCTACAGGTTGGCGCTGGATCTCGGTTCTACTTCTCTGGGGTGGGCTATTTTTCGGTTGGATCGAAGTAGCCAGCCGACCGCCATCATCAAAGCCGGTGTGCGCATCTTCAGCGATGGCCGCAACCCCAAGGACGGCTCTTCGCTGGCGGTGACGCGCCGCGCCGCGCGTGCCATGCGGCGCCGGCGCGACCGGCTGCTCAAGCGCAAGGCGCGCATGATGGACAAGCTGGTCGAGCATGGGTTCTTTCCACAGGATGATGCGGCGCGCAAGGAACTGGAACGCCTCAACCCCTATCAGCTACGCGCCAAGGGCTTGCACGAGGCGCTGGCGCCGGGCGAGTTCGCCCGGGCGCTGTTCCACCTGAACCAGCGCCGCGGCTTCCAGAGCAACCGCAAGACCGACCAGAAGGACAACGACAGCGGCGCGCTCAAGACGGCCATCAAGAAACTCCGCGAAACGCTGGCCGCCAGCGACTGCCAGACCGTGGGGGAGTTGCTATGGAAACGGTTGCAGGCTGGGCAGGGCACGCGGGCTCGTTACCGCGAAAAGCGCTACACCGAGGACGGCAAGAACAAGATCGACAAGAGTTACGACTTCTATGTCGATCGCCAGATGGTGGCGGACGAATTCGACGCCCTGTGGGCCAAGCAGGCCTCGCTGAATCCGGCGCAGTTCACAGGAGCCGCGCGCACCGACTTGCGCGACACCCTGCTGTACCAGCGCAAGCTGCGGCCCGTCAAACCCGGGCGCTGCACGCTGCTGCCGGAAGAGGAGCGTGCACCGCTGGCGCTGCCGAGTCAGCAGCGCTTTCGCATCCTGCAAGAGGTGAACCATCTTCGGCTACTGGACGATCGCTTGCAGGAAACGTTGCTTACGTTGGCTCAACGCGATGCCATCGTTGATCTGCTGGAGCAAAGCGGCAAAGTCAGCTTCAAGTCGATCCGCAAGAAGCTCAAGCTGGGTGATGTAGTGCAGTTCAATCTGGAGGACGAAAAGCGCACCGAACTCAAGGGCAATGCCACCACGGCTTCGCTGGCCAAGAAGGAGCTGTTTAGCGCGGCGTGGCACGATTTTGATGACGCTTTGCAAGACGAGATCGTCTGGCGATTGGTGACGGAGGAGAGTGAGGAAACCCTGGTGCGCTGGTTGTGCGAAACCACCGGGGTGGATGAGGCGCGTGCCGCTGCCATTGCCACCGCAGGCCTGCCTGAAGGGTACGGCAGCCTGAGCCGCAAGGCGCTGACGCGCATCGTGCCCGCGCTGCGTGCCGAGGTCATCACCTACGACAAGGCCGTGCAGGTGGCGGGCTTTGTGCACCACAGTGCGCTGGGTTTCGAGTTCAGCGCTGAGGAAGTGGACGATTGGATCGATCCTGCGAGCGGTGAAATCAAGCCTGTTTTCAAGCAATTGCCCTATTACGGCAAGGCCTTGCAACGCCATGTGGCGTTCGGCAGTGGCAAACCCGAAGACCCGGATGAGAAGCGCTACGGCAAGATCGCCAACCCCACGGTACACATCGGCTTGAACCAGGTGCGCGTGGTGGTGAACGCGTTGATCCGGCGCTACGGGCGCCCAACCGAAGTGGTGGTGGAACTGGCGCGCGACCTGAAGCAAAGCCGCGAGCAGAAGATGGAAACGCACAAGCGGCAGGCCGAGAACCAGCGCCGCAACGAGCGCATCCGCAAGTCCATCGCCGAGATTCTGGGGTGCAGCGAAGAGCGTGTGAAACACGCCGACATTCAGAAATGGATCTTGTGGGAGGAATTGAGCTTTGACGCCGCCGATCGCCGTTGCCCCTACAGCGGCGTGCAGATCAGTGCGCACATGCTGCTCAGTGACGAAGTTGAAATCGAGCACATTCTGCCGTTCTCGAAAACGTTGGATGACAGCTTGAACAACCGCACCGTGGCGATGCGCCATGCCAACCGCGTGAAGCGCAACCGCACCCCTTGGGACGCACGTGCTGACTTCGAGGCGCAAGGCTGGGCGTATGACGGACTGCTGCACCGCGCCGAGCGCATGCCGCTGCGCAAGCGATACCGGTTCGCGGCCGATGGCTATGAGCGCTGGCTTGGCGAAGACAAGGGCTTTTTGGCACGCGCGCTCAACGACACGAAGTACTTGTCACGCATCGCCAAGCAATACCTGCAGCTTGTTTGCCCGGGCAGCGGGGTGCGCGTGATTCCGGGCCAACTCACCGGCATGTTGCGTTGGCATCTGGGCTTGAACGACATCCTGGGGCTGGATGGCGAAAAGAACCGAAATGACCACCGCCACCATGCGGTGGATGCCTGCGTGATTGGCGTGACCGACCAGGCATTGCTGCAACGCTTTGCGCGAGCCAGCGAGCTGGCGCATGACGGAGGTCGAGGCAAGCTGGCGAAGGATTTTCAGCCGCCGTGGTCAACGTACCGCGAGCACGTCAAGCGCGCAGTTGGGAACATCTGGGTGAGCCATCGGCCCGATCATGGCTACGAAGGCGGGATGATGGAGGAAACGTCCTATGGCATCGGCAAAGACGGTTCGATCAAGCAGCGCCTGAAAGCGGATGGCTCGAAGGGGCGGGAGATCAGCAACCTTATCAGGATCGCTGAACCATCGCAGCCGATGCGGCATGGCGTGGATGAACAAGGTCAGCCGCTGCCGTACAAAGGGTATGTGGGTGGAAGCAACTACTGCCTTGAAATTACACGGGGCGATAAAGGGAAGTGGGAAGGAACAGTGCTTTCTACATTTGAGGCATATCAAATTGCGCGACAGCACGGGTGGGCCCGTCTGCGCCATCCGCTATTGGCGAACACATTAGACTCAGACGGCAAGCCAAAAGAGTTGGTCATGCGCTTGTTGATTAATGACGTCGTGCGGCTAACCGTGGACGGAAATCTACATGCCATGCGCATGGTAAAAGTCAATGGAAACAACGCACAAATCACACTAGCACCCATCCATGAAGCTAACGTAGATGCGCGTAACAGGAACCCAGAAGACGGGTTCTCCTACACCACCAAACTTGCCGGATCACTGCAGAAAGCCGCCGCGCGGCAGGTCATGATCTCTCCCATTGGTGAGTTGCGCGACCGCGGCTTCAAGGACTGAAGGCGCCAACCATGATCGGCCGCATCGTTGAAATTGCAGACGATCGACGGCATCTGTTTGTCAATCGCGGCTTCATGGTGGTGCGCGACACCGAGGGCGAGCGCAAGGAACTGGGCCAAGTCCCCCTGGACGACATCGCAGCGGTGATCGCCAACGCGCATGGCATCACCTACACCAACAATCTGCTGGTGGCTTTGGCCGAACGTGGCGCTCCGTTCGTTCTGTGTGCCGCCAATCACAATGCTGTAGGGATGTTGCTAACGCTAGATGGCCATCACGTGCAGTCCAAGCGCATCGAGGCGCAGATCAACGCCACCCAGCCGACTCACAAACGGATGTGGGCGGCTGTCGTCAAGTCCAAGCTGGAGCAGCAAGCCGCGGCGCTCGAAGCCGCCGGAGCGCCGACCGCGCCGTTGACTGCTTTGATACGCCGGGTCAAGAGCGGTGATCCTGACAACGTGGAGGGGCAAGGCGCAAGGCGATACTGGGGCTTGCTGTTTGGCAGCGATTTCAGGCGTGACCAGGATGGAGATGGCGTCAACGCGTTGTTGAACTACGGCTACACCATCATGCGGTCTGCCACGGCACGCGCCGTGGTGGCGGCCGGTTTGCATCCCAGTATCGGTTTGCACCACAGCAACGACGGCAACCCCATGCGCCTGGTGGATGACTTGATGGAGCCGTTTCGGCCCATCATTGACCTGAAAGTTTGGCAATTGAAGCGGGCGGGCGAGGGCTACGTGAGCCCCGAAACCAAGCGCGCGTTGGTGCGCACCTTGTACGACGACATGCAAAGTTCTGCTGGCGCGACACCGGTCATGGTGTGCATGCAAAAACTGGCGGTGTCACTCGCCCAGATCTACGTGGGTGAGCGAGCCAAGCTGGACTTGCCGCTGCCCGGGCTGCCACTGGCTTTGGCGGGTAGCTTGGACGGCGATCAGTGAGCTGTTGCCATGCTTTCGGGGTACAGACTCATGTGGATGCTGGTGATGTTCGATTTGCCCGTGCTGGAAAAAGCCGAGCGAAAGGCCGCAACGGACTTTCGCAAAGCCCTTCTCGACATGGGTTTCGAGATGAGCCAACTCAGCGTGTACCTTCGCTTCTGTACCAGCCAGACGCAACTCGACACCTACGCCAAGCGCGTGGAAGCCGTGTTGCCAGCCGGTGGCAAGGTGAACGTGATGCAGTTCACCGACAAGCAGTACGAACGGATCATCACCTTCCACGGTCACACCAAGCAGCCCCCGCTGAAAACGCCAGATCAGTTCGATCTTTTTTGACTTCCGATGCCAGTTCTCATGTGGCCAAAAAGCAAAAAACCCTTGTGGGGCAAGGGGTTACTGCTGGTGGATTTTAGATCACTGGGATTTGTGGTCTAGCCGGAACCTGCCCTCGCTTGACTGGCTACCAGCTCCTATTTTAGATCACTGGGATTTGTGGTCTAGCCGGAACCGTGCTGACCAATGAGCCTATCGCGCTGCGATTTTAGATCACTGGGATTTGTGGTCTAGCCGGAACGGCGGCACAAGAATACCGCAGCGGCCGAACATTTTAGATCACTGGGATTTGTGGTCTAGCCGGAACCCGACGACAAACATAGACACCCCTCAAAAGATTTTAGATCACTGGGATTTGTGGTCTAGCCGGAACAGCGCGGCGTCTCGACCTTCACCGATCCGGTATTTTAGATCACTGGGATTTGTGGTCTAGCCGGAACCGGCTCGGCGACCACTTGAAGGCTTCACGCTATTTTAGATCACTGGGATTTGTGGTCTAGCCGGAACGGTGCGCGCGGTCGCGTGCATCCTGCCGGGATTTTAGATCACTGGGATTTGTGGTCTAGCCGGAACGGTCGAGCCAGGTTGTAGCCCAACACGAAAATTTTAGATCACTGGGATTTGTGGTCTAGCCGGAACGTGGCTGCGAACGGATACCGGCGTTTTCACATTTTAGATCACTGGGATTTGTGGTCTAGCCGGAACCCTGGGCCGTCGTTCTTCGACAGCCCGGCCATTTTAGATCACTGGGATTTGTGGTCTAGCCGGAACGACATTACCGCGCTGGCGTCCGCGCGCTACATTTTAGATCACTGGGATTTGTGGTCTAGCCGGAACTTGTTCGTTCAACTTACGAAGAAGTGTACGATTTTAGATCACTGGGATTTGTGGTCTAGCCGGAACGAAACGAAGTTGTTTGCGACTGCCGGAACGATTTTAGATCACTGGGATTTGTGGTCTAGCCGGAACGTGCTCGCTTGCGTACACAAGGCCGGCTTTATTTTAGATCACTGGGATTTGTGGTCTAGCCGGAACACCGACGCCGACCGTCACACGGATGTCGTCATTTTAGATCACTGGGATTTGTGGTCTAGCCGGAACTGTAATTTGAATGGGGCTTCGGCCCCGTTATTTTAGATCACTGGGATTTGTGGTCTAGCCGGAACTTGCTGATCACTCCAGGCGCTGCTATCAGGATTTTAGATCACTGGGATTTGTGGTCTAGCCGGAACCCCAGCAACGCGTGATGCAGTGTTCCGGCCATTTTAGATCACTGGGATTTGTGGTCTAGCCGGAACGTCGGGCGGCAGCTCAACGCCAAGGTGTTGATTTTAGATCACTGGGATTTGTGGTCTAGCCGGAACATGACCTCGAATTCATTGGATGCGGGACCAATTTTAGATCACTGGGATTTGTGGTCTAGCCGGAACTGAACTCCTCATGGTGCCTGCCGCTGGCGCATTTTAGATCACTGGGATTTGTGGTCTAGCCGGAACTCATCAAATACGCGACCACTGGAATCTAAGATTTTAGATCACTGGGATTTGTGGTCTAGCCGGAACCAGATCGTGCGCCTGGTGCGTGCTGATCAGATTTTAGATCACTGGGATTTGTGGTCTAGCCGGAACACGGCCAATACATCACCCAAACCCTGTAACATTTTAGATCACTGGGATTTGTGGTCTAGCCGGAACTGCGCGAAGCGAAGGGTGCCGATGCACTTCATTTTAGATCACTGGGATTTGTGGTCTAGCCGGAACATGCAGGCCGCCACAAAGCGCACGGCGGACGATTTTAGATCACTGGGATTTGTGGTCTAGCCGGAACCCTGGTCACTGTCTGCTTTATCGGTGCCTGATTTTAGATCACTGGGATTTGTGGTCTAGCCGGAACTGGGGTGGCGTCTGACTGAAAAGGCGGCGAATTTTAGATCACTGGGATTTGTGGTCTAGCCGGAACTGGGTCGCCCTCATGTGATGCGCTTGAAGAATTTTAGATCACTGGGATTTGTGGTCTAGCCGGAACGGCTGCTGGAAGTCAAGGCACACGGCGTAGATTTTAGATCACTGGGATTTGTGGTCTAGCCGGAACCGGCGTGGCGGGCGCGGCTACTGCGTGGGCATTTTAGATCACTGGGATTTGTGGTCTAGCCGGAACGCAACCGCTTGGCTGTGCGCCTCTTTGGGCATTTTAGATCACTGGGATTTGTGGTCTAGCCGGAACTTCCGCGTGAACCTACACGTGGGAGATGTCATTTTAGATCACTGGGATTTGTGGTCTAGCCGGAACTTGACATACCCGCTTTAACGGGTATATGATATTTTAGATCACTGGGATTTGTGGTCTAGCCGGAACGCGCGTCTCCGACAAGTACGTGGTGGTGCAATTTTAGATCACTGGGATTTGTGGTCTAGCCGGAACTCGCGGTCCAGCACTTCGGCCAGCTCGCGGATTTTAGATCACTGGGATTTGTGGTCTAGCCGGAACGGACAAGCTACCGCGTGGGATTTGATTGAGATTTTAGATCACTGGGATTTGTGGTCTAGCCGGAACGCCGGTTAGCGTCACCCCCTCCAACACGCTATTTTAGATCACTGGGATTTGTGGTCTAGCCGGAACTACAAAATCGGCTCCTACATCAAGCAATCGATTTTAGATCACTGGGATTTGTGGTCTAGCCGGAACTGGACTCATTGCCGTTTGATACCCGCTCGAATTTTAGATCACTGGGATTTGTGGTCTAGCCGGAACATCCAAAGCCCTATCAATGCGCCAGCTTTGATTTTAGATCACTGGGATTTGTGGTCTAGCCGGAACAAGTTAAGAAGGTGTACGACATGAACGGCAATTTTAGATCACTGGGATTTGTGGTCTAGCCGGAACCAGAACGCGGCGTTAGCCTGTCGGCTGCGGATTTTAGATCACTGGGATTTGTGGTCTAGCCGGAACACCTGTTCCGGTCGAAGCAAACGAAGCTTTGATTTTAGATCACTGGGATTTGTGGTCTAGCCGGAACTTCGGCCAGGACGAAGCGACGCTGACGATTATTTTAGATCACTGGGATTTGTGGTCTAGCCGGAACTCGAAATCGAGGGCCACAAGCTCACCGGGGATTTTAGATCACTGGGATTTGTGGTCTAGCCGGAACAAGACAGCGACGGCGAAGACACGCCGGGATATTTTAGATCACTGGGATTTGTGGTCTAGCCGGAACGCCGCAACCTCATCAAAGCTGGCGCCCTGATTTTAGATCACTGGGATTTGTGGTCTAGCCGGAACTGAACACGCCGACGACGTGGCAGATTGCCGATTTTAGATCACTGGGATTTGTGGTCTAGCCGGAACACCGAGAGCGATGAGGTACTGCTCAATCTCATTTTAGATCACTGGGATTTGTGGTCTAGCCGGAACTTGTTCGCTGCGATTGCCACCCGCCCATCGATTTTAGATCACTGGGATTTGTGGTCTAGCCGGAACTCTAGCTTATTGCGCAAGCCGTCAATATCGAATTTTAGATCACTGGGATTTGTGGTCTAGCCGGAACTTGCCGCGCCTGCGACTTCGGGGTTCTGCTATTTTAGATCACTGGGATTTGTGGTCTAGCCGGAACTCCGGCGCAGTCAAGCCCGTAGCGTCATGCATTTTAGATCACTGGGATTTGTGGTCTAGCCGGAACTGGGCAACACGCGTGCTGAGTTGACGCGCTATTTTAGATCACTGGGATTTGTGGTCTAGCCGGAACCCCGCGGCGACAGCGCTGTCCACCATGGGCATTTTAGATCACTGGGATTTGTGGTCTAGCCGGAACCGGCCGTGTTGCGCGCCCACGCCTCGCTCAATTTTAGATCACTGGGATTTGTGGTCTAGCCGGAACGTAGAAAATGGTCTAAAGCCAATTGATTGGATTTTAGATCACTGGGATTTGTGGTCTAGCCGGAACAACAAATGGCCGCGCATAACGCCCCGCCTCATTTTAGATCACTGGGATTTGTGGTCTAGCCGGAACTCGTATTGCGACACAATCGAACCTAGCGAAATTTTAGATCACTGGGATTTGTGGTCTAGCCGGAACACCCCCCCGGTGGTACTGATCGGGCTCACCATTTTAGATCACTGGGATTTGTGGTCTAGCCGGAACGTTGGTTGGTTGCAGCAGACAGACCGGTCTATTTTAGATCACTGGGATTTGTGGTCTAGCCGGAACTGCAACGTCTGGCGCGGAAAGCTTCAAACCATTTTAGATCACTGGGATTTGTGGTCTAGCCGGAACTACTTCGCAAGCCCGACGATAGAACGTTGCATTTTAGATCACTGGGATTTGTGGTCTAGCCGGAACTTCATAATTCCTTTCAAGTTTGGCCGCGCCATTTTAGATCACTGGGATTTGTGGTCTAGCCGGAACCATCTACCACCCACGCCTGAAGGATTGGGTATTTTAGATCACTGGGATTTGTGGTCTAGCCGGAACCGCTGAAGGTTAGATAGAACGCCTCGCTCTATTTTAGATCACTGGGATTTGTGGTCTAGCCGGAACTACATAACCAAGGCCACGGCGACAAGGTGCATTTTAGATCACTGGGATTTGTGGTCTAGCCGGAACCGCTGCGATCAGCTTTCGGCTGGCATATTGATTTTAGATCACTGGGATTTGTGGTCTAGCCGGAACGCTATCGGCAGCGTGCTGAACGTGGGCCGCGATTTTAGATCACTGGGATTTGTGGTCTAGCCGGAACGCGACATAGAAGCGTTCGCAGAGCGCAAGTATTTTAGATCACTGGGATTTGTGGTCTAGCCGGAACTTGGCGGCGAAGGAAGCGAATTTGCGATCGATTTTAGATCACTGGGATTTGTGGTCTAGCCGGAACACATCTTTCACCTCAGCGATCGCCCGTGGGATTTTAGATCACTGGGATTTGTGGTCTAGCCGGAACCTGGTCGATATGGCTAAGAACGATCCAATGATTTTAGATCACTGGGATTTGTGGTCTAGCCGGAACTGCCTGGCATCACGCTTTGCATGCGGGCCGATTTTAGATCACTGGGATTTGTGGTCTAGCCGGAACTAGCTCGCACTGCTGGAGGCTGGAGGCAACATTTTAGATCACTGGGATTTGTGGTCTAGCCGGAACCGTGCGGCGCGAGGATTACATCCGCGGGCAATTTTAGATCACTGGGATTTGTGGTCTAGCCGGAACGATGGGCTACACGACCGAG